>CALGRZ010000067.1 GCA_937880705.1 uncultured Alistipes sp.
GTAAATGTCGGCCGCGCTACCCTATCAAGTCCTATTAAGTCCTATCAAATCCTATTAAGTCCTACTGACTGCGCAACTGACTGCGCCTGACTGCGCCTCCACGCACCTACAACCCTACCACCATGCATCCCAGCAAATATTTTAACAAAAACTCATTAAAATACTTGACAACGGCTGCAAAATGTTGTATATTTGTATCGGATATACGACATAGCGTTCAAGATACCCTGCAACAGCCGAGATAGGCCACAGGAGAGAATTTACAGATATAGAGCGATATATAACCGTTGTAGCTACCGACATAGATAGAGTCAGTAGCAGGGGCGTCGTATACCACAATAGATTATAGTGGTATTAAATTATTTAATATGGTATATACACCGCGAGTGAACTGCGCCCATGCGAACACGCGAACACGCGAACAGTGCGAACAGGGGGTGTTCGCTTTGTTCGTTTTGTTCGCTTTGTTCGCTTTGTTCGCTTTGTTCGCGTTGTTCGTTTTGTTCGCGGGGGAGGGCGATAGGAAGAGATAGGAAGAAATAGGACGGAATAGGAAGAGATAGGATATTTAGGGATAGCAGGCCGCTACCGAGTAAATGTCGGCCGCGCTACCCTATCAAGTCCTATTAAGTCCTATCAAATCCTATCAAGTCCTACTAATCCTATTAAGTCCTACTGACTGCGCCACCGCCACCGCCACCCCGCACCCCGCGCCTAATTACCGAAGCAACCAACCAAAACCTTATAACTATGAATAGATTAACACTTACACTCCTTGCTGCCACGCTGCTTTGTGGCGCAGTGATCTACCACCAGCACCAGAGCATAAAACGCCTTGCCAGCGACCGCGAGGCACTGCTCGAGGATGTCACGCTCTACCGCACCAAGGCCGAGCGGTCGGCAGCATCGGCAACGGCCATGAGCCTGACCATCAACGAGCTACGCGAGCACCGCAGCGATCTCGAAGCGATAATACGCGACCTGCGCCTCAAGCTGCGCAGGGTGGAGAGCATAGCCACCACCGTGGCCACAACGACCCTGCGCGACACCATCGTCATACACGACACCCTGCCCCACCTCATATACGACGACGGCCACACATCGCTGCGCGGCACAATATCTTCGAACATAATGCGTTGGGAGTTTAGGTCGACAGATACCATACACCAGGTTGTGCACCGCGTGCCACGCCGCTGGCTCGGCATACCCATAGGCACCAAGGGCATACGCCAGGAGATGGTGTCGACAAACCCAAACACGACACTCGTCTATGCCGAATATATAGAGCTGCGCGGGCGACGACGTGCGAGGTAGCACTATTTAGAGCCCAAAGGTTGCACATATCGAAATTTTATGTAACTTTGTGAGATAATATATACATAGGTATGCAGCGTACAGCCATCTTCCCCGGGTCATTCGACCCCTTCACACGCGGCCACCAGGCGGTGGTCAGCGAGGCACTGCGCCTCTTCGACAGGGTCATCATAGCTATAGGCTACAACCCTGCCAAGCGAGGCATGCTCACCGTGGAGAGCCGCGCAAGGCTCATACGCACGGTATATGCCGAGGAGCCGCGAGTCGAGGTAACGAGCTACACCACACTCACGGGCGAGGAGGCACGACGACTGGGTGCTACGGCCATAGTACGCAGCGTGCGCAACAGCGCAGACTTCGACTATGAGCGCACGCTGGCACATGCCAACAGCCACATATTCAGCGATATAAGCACGGTGCTGGTGGTAGCACCTGCCGAGGTGGAGCACATATCGTCGTCGCTGGTGAGGGAGCTGCACACCTTCAACTACCCCGTCGACGAGCTGCTGCCCGAGGGCATACGTCTGGCGGACTACATGGATAAATAACGAAAAACAGATATGCAGTTTACAGCAGAGATGATCGCCGGCCTCCTGGAGGGCACGGTGGTAGGTGACAAGGGTGCCACGGTGAGCACCGTAACGTCGATAGATGGTGGCAAGGCGGGAGGCCTGGCCTACCTGACAAACCCCAAGTATGAGCAGTACCTCTACACCACACAGGCATCGATAGTCCTGGTCGACAGCACCTTCGAGCCAAAGGCCGAGGTAAGAACAACACTTATCAAGGTTAAGAACGTGGGCGAGTGCGTGTTGCGCCTGCTGGAGATGTACAACGCCGCACGACCACGCAAGAGCGGCATCTCGCCACAGGCCTCGATAAGCGAGGAGGCCACCGTAGGCGAGGAGTGCTACATAGGTCAGTTCACCGTCGTGGAGCGCGGTGCACAGATAGGTCGTCGTGTGCAGCTCTACCCCCAGTGCTACATCGGCGATGGTGTGACCATCGGCGAGGGCACCATACTCTACCCCGGCGTGAAGGTCTACGAGGGCTGCACGATAGGTCGCAACTGCATCCTGCATGCCGGTGCCGTGATAGGTGCCGACGGCTTCGGCTTCGCACCGCGCGAGGATGGCACCTTTGCCAAGATCCCGCAGCTGGGCAACGTCATCATCGAGGACAACGTGGAGATAGGTGCCAACACCTGCATCGACCGCGCCAAGACCGACTCGACGATAGTACGCTCGGGCGTCAAGCTCGACAACCTCATACAGCTGGGCCACAACGTCGAGGTGGGCAGCAACACCGTGATGTCGGCACAGGTGGGCATCGCCGGCACCTCGAAGGTGGGTGCCAACTGCTTCGTGGCAGGACAGGTGGGCATCGCCGACCATGTCACCGTGGGTGACCGCGTGAAGATAGGCTCGAAGTCGGGCCTCGACAAGGATGTGCCCAGCGACGAGATACGCTTCGGCTACCCCGCACTGCCGGGCGTGCAGTACCACCGCTCGTTTGCTATCTTCCGCCAGCTCCCCGACATGGCCTACAAGCTCCGCGAGATAGAGAAGCGCGTCAACAAACTCGAGGAGTAGACCCCGGGCTATGCAGCGCGCCACACACCGCATAATGGGCATCGACCCCGGCACCAACTACATGGGCTACGGCATCATCGACATCGTCGAGGGCAAGCCCCAGGCTGTGGTGATGGGTGAGATAGACCTGCACAAGATTGGCGATGCGCACCTCAAGCTCGCACATATCTTCGAGCGCGTGCGCAGCCTCACCGAGGGCTACACACCCGACGAGGTGGCCTTCGAGTCACCCTTCTTCGGCAGCAACGTGCAGTCGATGCTCAAGCTGGGTCGCGCGCAGGGTGTCGCCATAGCTGCGGTGTTGAGCCTCTCGCGAGCGATACCCATTGCCGAGTATGCGCCCTCGCGCATCAAGCAGGCGATGACGGGCAATGGCGCAGCGACAAAGCAGCAGGTGGCAACGATGATCAACGCCACGCTGGGCACCAACTACCAACCGCGCAAGCTCGATGCTACGGATGGCATGGCCGTGGCACTATGCCACTGGTACACCACCTCGAACATCCTCACACGCGCCACCACGGGCGAGAAGCGCAAGGGTCTGGGTGGCGACAGCAAGGCGCGCAAGGGCTCACTATCGTGGGAGAGCTTCGCACGCAGCAACCCCGACCGCATCAAGGGCAACAAAGAGGGGGCGAGAGCAGCAGAGAGAGCAGCAGAGAGAGCAGGAAGCAGGGAGGAACAGGGAGAGTAGGAAGAGAACAAGCAGGGAGAGATAGGAAGAAATAGGAAGAGATAGGAAGGAATAGGAAGAAATAGGGATAGCAGGTTGCTACCGGGTAAATGTCGGCCGCGCTTAATCCTATCAAGTCCTATCAAGTCCTATTAATCCTATTAAGTCCTATCGACTGCGCTATCGACTGCGCCTGACTGCGCCACCGACTGCGCCACCGCCCTGCGCAACAACATAGTAACTAACATAAAAAAACAGAACAATAATGAGAAAGATTTTCACCGCCGTGGCATGCGCCCTGATGATTATGGGCTGCGCCACCAACCAGACAAAGTGTAACATCGCCATCACGGGTGACCTCGCAGCAATGGAGGGTGCCAACATCGGCGACAAGGTAGAGCTTGTGGTGTCGGGCACCAACGAGTCGCTGGCCATCACCGAACTCGACGACAACAAGGCCTTCACGGCCAACGTGCTCATCCCCGCAGAGCAGTTTGTAAGCCTGCTTGTCAACGGCCGCCCCGCCGTGGAGCTTATCACCGAGGGTCAGCCCATCGCCGTTAAGTACAACGCCGAGGAGAAGCTCTTCGACGTCGAGGGCACACGCTACAACACCATCATGCGCGACTTCTCGAAGCGTGCCGGCGAGATCTTCCAGCCCATCTTCTTCTGCGAGAACGAGGAGGAGGCCGAGGCTATCATCGCCGAGCTCACAGCCTATGTCGACGAGCAGGTGGTGGCCAACAAGGACAACCTCGTGTCGCTGCAGATGCTCCAGATATATGGCCAGTATGCCCAGAATGACGAGCGTTTCGCAGAGCTCTTCGCGATGATAGACCCCAAGTATGACTACCTCGAGCTCTACAACGGCACCAAGCGCACGCTGCTGGGTGGCGACATGGAGGATATCACGCTGAAGGATGCCGAGGGCAACGAGATCTCGACAGCCGCCCTCGCCGCCGAGGGCAAGTGGGTTCTTGTCGACTTCTGGGCTACATGGTGTGGCCCCTGCCGTGGCGAGATACCCCACCTCGTGGCTGCCTACGAGAAGTTCGCACCCCTGGGCCTCGAGATCTACGGCATCACCCTCGACCGCCCCGGCACCGAGGATAAGTGGCGTGCGTTCATCCAGGAGAACAACATGACATGGGTCAACGTGTGGGGCTACAACGAGGAGCAGAAGTGCCCCGCAGCCGACCTCTACAACGTCAGCTCAATACCCACCAACTTCCTCTTCTCGCCCGAGGGCAAGCTCGTAGCGAAGAATCTGCGTGGTGAGGAGATCGAAAAGATACTTGCCGAGCATATCAAGTAATAGACTGATACTCTGCACAATAAAGGAGCGATGGCTGTGGCTGTCGCTTTTTTTTTGTAAATTTTTTCACAAAATATTTGCACAGTTCGATTTTTTGTTCTACATTTGCACTCGCAAAAGTAAGGGATATGGCTCCGTAGCTCAACTGAATAGAGTACTTGACTACGGATCAAGCGGTTACAG
>CALGRZ010000068.1 GCA_937880705.1 uncultured Alistipes sp.
CTGTGCAATCTGGCTCAATATTCGATGAGATGATGAGCGACTACAATGAGTTTGATGGTGACGACGGCTACGACGATGAGTATTAACCCTCCTACGCTGGTCGTTGTTGTGGGGCCCACCGGCTCGGGAAAGACCTCTTTGGCCATAGAGCTTGCTCGCCACTATGGAGCCCCGATAATATCTACCGACTCACGTCAGGTCTATCGTGGTATGGCCATTGGTACGGCACAGCCCACGGCCGAGGAGCTGGCACAGGCTACGCACTACTTCATTGCCGACCGCTCGCCCGAGGAGGAGTTCAACTGCGGCAGGTACGAGGTCGAGGCCCTGGCGTTGCTCGACAAGCTCTTCGAGAGCAGCCCTATGGTGGTTGCCGTTGGTGGCTCGGGACTCTATGGGCAGGCACTGTGCGAGGGTATGGACAACCTCCCCGAGGCGGATGATGCGCTGCGCGATAACCTCAAGAGACGTCTTGCCGAGGAGGGTCTGCCAAGCCTTGTTGCCGAGCTTGAGCGTGTCGACCCGGTCTATGCTCGTGTGGTGGATAGGCAGAACCCTGCGCGCGTGATGCGAGCTCTGGAGGTATGCATAACCACGGGTAGACCATACTCCGAGCAACGTAGTGGCAGGGTAGCCGAGCGACCATTTCGTATCGTGAAGGTGGGTACAGACCTGCCACGCGATGTGCTCTACGATCGCATCAATCGTCGTGTGGATATGATGATCAACGATGGCCTTGTCGAGGAGGTGCGTGCACTGATGCCGTTGCGCCATCTCAATTCGTTGCAGACGGTTGGTTATCGCGAACTCTTCGACTACTTCGATGGCACAGCCACGTTGGAGGAGGCGATAGAGCTTATCAAACGTAACTCACGACGTTATGCCAAGCGTCAGCTTACATGGTTTCGACGTGACGAGGCTACGGAGTGGTTCTCTCCCCATGATACGGAGGCGATAATCAAATATATTGATCGCAAGATTTTGCAGAATTAAATAAATGTGCTACATTTGCAGCGTCTTAATGACAATGTTGCTCGGATGGTGGAATAGGTAGACACGCCGGACTTAAAATCCTGTGGGCAGAAATGCCCGTGCCGGTTCGACCCCGGCTCCGAGTACAGAAAAAGAGAGGAACGCAAGTTTCTCTCTTTTTTGTTGGGTGGCTGTTGGCGAGAGCCGACCTTTGGTCGTTGTGGCTATATCGTTTGTGCAGTCGGCAAGCAAGACTTGCCATGCCCTAACGATCTATCCACAGGCTAAAGCCTATGCCCTCGCCAACGCAACTATATGCCGCGGTACTCACCTAAAAATGCGGTTGCCGAAGTTATGGACAACATGTGCCCATAACCGTTCGGCTTCGATTGTTTATAAACAATCGCTCGACCCCGGCTCCGAGTACAGAAAAAGAGAGGAACGTAAGTTTCTCTCTTTTTTGTTTGATGTATATTGGCGAGAGCCGACGGCGCAGTCAATAGGACTTAATAGGACTTGATAGGGCTTGATGGGTATTAGCGCGGCCGACGTTTACCCATGAACGGCCTGCTATCCCTATTTCTTCCTATTTAATCCTATCTCTTCCTATTCATCCTATTTTGCGCAGTCAATAGGACTCAATAGGACTTGATAGGTAGTAGCGCGGCCGACATCTATTCGTTGATAGTGTACCGTCTCTATACTCCCTAAATTCACTACGCTCCCTAAATGCCCTATCTCTTCCTATTGCCGGAAATCTATTTCAGAGGCATCTTGTCGAGGCGACGCTGGTGGCGACCACCCTCAAACTCGGTCTCCAACCAGATGTCGAGCATGGCCAGAGCCTCGTCGTTAGAGATAAATCGTGCGGGCATGCAGAGCACGTTAGAGTTGTTGTGCTGACGTGACAGCTTCGCAATCTCGGGTGCCCAGCAGAGTGCTGCGCGAACGCTCTGGTGCTTGTTCAGTGTCATCGAGATGCCCTCGCCCGAGCCGCAAAGACCCAAGCCACGCTCCAGACGACCCTCGTCGATAGCCTCGCCCAGGGCGTGTGCAAAGTCGGGATAGTCGCACGACTCCTCCGAGTGTGTGCCAAAATCCTCGACCTCAAAGCCCTTTGATGCCAGGTAGCCCACCAAGAACTCTTTAAGTTCGTATGCCGCGTGGTCACACGCGATACCAATCTTCTTTTCCATGTCTATAAGATTTGTTTTAAGGTTAATACTCTATTTGGGTTTTAAGCTGTTTGGTCCACTGTTACTCCTTCGAGGCGCGCTTGCGATCTACTTCGTTGAGCAGTATCTTGCGCAGACGCATAGCCTTGGGTGTTACCTCAACATATTCATCCTCGCGGATATACTCAAGTGCCTCCTCCAGCGAGAATATCACGGGCGGAGCTATCGAAGCCTTCTCATCCGAGCCTGAGGCGCGCATGTTGGTAAGCTGCTTGGCCTTGGTGACGTTGACGGTGATGTCGTTAGAGCGTGTGTGCTCACCCACCACCTGACCCATGTAGACCTGCTCCATAGGCGATATGAAGAAGCGACCGCGATCCTGCAACTTGTCAATAGAGTAGGCGTAGGCCGTACCCGTCTCCGAGGCGATAATCGAGCCATTAGTGCGCATCTCCATCTCTCCGACCCAGGGCGCAAACTCCTTCAGTCGGTGTGTCATGATAGCCTCACCTGCCGTGGCTGTGAGCATATTGGAGCGCAGACCTATGATACCACGCGAGGGTATCGAGAACTCCAGGCGTGTACGCTCCGAGTTGGTCTCCATGTTGACAAGCACGCCCTTGCGACGTGTAGCCAACTCGATGACCGTGCCGGCATACTCCTCGGGGCAGTCCACCATCATCTCCTCGATAGGCTCGCAACGCTGACCGTCGATGATCTTTGTGATAACCTTGGGCTGACCCACTTGCAGCTCGTAGCCCTCGCGTCGCATGGTCTCGATGAGTACCGACAGGTGCAACACGCCACGACCGTAGACTATGAACGAGTCTGCATTCTGTCCCGGCTCGACACGCAGTGCGAGGTTCTTCTCGAGCTCGTGATCAAGTCGCTCCTTGATATGGCGCGAGGTGACATACTTGCCATCCTTGCCGAAGAAGGGTGAGTTGTTGATAGTGAAGAGCATCGACATCGTAGGCTCGTCAATAGCGATAGGTGGCAGTGGCTCGGGTGTCGTGTAGTCGCAGATGGTGTCGCCAATCTCGAAACCCTCAATACCCACCAGAGCACATATCTCGCCACACTCCACGCGGTCGGTCTTAACCTTGCCGAGGCCCTCAAATACCATCAGATCCTTGATCTTGGTCTTAAGTATCGTGCCATCGCGCTTGGCCAGCGAGACGTTTTGTCCTGCGCGCAGCTCACCGCGCGTAACCTTACCCACAGCAATACGACCAACATAGGGCGAGTACTCGAGCGATGTGACAAGCATCTGTACCGTGCCATCTACGACATCGGGTGCGGGTATCTCGTCTATGATCGTCTCCAGCAGGGGTGTGATGCTGTCGGTGCGCTCGGTGGCGACATGCGACATCCAGCCCTGCTTTGCCGAGCCATATATGGTCTTGTAGTCGAGCTGCTCCTCGTCAGCACCCAGTGTGAACATCAGATCGAAGACCTGCTCGTTGACCACCTCTGGACGGCAGTTGGGCTTATCAACCTTGTTGACCACTACGATAGGCTTCTTGCCCAGTGCAAGGGCCTTCTGCAGCACGAAGCGGGTCTGTGGCATGGTGCCCTCAAAGGCATCGACAAGGAGTAGTACGCCGTCACACATGTTGAGCACACGCTCCACCTCGCCACCGAAATCGGCGTGGCCGGGGGTGTCGATGATGTTAATCTTGTAGTCTTTGTATATTACCGATACGTTCTTCGAGAGTATGGTGATGCCTCTTTCGCGTTCGATGTCGTTGTTATCCAGGATGAGTTCACCTGAAGGCTGCTCACCCTCGCGCATTAACTTACCCTGCAAGATGAGCTTATCCACCAGCGTCGTCTTGCCGTGGTCGACGTGTGCGATGATGGCAATGTTTCGTAGTTTTTGCATATCCTACCTATGTAAATAAATTATCGCACAAAGGTACAAAAAGAATTTTGTTTTCACTATTAAGGCTGCTCTTTTTTTTGTGCAAAAAAATAGGGCGGAATAGGGTAGCGAGGGGTAATAACCACGCGCTACCCAATCCGACCCTATGCAGTCTTATCGGTTTCTAACGTGAAAGCCTATCTTCTATTGGTGCTCGGGGCGCAGCAGGTCGTTGACTACCTTCACGGGTGAGAAGGTGGTGATGGGCACCTCCACGAAGAGGGTGTTCCAGTTGGCCATGGCACCATTCCACAGACCTGGCAGCTCCTGTGCTCGCAGCTCACGACCACCTGCCGACTTTGACGATATGAAGCCGGTCTTGGGGTCGGTGTACTTCGTAAGGTCGTACTTCGTGCCATCGTAGCGACCTACGCCACATACGAGGTCTACGGGGTTGAAGTGCGTAGCCGACTTCATCAGGTGCATATCCTCGGGGGCTATCTGGCTCGACTCGGCAATCTGCAACTGCTCACGACCCTTGTCGTCGCGTACCCAGAAGGGACCACCACCGGGCTCGCCCTCATTCTTCACCATGCCGCATACGCGCATCGGGCGGTCGAGGGTCTCGATGATAAGCTCACGCGAGGCGTTGTCGGGGAGCTTGCACGAGAGCTCGTCGCGCAGGAATGCGATAGCCTCCTGCTCCGGCTGCTCACCGCGCTCGAAGGCACGCAGCAGCTCAAAGGCACGGCTCTGCAGACGCAGCAGCTCACCTGCCAGCACTCGCTTGTAGGTCACCGTGTCGGCCTTGCGCTCATCGGTGGTTACGTTGTCGATGTTCTTCACGAAGATCACGTCGGCAGCGAGCTTGTCGAGGTTGGTGATCAACGCACCGTGTCCTGCAGGACGGAAGAGCAACTTGCTATCATCGGTGCGGAAGGGAGTGTTGTCGGGGTTTACGGCTATGGTATCCGTTGCAGGGCTCTGCACCGAGAATGAAATATCGTACTTAACACCAAAACGCTCCTCGTAGAAGTGCTGACGCTCCTTGAGAAGTGCCTCGAAGCCCTCCTGGTGCTCGGGCGACACGGTGAAGTGCAGCACGGCACGCTCACCGCTACGCGCATACATAGCCGCCTCTACCAGATGCTCCTCCACGGGCTTTCTTGCGCCATCCTTGTAGGCGTGGAAGGTCACCAGACCCTTGGGCTTCGCGCCATACTCCAGACCATCGATGATGATGTTGCGTACCACATCCTTATCCTCGATCTGCGGTGTGAGCCACTTGGCCAGCTCTGCGAAGAAGGCGAACTTCTCGAGGTTGGTAATCAACTTATCGATACCTGCCGTGCGCTTATCGTCGTTAACATACTCGAACAGCTCCTTGAACATGCGTGTTGCAGCACCCGAGGCGGGTACGAACTTAACCACGCGCAACTCATCCTGCTTGCTGCGGTACAGCTCCTCGGCGGCATCGCGCTCCTGGTCGGTAAGCTGGCGCACGCCGTCGCCACCTGCTGCCGCTCTAACAACGGGCAGATATGGAAATCCCTTTACGAAGTTGTCGATCTGTCGTTCTACCTCCGCCACGCTCAAACCACGGGCCTCAATCTGGGTGATGTCTTGTTGATTAAACATAGTATTTAGGTTTTATAGTTAATAATTTTTAGACAAATTACAGTGCTCAAAAGAGCAGTTGACGTAAATAATCTTTCAAATATAGCAAAAATTTTTTAACTTTGCGATATGAAACGCATTTATCGTAACATAAATCTTAAAAATCGCAATAGTTTTGGCGTTGTGCAGCACGCAGCTACGCTTGTGGAGGTGGAGTCTGCCGATGACCTGCGCGACTATTTTCTCGCGGAGCAACCCACGAAGTGGTATGTTCTTGGCGGTGGTAACAATATCCTCTTCACGCAAGACTACGATGGTGTACTGATCTCGCCTCGCTCGGAGCGTATGGAGCTTATTGCCGAAGATACGGAGGGTATCACCCTGCGTGTGGATGCCGGCAAGGTATGGGACGAGCTCGTGGAGTGGAGCGTTGGTGAGGGACTGTGGGGTATTGAAAACCTCTCGGCCATACCTAGCTCGGTAGGTGCTGCACCGGTGCAGAATATCGGAGCGTATGGAGCTGAAGCAAAGGATGCGATAACGGCCGTTGAGTACTTCGATACCAGAACATTAAATGTAGTGCGTCTAACGCGCGAGGAGTGCCATTTTGCCTATCGTGAGAGTATCTTCAAGCACGAACTTCGAGGCGTGGCCATTATCCTTGCGGTGGAGCTGCGCCTACATCGCGCACCGAGGCCCAACCTCGGCTATGGCGATGTCATTCGTGAGGTAGAGGCGCGTGGTGGTGCCACGTTGCGCAATATTCGCGATGCTATCGTAGCTATACGCTCAAGCAAGCTGCCCGACCCCAAGGTGCTGGGCAATGCCGGTAGCTTCTTCAAAAACCCCATCGTCGATGCTGCGGTTGCCGAGCGACTGCTGGCGACCTATCCCGATATGCCCACTTATGCCGTGCCGGGCGATGCGTCGCACGTCAAGCTGGCTGCAGGATGGCTCATCGATAGGGCCGGGCTGAAGGGTTATCGTGATGGAAAGGTGGGTGTCCACGACCGTCAGGCATTGGTGCTGGTCAACCACGGAGGTGCTACCGGAGAGGATGTTATGCGTCTTGCGCACAAGGTATGTAGTGAGGTGAGGGCCAAGTTCTCGGTGGAGATCTCGCCCGAGGTCAACGTATTATAAATTATAATATGGTTAATAGATTTTTGCTCGACGAGTTCGAGGGTTACGTCAAAGATAACGAGCTCTTTACGCACGAGGATAAGCTCCTACTGACCGTGTCGGGAGGTGTGGACTCCATGGTTATGATGTCGTTGGTGGCCGCCGCGGGTTATCGCTTCGGTGTGGCTCACTGCAACTTTCAGCTGCGTGGCAAGGAGAGTGACGAGGACGAAGTGCTTGTACAGTGTGAGGCCGAGCGTTATGGTGTGGAGTTCTTTAATCGACGTTTCGACACTACGGCCGAGATGGCTCTCACGGGCGAGTCAATGGAGATGGCGGCACGCCGTCTGCGCTATGCATGGTTCAGGGAGCTGTGCGATGAGCACGGATATACGGTAATCGCCATTGCCCATCACATTAACGACTCTATAGAGACCTTCTTTATCAATATGTTACGCGGCACGGGCTTGCGTGGCCTTACGGGTATTAATTCGCAGGTTGGACGTATCGTGCGCCCTATGATGTTTGCCACACGCCGTGATATTCACGACTACGCCGTTGCCCACCGCATACCCTTCCGCGAGGACTCCTCGAACCGCTCGACAAAGTATCTGCGCAACAAGGTGCGCTTGGGTCTTGTGCCGATGCTCAAGGAGATCAATCCGCAGTTCACGACCATCATGCGTCGCAACATCTCGCGCTTAAGTCAGGCGCAGAGTTTTGTGGATGCCTCGATGACCATCATCAAGAAGCAGGTGCTGCATGCCGAGGGCGACATCCATCGTCTGGATGTGGGCTCTATCGATACGCTGCTGCCGCGCAACTATGTTATCTATGAGATATTGAGTGGTGAGTATGGTTTCCGTGGCGATGTTGTCGACCAGCTCTGCCATGCTCTAGATGCCAACTCTACGGGGTGCAGGTTCTACTCCAGAGAGTGGGTTGCTGTGGTAGACCGTGGAGGCGTTGTCATCAGCCCCATTTCAGAGGATGATGACTGCGAGGTGGTTGTCGAGCGTGACACCATACGCTCCTATGCCGGTGGCTCGGTGCTCTTCTACAACTACTGCGACATCGACCTTATCGAGAGCCTCGACATGGGCGAGAATATAGCCCTCATAGATGCCGACAAGCTGCACTATCCGCTGCGTGTTCGACGTTGGAGAGATGGCGATTGGTTTGTGCCTCTGGGCATGAGTGGTCGTAAGAAGGTGAGCGACTACCTCATCGATAAGAAGGTGTCGCTGGCCGAGAAGAGTCGCCAGTTTGTGTTGCTCTCGGGTGACGACATCGTATGGATCATAGGTCGCAGGTTGGACGACAGGTTCTGTATCACAAAGTCTACGGAGAATGTGCTGAAGATAGTGCGCGACAATATATAAACCTTAACACGAATTAGGAATGGCTAAAACGGTGAAATTCAGCGATTGCATTGCTGACTATAACGCCATCATGGCGGATATCGAAGCACGTCGCTTCAGCCCCATCTACCTGCTTGCGGGCGATGAGGGCTACTTCATTGATGCCATCTGCGATAAGCTCTCCCAGAGCATCCTTAACGAGGCTGAACGCTCGTTCAATCAGCTTACGGTCTACGGCTTGGATAGCAACACCGGCAATATCGTCAACCTCTGTCGTCAGATGCCCATGATGGGTGCCTACGAGGTTGTCATTGTCCGCGAGGCGCAGCAACTTACCAAGATAGAGAACCTGGTGCACTACACCTCTACGCCCCAGCCCACGACCATACTCATTATCTGCTATAAGAACAAGGAGCAGGGTAGAGGCATAGATAAACGTACGGCCTTCTATAAGAGCTGTGCGAAGAATGGGCGTGTCTTCGAGTCGGTGCGTCCGCGTGACTACGAGGTCGATCAGTGGCTCAACGGCTATATTGCGCAGTCGGGATTTAAGATCACGGCCAAGGCACTGTCGATGCTCAAAGAGCATGTGGGCATGGATCTCTCACGCATGGCCCATGAGATAGATAAATTGGCGGTTTCGATGGATAAGGCGGAGCGCACCATCACCGATGCTCACATCGAGCAGTATATAGGTCTTTCAAAGGAGTTTAATACCTTCGAGCTCAACGATGCCATCCTCAAGCAGGATGTGGCTCGCGCGATGCGCATTGCCGACCACTTTGGCCACAACCCGAAGAGCTATCCCATTACGCTGACCATCACCGTACTCTTTGGCCTCTTTCAGCAACTCTTCTTGCTCAACTACCTTATGTGGCAGAGCCGTACCAAGGGCGTTGCCTTCCCGTCGGATATGGAGCTAATGCCGAAGATACGCGCCAACAACGCCTTCGTTGTGCGCGAGCTGAAGGCTAATGTGGGCCGCTGGCCTAACCGTAGAGTATTCAATATCCTCGGTCTGCTGCGTGAGTACGATGCCAAGAGCAAGGGTGTCGATAGCGGAGGTTTGGATGGAGGCGAGCTGCTCAAGGAGCTGTTGCTGAAGATTTTTACACAACAATAATTCTCTATTTATGAGGCGTTTGGCATGGATAGACGGTAGGGTGGTCGAGGCTTCGGAGTTTCGACCTCGTTGTCCATACGTCATGCAGCGTGTCCACACTCTTCGCGGTCGCGCCTACTTCCTTGCGCGCCACCTCGAGCTGCTGCGGGAGGGGTCGGAGCGTCTCTTCGGCTTTGCATCGCTATGCAGTGTTGCCGATGCCGAGGCTATCATCGCCGATCTTGTGTCGCGCTCACGCCTCAGCCCCATGTTCAGCGCACCCATAGCCCTGCGCCTTATGGCTGACGGTGAGCTCTGTTTTGAGGTCGAGATGCCCACCTATGGCGAGGGTGCCTATCTGCGCGCCAAACGCTTTGAGGCCGTCGTGGTTCGTGCACGTCAACCCCTTACCATGACACAAACCACGGCTACTGTTGCCGAGGATGCACTGTCGGATAGATATGTGGCGCAGTTTGGTGGCGATAGAGCTATCTGGGTCGATGGAGATATGAGGCTTATCAGTCGCCCATGGCTGCCCATCTTTGCCTCGTTCCGCGATACGGTCTACACCCCTGCGGAATACACCTCGGTTGAGTATCTCGTTGCAGCCAAGGCTATTCACGATGCGGGCTATACGCTTGTTGTAAGAGATATCCCCGAGTCGTCGTTGAAGCGCATGGAGGAGCTCTTCATGGTGGATATCATGGGCGTTAGCTCCTTTGCGCGAATAGGGCACCACCGCCTGCTGTCGTCGGTCGCCTCGCGCGTCGCAGCAGTGATGATGCCCAAACCGTAATTTATATCCAAACAAACTCTTAAATGTTGTCTATGGCGTAGAGGTAAGCACCTAACGACACAGCACTGCTTGCACCTATGTCGGAGAGTGTCACACCCACCTTCTTCACGGGGTTATAGCTCACCTCACGGTCGCTGCCATACACCTTAATTTTGGTTGAGTTGCCCAATGCAAACTCCTTAAACTCAACATCATCGTCAAGATTATATACCTGCATCTGCACGCGCTTTAAGCTATCTCCCGAGAGTGTCTTTATCTCGGCGCGCATCTCCTCGAGCAGTGCCGGCATAAAGTGCTTTGCAGCACCTGTCAGACCGCCACCTATGACCACTATTCCATCCATGAGTGTTACTGCCGTGGCCATGGCATCTCCGGCTACACGTCCCAGCGTAGCAAAGCTCTCGCGTGCCGCCTCACAACTACCCTCCATCTCGCCCTCGGCGATGAGGTAGATGTCGCGTGGCTCCAGCTCGCGCTCATCGCCCGACAGCTCGCGATACACCCTCTTTACGGCGCGAATGGATACGCCCTCCTCGACGATACATTGCGGCATGTCGCGGTGCTTCAGACAGAATGTCTCCACGCACGAGTTGTCGCCCTGATTGAGCTTTCCATCCATGACGAAGCCGAAGCCAAAGCCTGTGCCGAAGGTGTAGCCCAGCAGATTGCGATACTGCTTATCGCTGCCCAAGGCTCTCAAGCGGCTGTTTATGCGGGGTAGTGCGCCTCCGGCAGCCTCGCCATAGGCGAAGAGATCAGCATCGTTGTTGATGAATACGGGTACACCGAAGTGCTCCTCGAGTATGGGGCCGAGAGCTACGCCGTCACGGAACGATGGGAAGTTGGGCAGGTAGCCACCTATGATGCCGTTGCGATAGTCGGCCGGGCCAGGAAAGGCGAAGCTGATGGCCGAGGGTCGCTCGTCGAGCGAAGAGAATATCTGCTCGAAGCCATCTATGAGGCTCTTCAGGCAGAGGTCGAGGTCGTGTGCTTGCGAGGGTAGTGTGATACTCTTGCCTATGGGCTTACCCTCACGCATTGCTCCAAAGACGAAGTTCGTGCCGCCGGCATCCAGCGTGGCGACAATGCTATTTGTGTTGCTATTTCTCATAATGAACAAAGATAGAAAGTTTTTTTCAATTTCACAACTGTTGTCGCAAATTGATATAATATAGGTATTTTGTGGGTTATTTTCTTTGGTAATCTGAAAAAATAAATCTATATTTGTGGGAATTTTTGGATATGTATGCCTCGCGCGTGCATAAAAAACCGAAAACACTACACAGAACAAAACAAGATATTAAAAATATATAAAACTTAAAACAACACAAAAACTATGGAGAACAACAAACTTCAGGAGCTTACACAAAAGCTCTACAACGAGGGCTTGGAGAAGGGTCGCTCGGAGGCTGATCGACTTGTTGCCGAGGCCAAGGCCGAGGCTGCCAAGATCGTTGCAGATGCCAAGGCCGAGGCCGAGGCTGTTGCCAAGGCTGCCGAGGCTCGTGCCGAGGATATTGCCAAGAACGCCATGACCGAGATCACATTGGCCGGCCGTCAGGCAGTGTCGAAGATCAAGTCGGAGCTCACCGAGGCTATCGTGGCCAAGACCACAGGTGAGGCTGTCAAGGCCGCTACGGTAGATGCCGCCTTCGTTAAGGATATGCTGCTTGCTGTTGCCAAGAATTGGTCGTCGTCAGCGGCAGATGTATCTCTCAAGGCTCTGTTGCCCGAGGAGAAGCGCGCCGAGCTGGATGCCGCCATGCAGAAGGCTTCGGAGGAGCTGCTGAAGGCCGGTGTCGAAGTTGGCTACTCGAAGGAGGTTAAGTCGGGCTTCAAGGTAGGCGAGAAGAGCGGTGGCTACTACATCTCGTTCACCGACGAGAGCTTCGATGCTCTGCTCAAGGAGTACCTGCGCGAGAAGGTGTCTAACATGCTTTTCAAGTAGTTATGTTCTCTCAAGAGTACTACTATTTGGTCTCTGGCCTGCGTGAATGGACGCTGGATTCGGATACCAAGGGTTTCGATGCCCGAGCAATTATCGACGAGATAGTTGCCGAGCTATCGACCGCAGATCGTGAGGCTGTGCGCATGCTCTATGCCTACTACGACTGTGAGAACATCATCTCGTTGCGCTCGGAGCGTGGCCGTTACAACCCCCTGGGTAACCTCTCGCAGGAGGAGCTTCAGGCGGTGCTGGAGGGTCATACCGATCTGCTGCCCAAGCGTGTGGCAAAGGTCGTTAAGCTCTACAGTGAGGCCGACGATGAGGATCGTGACGAGGATGTTGTGCTCGACGATAGATTCGAGCGTGCTCTGTTCAATGCCTACTACGAGGAGCTTGCCTCGTCGAAGAACTCGTTCCTCAAGGCGTGGGGTGAGTTCGATCGCAACCTGCGCAATATCGCAGCGGCCGTTGCTGCGCGCGATGCCGGACGTCTGATCTCGGATGTCACGGTGGGCGGTGGCGATGTTGTCGAGCAGTTGACCCGCTCGTCGGCTGCGGACTTTGGTCTGCGTGGCGAGTTGCAGTATATCGACGCGGTTATAGCTGCCGTAAGCGAGGAGAAGAACATTGTGGAGAAGGAGCGCAAGATTGACTCACTGCGCTGGGCCGAGGCCGAGGAGATTGCCGTCTTCGACTTCTTCAACATCAACTATATTCTGTCCTATCTTGTCAAGGTCAATATCGTGGCACGCTGGAGCCTGCTCTCGCCCGAGGTGGGACGTCAGATGCTCGATCGCCTGATTAAGGATCTTGATGCCAAGGAGCTTGTCAATAAACAATAAACAAAATAGATATCAATGAAAACATTAGGACGTGTAAACGGCATTATCTCGAACATCGTTATTGCGAAGGTTGACGGCGCAGTGGCACAGAACGAGATATGCTATGTATATTGCGGTGATACCCGCATGATGGCCGAGGTCATCAAGGTCATAGGCGATGAGGCCTATGTACAGGTCTACGACAGTACACGCGGTCTGAAGATTGGTGATAAGGTGGAGTTCGAGGGTCACATGCTCGAGGCTACCCTTGCTCCCGGTCTGCTGTCGCGTAACTACGACGGTCTGCAGAACGACCTGGAGAAGATGGACGGCCTGTTCATCAATCGTGGTTCGATTACCGATCCCCTCGACTTCGATGCCAAGTGGGACTTCAAGCCTCTGGCCAAGGTCGGCGATAAGGTTACTGCCGGTGATTGGCTCGGTGAGGTTAAGGAGCAGTGGGTGATGCACAAGATCATGGTTCCCTTCGTCATGCAGGGCAACTACACCATCAAGTCGCTGGTCGAGGCCGGCGAGTACAAGGTGACCGACACCATCGCTGTGGTTACGGATGCCGACAACAACGAGTACACCATCACCATGGTTCAGAAGTGGCCCGTTAAGCAGGCTATTCGCTGCTTCACCGAGAAGCCCCGTCCCTCGCGCGTGATGGAGACCGGTGTTCGCGCCATCGACACCTTCAACCCCCTGGCCGAGGGTGGTACAGGCTTTATCCCCGGCCCCTTTGGTGCTGGTAAGACCGTGCTTCAGCACGCCATCTCGAAGCAGGCCGAGGCCGATGTTATCATCATCGTAGCCTGCGGTGAGCGTGCCAACGAGGTTGTGGAGATCTTTGCCGAGTTCCCCGAGTTGGTTGACCCCCGCACAGGCCACAAGCTCATGGAGCGTACCATCATCATCTGTAACACCTCTAACATGCCCGTTGCAGCGCGTGAGGCCTCGGTATATACGGGTATGACCATCGGTGAGTACTACCGTTCGATGGGTCTTAAGGTGTTGGTTATGGCCGACTCTACCTCACGTTGGGCCCAGGCACTGCGTGAGATGTCTAACCGCCTGGAGGAGCTTCCCGGTCAGGATGCATTCCCCATGGACCTTTCGGCTATCATCTCGAACTTCTACTCGCGTGCCGGTCTTGTTAAGCTGAACAACGGCGCAACAGGCTCTGTAACCTTCCTCGGTACCGTATCTCCCGCAGGTGGTAACCTCAAGGAGCCCGTTACGGAGTCTACCAAGAAGGCTGCACGTTGCTTCTACGCTCTGTCGCAGAGCCGTGCCGACTCGAAGCGTTATCCGGCTATCGATCCTCTGGACTCATACTCGAAGTATCTTGAGTATCCCGAGATCCGCCAGTACCTCGACGAGCATATCGAGAAGAACTGGGTAGATGCTGTATACGAGGGTAAGACCATCGTTCAGCGTGGTAAGGAGGCCAACGACCAGATCAACATCCTCGGTGACGACGGTGTACCCGTTGAGTACCACGAGCGTTTCTGGAAGAGCGAGCTTCTCGACTCGGTAATTCTTCAGCAGGATGCCTTCGACTCTATCGATGCCAACTGTCCTATCGAGCGTCAGCAGCTAATGTATAATATGGTACTTAACATCTGCCGTCAGTCATTCGACTTCGCCGATTTTGAGCAGTGCTCGAAGTACTTCAAGGAGCTTATCTACCTCTTCCGCCAGATGAACTACTCGCAGTGGCAGTCTGCACAGTTCGACGAGTTCAAGCAGAAGATCGAGGCTCTTGTTAACGATAAACTTGCAAAATAAGGAGGACAAGATATGACAACACGAGCATTTCAGAAAGTATATACAAAGATTGATAATATCACCAAGGCTACCATCACGCTGCGTGCTTCGGGCGTAGGTAACGACGAGCTTGCTACGGTAGGTGGTCGTCTGGCACAGGTGGTAAAGATTATGGGTGACAAGGTTACGTTGCAGGTATTTGCCGGCACCGAGGGTCTTGCCACCAACTCGGAGGTTATCTTCCACGGCGAGCCTCCCAAGCTCCGCGTGTCGGATGCCTTGGCAGGTCGCTTCTTCAACGCTTATGGTGAGCCCCTGGAGGGCGGCGAGCAGATCGAGGGTGAGGCACGCGAGATTGGCGGCCCTACCGTAAATCCCTTCCGCCGTATCCAGCCCTCGGAGCTTATCGCAACAGGTATCGCAGGTATCGACCTTAACAATACCATCGTGTCGGGTCAGAAGATCCCCTTCTTTGCCGACCCCGACCAGCCCTACAACGCCGTAATGGCTAATGTGGCTCTGCGTGCCAAGGCCGATAAGATTATCCTTGGTGGTATGGGTCTTACCAACGACGACTTCCTCTACTTCAAGCAGGTCTTCGAGAACGCAGGTGCGCTGGATCGTATCGTGTCGTTTGTGAACACCACGGATAACCCTCCCGTAGAGCGTCTGCTCGTACCCGATATGGCACTTACCGCAGCCGAGTACTTCGCAGTGGACAAGGGCGAGAAGGTGCTGGTGCTTCTGACCGATATGACCCTCTATGCCGATGCGCTGGCTATCGTGTCTAACCGTATGGACCAGATCCCCTCGAAGGACTCTATGCCCGGCTCACTCTACTCGGATCTTGCGAAGATCTACGAGAAGGCCGTGCAGCTGCCTAACGGAGGTTCGATTACCATCATCGCCGTGACTACGCTGTCGGGTGGTGATATTACGCACGCTATCCCCGATAATACGGGTTACATCACCGAGGGTCAGCTCTTCCTGCGTAACGATACGGATACGGGTAAGGTTATCGTAGACCCCTTCCGTTCGCTGTCGCGTCTTAAGCAGCTGGTTATCGGTAAGAAGACACGCGAGGATCACCCCCAGGTGATGAACGCCTGCGTACGTCTGTATGCCGATGCTGCCAACGCCAAGACCAAGTTGGAGAACGGTTTCGACCTCTCGGACTACGACGAGCGTGCCCTGAAGTTCGCCCACGACTACTCGGAGAAGCTGCTCTCGATCGACGTAAATATCGAGATCGAGCAGATGCTTGATACCGCATGGAGCCTCTTCGCCAAGTACTTCTCGAAGGGTGAGGTGAGCATCAAGCAGGAGCTGTCAGAGAAATATTGGAAAGCATAGTAAAGGCCTATGGCAATCAAATTTCAATATAACAAGACTTCGCTCGGCGAGCTGAACAAGCAGCTCAAGATACGCAAGAACGCTCTTCCTACCATCAAGAGTAAGGAGAGTGCCCTGCGTATGGAGGTGAAACGAGCGAAGGACTCTGCACTTGCCTACCGTAGAGATCTCGATGCGCTCATCGCGCGTTACGACTATATGGTACAGCTGTGGGGAGAGTTTGATTGTGACCTTATCCGCATCAAGGATGTAGAACTTACATCACAAAAGATCGCGGGCGTGCGCACACCTATATTAAAAGATATAGTATACCAGGAGAAGCCCTACGACCTCTTCTCGGCACCGGTATGGTATGCCGAGGGTATCAACGTGCTGAAGCAGATGTCACGTCTTGGTATCGAGTTCGAGATCTTCAATCGCAAGATGGAGCTTCTGGACTATGCGCGACGCAAAACTACTCAAAAGGTAAACCTCTACGAGAAGGTACAAATTCCCGGTTATGAGGATGCCATACGCAAGATTAAACGATTTATGGAGGACGAGGAGAACCTCAGTAAGTCGGCACAGAAGATTGTTAAAACACGACAGGCGCAAGCCGAGGCTGTGGAGGGGCCTAACGAATGATCTGTAAGATGATACGCTACGATATCGTTCTCTATGCCGGTGAGCAGGAGCGATTTATCGAGGAGTTGCGTGAGCTTGGCCTTGTGGACATCACCACCACAGGCTGGGAGCCCTCGGAGGGTGACCGCCAACTGTTGATGGAGATTGATGCCCGCAATAAGGCTGTCGAGCAGCTCAAGTCGTTTGCCGCCTCGGAGCAGTATGTTGCTGATGCCGATATGCTTGCTTCGGGTGCCGTTGCCTACGATGCCTATGTCGTTGCACAGGAGGAGCGCACCCGCCTTCAGCAGGAGATCGCCCGTCTTAAGAAGCTCTCGGAGGAGGTTGCTCCCTGGGGTCGCTTCTCGCAGTCGGAGATCGCCCGTCTGGCCGAGCAGGGCGTTCAGTTGCGTTACTTCACCACACAGACCGCAACCTTCGATAAGATGATCGAGGAGTGGTCGGCGACGATGACCATTGCCGAGATTGCCCGTACGCAGTCTACGGTCTACTTCGTTGTTATCACCCGTGATGGTAGCGCGGTTGTTGTCGACGGTCAGGAGGTACGCCTTCCGCAGATGGATAGCAAGGCTTTGGAGGAGGAGATTGCTCGTCTCAAGGCCGATGATAAGGCACTCGACGTTGCCTTCTCGCGTGCTGCCAAGTCTGTGGATATGATCGACGACGATACGGCACTCCTTATGGAGCGTCTTCAGGGCCTTAAGGTTGGTGCTTCGGCACAGCGCGAGGCCGATGGCGAGCTCCTTATTATGGAGGGTTGGGCCGAGGCAGATACCGCCGCAAAGGTGGACAAGCTGCTTGAGGAGTATCCCAACCTGGTCTACATGAAGCGTGATGCAACCATTGATGATGAGGCTCCCGTGAAGCTTAAGAACAATAAGTTCGCACGCCTCTTCGAGCTCATCGGTTCGATGTATTCGCTGCCGAAGTATGGCACGCTGGATCTCACGCCGATCTTCGGACCCTTCTATATGCTCTTCTTCGCTATCTGCTTGTGCGATGCGGGCTATGGCCTTGTGTTGCTGGCTGCAGGTACGGCGTTGCTGTTGAAGGGTGGTCCCAAGCTCCGTCAGGCTGCTTGGCTCTCGATTGTTTGTGCTGGTGCCACCGTGGCGTTTGGCTTCTATGCCAACTCGTTCTTCGGTATGGCCATCTCGGACTATCTGCCCGTGATCAAGTTCCTGGACTTCCAGCAGCAGTTCTTCTCTATATCGTTGGCTATCGGTGTATTCCAGATCTTGGTCGGTATGGCCATCAACATCTGGATGAAGGCCAAGCTCTTTGGCATCACCTCGACCTTCGGCCTGCTCGGATGGTTTATCATCCTGCTCTCGGGCGCGCTGGCTGTCGGTCTGCCTATGATTAACGAGGACCTTGCCATCCCCGGCTTTGGCATGACCTCACCGGTGTTCCTTGCCTGCGTGGGCGTTGGTGCAGTGCTTATGTTGCTGCTCAACAACGTGAAGCGCAATCCGCTTATCAACATCGGTGCCGGTTTGTGGGATGCCTACAACAACATCACCGGACTGTTGAGCGACGTGCTCAGCTATATCCGACTCTTCGCTATCGGTTTGTCGGGTGGTGTGTTGGCACAGGTATTCAACTCGCTGGCCATGGGTCTCTCGGGTCTGGATGCTGCCGGCCCCGATACGGCATGGTATGTCATCGCACTTCAGGTTGTGGTGGCCTCTATCATCCTGCTTATCGGTCACGGTATCAACCTCTTTATGTCGGCGATCTCGTCATTCGTACACCCCATGCGTCTGACCTTCGTCGAGTTTTATAAGAATGCAGGCTTCGAGATGGGTCAGCGCACCTTCGATCCTGTTCGCAAAATGAAAGAATAAACAAATAATAATTAACAACTTAAAAAACTTAAACAACTATGAATTCAGCTTTAATTTTGGCCTATTTGGGCGTAGTGCTTATGGTAGGTGTATCGGGTCTGGCTTCGGCCGTTTCTACTGCTCGTTGCGGTATGGCAGCCGTAGGTGCTTTGAAGAAGAACAGTGGCGCATTTGGTAGCTACATGATTCTCTCGGCTCTTCCCGGTTCACAGGGTCTTTATGGTTTCGTAGGCTACTTTATGGTTAGCGGTTTGATCTCTGCCGAGATGTCAATGCTTACCGCAGTAGGTGTATTCGGTGCCGGTCTTTTGATGGCTATCGTATGTCTTGCTTCGGCTATCTTCCAGGCCAAGGTTTGTGCTAATGGTATCGCAGCTATCGGTAACGGTAACGACGTTATGGGTAAGACCCTTATCCTCGCCGCATTCCCCGAGTTGTACGCCATCTTGGGTGTTGCTGCTACCTTCCTTATCTCAAGCGCACTCTAATAGGCTTGCGATTGGCGCAGCGATGCGCAAAAGAGAAGCTCCGGGCTATTCGCTCGGAGCTTTTTGCATCATTACCACCCTTTATGGGTCGCGTGTAAAACGGATAGGGTAGCTCAGAATAGTTCGCGCTGGTCGCCACCGCCATAGGCGTAGCCGAGGTGCCGGTATGCCAACTCGGTAGCCTCGCGGCCGCGTGGTGTGCGCTTTAAGAAGCCCTCTTTTATCAGGAAGGGCTCGTAGACCTCCTCGATTGTTCCCGCCTCCTCGCTCACGGCCGTGGCCACGGTATTCAGACCCACGGGGCCACCGTTGAACTTCTCGATTATCGTGGCAAGTATCTTGTTATCCATCTGGTCGAGACCGCGCGCGTCGATGTTGAGTGCTGCAAGAGCCACTCGCGTGATCTCCAAGTCGATATGTCCCTCACCCTCGACCATCGCGAAGTCACGCACACGGCGTAGCAGGGCGTTGGCAATACGGGGTGTGCCGCGTGAGCGGAGGGCTATCTCCAGAGCAGCGTCATCATCTATCGAGATGTCGAGTATCGCTGCCGAGCGACGCACGATGCCGGAGAGTACCGTTGCATCGTAATACTCCAAGTGGCATGTGATGCCAAAGCGTGCACGCAGAGGTGCTGTGAGCAGTCCGCTGCGTGTTGTTGCACCCACAAGCGTGAAGGGTGCCAACTCAATCTGTATGGAGCGCGCTGCGGGGCCCTTGTCAAGGACTATGTCAATCTTGTAGTCCTCCATTGCAGAGTACAGGTACTCCTCGACGATAGGACTTAAGCGGTGTATCTCGTCTATGAAGAGCACATCGCCCGGATTGAGGTTTGTCAGCAGACCTGCCAGATCACCGGGCTTGTCCAGCACGGGGCCCGATGTCACCTTGAGCTGCGCCCCCATCTCGTTAGCTATGATATTGGCAAGCGTGGTCTTACCCAGACCCGGAGGGCCGTGCAGCAACACATGATCCAGCGAGTCACCACGCATCAGAGCAGCCTTAATGAAGACCTTGAGGTTGGCCACTGTTTTATCCTGACCTGCAAAGTTTTGCAGAGCTTGAGGACGTATGCGGTTTTCAAACTCCTTGTCGCTCTCTATGTTTCGCATATTTCTATCTACTCCCATTGTGTGAAGTGTTTTCAATGATGCAAATATAGGAAATTTTGTCCAATAAAGCAATAGTCCTACGTCGGAGTACAGATTTTGTATTGCCCCAAATAGAGCAGTAAAGATGGCAAATAGGAATTAATGTTTGGTTAACTCTTTTTTGTTTGCAAAATTCGTTATATCTTTGCCATTGCCTATGTGCGCGCGTATGCGCATGGGTAGCGTATTATGAAAGTTTCTTAACTTCAAATACCAAATTATAAACCTTTAAAAAACAAAAAGTTATGTTTAACAAAATGTTCAAATCATTCTTCGCTGCAGCGTTGGTTATGGTCTCGGCCGTAGCTTTCGTAGCGTGCGAGAATCCCGATGTGAAGGATCCCGATCCTACCGTCGAGGTGTCGACCACAGCGTTGACCTTCAACATGGAGGAGGGTAGCCAGAGTGTTAACATCACTGCCAACGCCGCCTGGAAGACGGAGGTTGACTATGTTGACGGCGATGGCTGGGTAACCGTATTGCCCGAGAACGGTAGCGGTGATGCTACAATCACCATCTCGGTACCAGCTAACGACACGGAGGCCATTCGTGAGGCTACTGTAAAGGTTATCGCTCTGCACTCGGTTTACGGTGCTTGGGATACCAAGAAGATTAAGATCTCACAGTCGGCTACCAACGAGCAGCCCGTTGTAGAGGAGGTTCTCTACTCGGATAACTTCGATGGTAAGGAGGCTACCAAGACCTTCGGCAGCGGCTCGTCATGGCCCTACATCGATCAGTTCCCCGAGTTCGCCAACCAGGAGGGTCCCGCTTCGGAGAATGTAACCTATTCGGGTTCTGGCGTTTCGGTGCGTGCTAACTCAACTTCAAACAGCAGCTACTCGGACTATGCCGGTTCAGGTCTGAATAACATCTTCTTCGGTGCATCGGCCTACTTCCAGGTAAACGAGATTGAGCTCACTTCAGAGCAGAACACACTGCGCTTGAGCTTCGGTACGGAGAAGTATTCACAGGATGGTGACAGCGTATTCCAGAATGCAGAGTTCCATGTTGCTCTCTCTATGGACGGCTACGGCTGGTCAGAGATCGAGTACACCTACGCAGGTACCGAGGGTGGTCGTTGGAATGTTGCTACTGCCGACTTCACCCTTACCGAGGTTCCCGAGAAGCTCTATATCAAGTTCTCGGCCGATGTTGCCAGCGTATACCGCATCGACGACGTTAAGCTGCTCACGGGCAATGGTGGTCAGGAGATTACCCTCACCCCCGGTGAGGCCCCCGAGCCCTCACAGCCCGGCACTATTGCAGCTGCTATCGAGGCCAAGGATGGTGACAGCGTAAAGGTTGACGAGGCTACCGTTATCGGTATCTACAACAAGGGCTTCCTGATGGAGGATACCACCGGCCGTCTGCTGGTCTACACCAACGCTACTGCCGAGGTGGAGGTTGGTACGAAGGTATCTGTCGAGGGTACCGTAACTACCTATGCCGGTTTCAAGCAGTTTGCCGCTGTTAAGGATGCCAACGGCAACTATGGCGCAGCTCCTGCTGTGACTGTTATCTCATCGGGCAGCTACACCTACTCATCACCCAAGGTTTTGGATGGTGCTGCCATGGATTCATACCTCTCATCGCCCTACATCGAGTATGTTGAGTACACCGGCGTGCTGACCATCAGTGGCTCGTACTACAATGTTGCCGTAGAGGGTGCACAGACTGCTGTTGGCTCTATCGCCTATCCTATCGCAGGTAGCGTTACCGCAAGTGACGGCCAGGAGGTTGTTGTTCGCGGTTGGACTATCGGCGTGAGCGGTACGAAGTATGTAAACACCATGCTCGTTGAGTGCGAGGCCAAGGGCGAGGCTCCCGAGGTGGAGGTTAAGACCGTGACCATCGCCGAGTTCCTGGCTGCTGCCGAGGATAACACTTGGTATCAGCTTACCGGTGTTATCGGTGAGGTTAAGAGCACCGACTATGGTAACTTCTACATGACCGATGAGACAGGCACTACCTACGTTTACGGTCTCTATGACGAGGCGGGTAACAAGGTATTCACCTCGCTCGGTCTGAAGAGCGGTGATACTATCACACTGCGTGGCCGTCGCACCTCATACAAGGAGGAGCCCCAGGTAGGTAGCGCAATCTACATCTCGCATATCGTAGGTGAGGGTGGCCAGACCCCCACACCCGCAGAGGGCCCCTACGCATCGGACGTAGCCTTCGTAAATGGCACTGACGACTCGGCCAACTGCGCATACGGTCTTGGTGATACGGTTATCGATGGTAGCTCTGCTACCGGCTTTAAGCTCGGTACAGGCTCGAAGTCTGGTTACTTCAAGTCGGCTGCCGTTGGCGTGTCGGGCGACAAGTACCTTAACTTCTACGGTGTTGCATGGAAGGGCAAGAGCGCAACACTCTACTTCCGTGTTGATGGTGGCGAGGCACAGTCATTGGCTCTCACTGCAAATGCAGGTGCTACGGGCAATTCTCCCTACACGGCTCTCTCATTTGCCGATAGCGACCACTACTCATTCAAGTTGAGCGGCCTTACCGCATCATCTGTTGTGGAGTTCTCTACCGATGCTTCGTTCTCGGCTGTTGAGTCGACTGCCGGCCGTGCTATCATGTGTGGCGTTAAGCTCACCGATGAGCCCCTCGGTAACGTGCAGGGTGGTGGCGAGACTCCCGAGCCTACTCCCGATGTTACTGCCGCTACCGTAGCCGAGTTCTTGGCCGCTGCCGAGGATAGCACCCTCTACGAGCTTACAGGTGTTATCACCCAGATTAAGAACACTACCTATGGCAACTTCTACCTGGAGGATGCTACCGGCTCGATCTATGTTTACGGCCTTGACGATGAGTCGGGTGTTGCCGTAAACTGGGAGAGCAAGGGTCTTACCGTTGGTGACACCATCACCATCCATTGCAACCGCTCGTCATTCAATGGCACTGCACAGGCTGCTAACGCTGTCTATGTATCGCATGTTGACGGCGAGGCTCCCGTTGTAGAGGCAAAGAAGGTTAGCGTAGCCGAGTTCTTGGCCGCTGCCGAGGATAGCACCCTCTACGAGCTTACGGGTACTATCGCCAACGTGGTAGACACCTACTATGGCAACTTCGACCTCGTTGACGAGACAGGTTCGGTATACGTTTACGGTATCTATGATGAGAACGGCAACAAGGTATTCGAGTCGCTCGGTCTTAAGGCTGGCGATGTAGTTACCCTGAAGGGTCGTCGCACATCGTACAAAGGTAGTGCCCAGGTTGGTGACTCGGTGTACATCTCGCACGTTGCAGGTGGTGACTCTGGTGAGGAGCCCGAGCCCGAGGATCCCGTTGTTACCGGCAAGTTCACATCGCAGGATATCTTCTTTGCAAACATCATCGGCACCAACAAGGCATACAGCCAGGAGGCCACTATCAATGGCGAGTCTTGCACCGTGCTTAAGCTCGGTACCAGCTCGGCTGCAGGTACTGTAACCTCTGGCGCAGTAGGCGTGTCGGGCGATGGCAAGACCCTTTCGCTGTATGGTGTTGGTTGGAGTAATAAGAGCGGTAAGGTTGTAGTATCGGTTGACGGCGTAGAGGTTACTACCCTCGAGTTTGCTGCCAACAGTGGTGCTACGGGCAACGCTCCCTACACCTTGACTATCGACGAGACCGCAGATTACTACACTGTTGCTCTTCCCACGCTCACCGAGAGCTCTACCATCACCCTCTCATCGGTGTCTGGTGCTACTCGCGTAATCATGGCAGGTATCAACATTAAGTAATATAGATGCTCTTGTAAAGCCCGAGTGGGGTTACCTGCTCGGGCCGAACAAGAGATATAAGAGAAAATGAGATAAACAACTATGCCAAGATTGGTGAATATAGTATCGGCCATTATGGCCTTGGTGGGCGTAGTGCTTGTGACAACAGGATGCGAAGGTGAGCGTGCCGAGAAGGTGGCTTCGGAGGCCTATCTATCGACAACCGACATTAAGGGTACATCCACGAACTGCGCTGTGGTGCTGCGTGCACAACAGGGTACTTCGTACTCGGTGGAGGTTGCCTCGACAGATGGCTGGGCGAGCCTTAACGGAGGTGTTGCATCACTTCAGGGCGAGATGACAGCCACGAGCAAGGTTGTCTATGTCTACTTCTCGAAAAACGCTTCGGGCGTGGGTCGCACGGCGAATGTGTCGGTCAGCTTCGGCGATGGCTCACACTTCGAGTTGGAGTTCACGCAGCAGAGCTACGACGCGACGATAGCCTTCGAGCGCGAGTGGCCCGAGTTGCCGGTGTGCGATGCTACGACCGACTACATCTACAACAGCCACTATGGCCGCCTTGGTGTTAGGGAGAATGCACGCAACTATACCTACTGCTTCGACCCCGAGGTGCGTGCCTCGCTGTGGGTTGCCTACCCGCTACACACATCACACACCACGGGCAGTGGCGACCGCAACGACAGCTCGTTTGGCTACGACCCCACGGTAAGCACCTCGCATCAGGCCAATCTCGCCATCGGCTCGTATGATGGCTGGTATGACCGTGGTCACCAGATACCTGCTGCCGACCGCAAGTGCTCGCAGCAGATGATGGATCAGACCTTCTATGCTACCAATATGACACCGCAGCACGGCAACTTCAACCAAAAGTTATGGGGTATGCTCGAGGGTAAGGTGCGTTCACAGATATGCTCCGACACGTTGTACGTCGTAACGGGAGCTTGGTTCGAGGGCGCACACCACCCGTCAATCTACGACTACACATACGACCGTGCCGACAATCTCTGTCCCACACCCACGCACTACTTCAAGGCCCTGCTACGCACGAAGAAGGGCAATACCGGCCTGCGCATAGATGAGGTTGACGACGCCTCGCAGCTGCGCTCGATAGCCTTCTGGATGGAGCATGCCAACACGGGTGATGACACCTCGATTAAGGCCGAGCAGTGTATCAGCGTGGCAGAGTTGGAGGAGCTCACGGGCTTCGACTTCTTCCCTATGCTCGACGACAGTATCGAGAGCGAGGTGGAGAGTGGCTGCACACCATCGCTATGGGGTATCAACCTCTGAAGCGAAAGCGACGATGAATAAACAACAAAAACGATAGATTATGAAACGAATGTTACTAACTCTCTGGGTTGTACTCTTCTCGGCAACCGTAGCTATGGCCGAAAAGCCATATATGGTCGCCTTCTGGAACCTGGAGAACCTGTTTGACATCTACGACGACCCCGAGACCCACGACGATGAGTTCACACCGTCGGGCGTGAAGCAGTGGAACGAGGTGAAGTACGCGAAGAAGCTCGCCAACCTGGAGCGCGTGCTCTTCGACATGGCCGCTATACAGCGCGACTATCCCATCGTTATCGGTGTGTCGGAGATCGAAAATCGCTCGGTGCTCGAGGATCTTATCGCGCAACCCAAGCTCAAGGGTGCCAACTACCGCATCTGCCACTACGACTCGCCCGATGCGCGCGGTGTGGACGTAGCCTTCTTGTACCGTGCCGACGTCTTCAAGCTCGAGGGCTCGGACAACATCAAGCTCGAGGTGGAGGAGCTGCCCAACTTCCGTACCCGCGACTTTGTGGTTATGTGGGGCACTATCGAGGATGAGCCCTTCTACTTCCTCGTGTCGCACTGGCCCTCGCGTCTGGGTGGTAAGGAGGCTTCGCAGTTCAAGCGTGAGGCGTGCGCCCGTCAGATACGCGAGATTAAGGATAGCCTCTTGGCCGAGAACCCCGCGACGAAGGTCATCGTCATGGGTGACTTCAACGACGATGCCACGGATGCTAGCCTCGTGGAGACCATGGGTGCCAAGCGCAAGATTAAGGAGCTTGAGCCGGGTGACTTCTTTAACCCCTATAACGAGATGCTGCGTGCCGGTCTTGGCACGTTGGCATACCAGGATGCGTGGAACCTCTTCGACAACATCTGTGTTACGGAGAACCTCGTAAATGCCGACAAGGGTGAGCTGCGTCTGGTAAAGGGCAAGGATATGAAGTTCTGGGGTAACATCTTTACGCGCCCCTACATGCTTCAGCAGGAGGGTCAGTATAAGGGCTACCCTCTGCGCACGTTCGTGACAAACAACTTCCAGAATGGTTTTAGCGACCACTTCCCCGTATATATCTATATTGGTAAATAGTTAAACTAAGATATATGAAGAGATTTTTACTTACATTGCTCTGTTCGCTTCTATCGCTTGCGGCCTATGCGCAGATGGGCGGTATGAAGGGTACGGTTGTGTCACGCGACGGCCGTGAGGCCATCAGCGGTGTTAAGCTCTCGGTCGAGGGCACCGACATCGTTGTTGTGACCAACCACAACGGTGAGTTTATCATCGAGGGTCTGGCTCCGGGCCAGTACCTATTACATCTCGAGGCAGATGAGTTCGAGGATCTTGACCTTATGGTGCGCGTTAAGCAGCTTGTGCACGACATGCAGCAGGTTATCATGGTACCATCGACGCTCGTGGCCGTAGACGACTCTGCCTTTGCGGAGTTGGACACCGACGTGGAGTCTGCGGGTGACTCGCAGGCACTGCCCACCTCGCTCTCGGCATCAAAAGATATATTTAACAATATCGCCTCGTATCGCTTCTCGGAGATGCGTTTCAACGTGCGTGGTTACGACTCGCAGTACCAGGATGTATATCTCAACGGCATCCGCTTCAACGATGCTCTGACGAGCTATGGTCCGTGGTCGCTGTGGAGCGGTCTTAACGATGCTACGCGCAACCAGGAGAACACATCGGGTCTTACCATGTCGGACTTCGGCCTGGGTGGTGTGGCAGGTACTACGAATATCAACGCTCGCGCCTCGCAGCTTCGTAAGGGCTTCCGTGCCTCGGTGGTTAACTCCATGCAGATGTATCGCTACCGCGTTATGGTGAGCTACGCCTCGGGTGCTCTGGATAATGGCTGGAGCTACGGCTTCTCATTCTCGACACGTCAGGGTGACCATGGCTATGTCGATGGCGTCTACTACAACGCCTATGGCTACTTCGCCTCAGCCGAGAAGATCTTTAACTCACGCCACCGCCTGTCGGCAACCATTATGGGTGCTCCCACAACCCGTGGTGCACAGCAGGCATCTACGCAGGAGGCTTACGACCTCTGGGGTGACAACTACTACAACCCCAATGTCGGTCTGCAGAGTGGCAAGGAGCGCAATGCGCGTGTTAGACGTATGCATGAGCCTATTGCCATGCTTAACTACAACTGGCAGATTAGCGAGAATACCGCTCTGTCGGTAGCCACATCGGTGCGCTTCGGCTTCAACGGCTACTCTGCCCTCACATGGTATAAGGGTGAGGATCCCCGTCCCGACTACTACCGCAAGTTACCCTCGTACTATGGTGATAGATATATGCGTCGCAAGATACTCAACAACTTTGCCGAGAACAACGACCTCACGTTGCCCTTCACGGAGGTAGACCTTGAGACCGACCGCATGAAGCTCATTGAGTACACCCAGAACTGGGATGGCTACATCGACTTCGACGGCCTTATCCGCGACAACTACAATGGCGATGTTGACCAGACCTATGGCGATGGTCATCGTGCCTCGGCAATGATCGAGGAGCGTCACACCGACCAGATAGACTACAACTTCGCAGCGCAACTCAACCATGTCTTCCGTGGTGGTTCGCGAATCACGGCAGGTCTGCGCGCCCGTATCAACCGCACCGAGTACTACAGCACAGTGAAGGACTTGCTTGGTGGTGACTACTGGCTGGATGTCGACAAGTTTGCCGAGCGCGACTTCGGTAGCAGTGTCGAGTCGTACCAGAACAATATGGCCTACTACGAGGAGCATGGTCACGCCCAGGCTGTCCGCGAGGGCGACAAGTATGGCTACGACTACTATGCCCATGTTCGTCAGGGTCAGCTGTGGGGTATGTATGAGGTGTCGGCCGGAGGCTTCAGTGCCAATATTGGTGCCGAGGTGGGTCTCTCGAGCATGTGGCGCGAGGGTCTTTGGGAGAAGGGTCTGTTCCAGAATAAGAATGCAGGAGGCAACATCGGCATGACATCGCTGGGCAACTCCGAGAAGCTCAACTACCTCACCTACAAGGCAAAGGCCAACCTGCGCTACCAGATCTCGGGAGCTCACTCGTTTGAGCTTAACGGTGTAGCTATGCAGAATGCACCTACGTTCAACAACGCATTTGTGTCGGCTCGTACCCGCAACCAGATCACTCCCGGTCTTAAGGCCGAGAAGATCTACGGTGTCGACCTAACCTACAACCTGCGTCTGCCATGGATCAGAGCCCGTCTCTCGGCCTACTACACACAGATGATGGATCAGTCGAAGGTTATCTCGTTCTATGACGATACACAGAGCTCGTTTACCAACTTCGCCATGTCGGGCATCGACAAGCGTTATATGGGTGTCGAGCTTGGCTTCAGCATACCTATCGCATGGGGTCTTTCGTTGCAGGGTGCCGTGAGCTATGGTGACTATGAGTACACGTCTGATCCCCGCTTCACGCAGATGATCGACAACTCTGCAACCGACGTGGTGCGAAGTGTCGTGACATGGAAGGGCATGAAGGTGGAGAGCACTCCCCAGACGGCTATCAACGTAGGTCTTAACTTCCGTGGCCCGAAGAACTGGTACGCCTCGCTGGACTTCAACTTCTACGATCGCTTGTACCTCTCGATGAACCCGATGTACCGCACACAGTATCTCGCACAGGAGCTTATGCGCATCTACGACTTCCAGAACCTGGAGTCGGGTCGTCAGAAGGCCTATGTTGTAGATATCATCGACTCTATCCGCGCGCAGGAGGAGCTTGGCCACGCCTATACGTTGAGCGCAAGCATCGGTAAGAACTGGTATATTAAGTATAAGTACACCTTGGGCTTCAGCCTCTCGGTGAACAACATCCTTAACAACCAGACTATCCGCACGGGTGGTTATGAGCAGATGCGTCTTAACAAGATCTCTGATCCCATCATCTTCCCCACGGCCGATGGCACGATGACCATCATTCAGAAGCCTACGACGTACTCGCGTTTCGACTCGAAGTACTTCTATATGAATGGTCTGAACTACTATCTTAACATTTACTTTAGATTCTAACAGCTAAACAGGTATAGATTATGAAAATGAACAAGATTTTTGCACTACTTGCCATCGCTATCATGGCAGTTGGCTGTTATGAGAAGTTCGATGAGGTGACACCTCGTCCCGTAATGAACGACACCCGCTTTGAGGCACAGTTCCCCGATGCCAAGTATATCACCATCGCCGAGCTGAAGAGTGCCTTTGGCACCATCAGCAATACGGGTGTGAATAGTGGCTGGAATAACACCATCAGCAAGCTCATCGGCGAGGATATCTTCGTTGGCGAGGATGTCTACATCAAGGGTAAGGTAATCTCGAATGACGAGGAGGGTAACATCTACAAGTCGTTGCACATCCAGGATCATACGGCAGGCATCGAGCTTAAGCTCAACAACAATGTAGGTCTGCGCTACAAGTATGGCTCATGGGTGTATGTGCGTCTGTCGGGTCTCTACCTTGGCAACTACCGCATGATGCTGTCGTTGGGCGGTGCCCCCTCGGAGTCGTATAACAAGGCCGGTGAGCATAAGTTCTATGCCAACTCCAACATTGAGCTTCAGGAGGTTATCGACCGTCATGTATTTGAGGGCGAGCCCTCGGAGCTTAAGGTGGGCACATACGCAGAGTGGTTGATCGACCCTATGTCGGTAGATATCATTACCGTTACGGCCGACAACTACAATGAGGTGCTTCCTAACGATAAGAGCCGCGAGGCAATGTTTGGTCGTCTGATCCGTTTTGAGGGCTTGCAGTGCCACTACGCAGGTGTTCCCAACCAGGATGGCGTTACAAACCCCGCGCTGAAGAGTGGCTCGTTTGAGAATATCTATCCCAGCTGGCTCTATACCGATCCTCGCCCCACGGTGACCAAGGGTTGGTATCAGTGGGCCTTCAAGGAGGAGATCACAGGCCGCAGCCTCTATGGCTCGGTGCTCTTCACCTACAACCCCGATGCAGTCTACTGCTCGGAGAATGGTGTCTACTCGTTGCGTACAAGTGGATACTCGCGCTTTGCACGTCGCAATGTCTGCAAGGATGGAGAGAAGGCTACCATCACGGCAATCTATGGCATCTACGCCCAGAGGTCGGAGTATGAGGCCAATGCCGATGACTACGCATCGTACCAGCTCACCATCAGCAGCTACTCCGACATCGAGTTCGAGAATGGCGCAGCTGCGCTGCTGACCGACGAGCAGGTGGCAGCACTCACCACCGAGGATATGAAGACCGTACCTTGGATCGACGAGGATGGCGAGTCTGATCTCCAGTAAATGTTTCAATGAGAAAAAAGACCTCACCGCCCGAAGCTGTGGGGTCTTTTGCTATACAGAAGAAGAGTATGAAGATAAGATACCTGATACTTTGCCTCATGGCATCGCTTGTTGCTGTGTTGGGCTATGCACAATCATGCCTTGTGCCTGCACCACAGCACTACCTGCCCGCAAATGGCTATTTTAATATCGAGCGCACAATGACCATTGGCTATGAGGCTGATGTGTTGCGAGATGCGGCCGATTATCTCAACCAATATCTGAATATTGAGACGTGCGAGCGAGCCGATGCCGACATTCGCCTACGCCTCGACGCGACACTCGATAGCGAGGCCTATCGACTCGATATCGCATGCGACGGTATCACCATTGCAGGTGGCGACTATGGCGGTGTCTTTAATGGCATTGTCACCCTCATGCAGATGTTACCCTCGGAGGTCTACAGCGACGACCTTGAGCTCCCCGCGCGCGTGGAATGTTGTCGTGTGGAGGATGCTCCGCGTTTCGAGCACCGAGGTTTCATGCTCGATGTATGCCGTACATGGATGGATAAGGGTGCCGTGATGGCATATATAGACCTGCTGGCCTACCATAAGATCAACCATCTGCGCCTACACCTCACCGACGATGAGGCTTGGCGCATCGAGATAAAGTCACACCCCGAGCTTGCCGAGGTGGGAGGCTTCCGCGGTGGCGATAGCCCGATATGGCCCAGATATGGTAAGTGGAACGAGAGGTGGGGTGGCTACTACACCCAGGAGGATATCCGCGAGATGGTCGACTATGCGCGTGTGCGCAATATTGTCATCGTCCCCGAGATCGACCTGCCGGGCCACAGCCTCTGCATGGCGACCATGCACCCCGAGATATTGTGTAACTATGAGCCCAACACATCGGCAGCCTTTGGTTACGACACTCGCTCGGCCTTCTGCCCCTCAAACGAGGAGAACTACACACTGCTTGAGGATATTATTGGCGAGATATGCGAGCTATTCCCCTCGGAGTATATCCATATAGGTGGCGACGAGGTGGATATGTCGCAATGGCGACGCTGCCCCGACTGCCAGAGCTTTATGCAGCGACACTACATGGCATCAACCGAGGCGTTGCAGGCCTACTTTATGACACGTCTCGGTGATATGGTCGCACGCTACGATAAGCAAGCTGCGGTGTGGAACGAGGCTATCGACGGTGGCCGTCTGGATGATGGAACGCTGGTCTATGGCTGGGAGAGCGTCAAGGAGTGCCGCCGTGCTGCCGCCGAGGGCTATGCCACGGTGGTTATGCCGGGTCAGTACTTCTACTTCGACATGAAGCAGACACCGCGCGAGCCCGGCCACGACTGGGCAGCTATCTTTGACTGCCGCAAGGTCTATGAGTTTTCGCTGCCGAGTGCCGGCTTCACGGCCGAGGAGCAGGGTAGTGTCGTTGGCTTCGAGGGCTCGTTCTTCAGTGAGGTGTACGCCTCGCACAACCCCGAAAATAGCGACTACATACACTACCAGACATTCCCGCGTATGGTGTCGCTGTCGGAGATATGCTGGACCAATAGCGATGAGCGCGATTGGGAGGCCTTCTATCGACGTATGGTCGCCCACTACGACCGTCTGGATGCCATGGGCGTAGCCTACCGCCTTATGCCCCCTGTGGTGAAGTACGAGGATGGTGTGCTTGCGGTTACGACCGATGACCATAGCCCGATATACTATCGCCGCGAGCCCATGAATGTGGAGATGCTCTATCGTGAGCCTATCGCCACTGCGACACCTGCCGAGTACTCGTTTGTGGCACGTCGCGGTCGAGCACAGTCACCCGAGGCTGCCGTGGCATCACACTTTAAGACCATCACGCCGAGCTTTAAGTTCTCGTCGTCGATGGCTGACCGTGAGCGATTTTCGTTCGAGAAGGCCGAAGGTTATGGCCGTCTTGCACGAACAACGCGAGCAGCCGATGTTGGCGACTGGGTGATGTATACCTTCGACACGCCGGTAAAGTGTCGACGTATGAAGGTGGCTACGGGTAACTTCCAGTTGCCACGCTACCTCTTTGAAAATGGATATGTCGAGGTGTCGTACGATGGAGTGCAGTTCCATAGAGTGGGTGAGTTGGAGTGTGGAGCCTTTGTCATAGAGTACCCCGCACGCCCGATTAAGGCCGTCAGGATAACCTGCACCTCACAAGGCAACGGTGCCGAGTGGGTGTCGGTGCAGCCGCCGACCATCTGGTCCCTGCTATAAATGATAAAAGACAGCCCCTCAAGGCTGTCTTTTATCGTTTATGTAGCTTTAAGATTACTTCTGCTCCATGTTATTGCCGGGCTCACCAACAACCATGTTCTTGTCAACACGCAGAGTTACATTGCTATCAACCTCGATAAGAAGGCTGGTGGGCTGTACCTCCTTGATGGTGCCATAGATACCACCTGCGGTGATAACCTTGTCACCCTTCTTCAGGCCGGCACGGAACTGCTCCATCTGCTTGCGACGCTTTGACTCGGGACGCCACATAAAGAAGTACATGATAGCGATCATGGCGATGATCATCAACCAGAATGACCAGCCACCACCTGCGGGCTGCTGCGCAACCTCGCCGGGAATATCACTTGCCACCTCGGTATTCGTAACTACACTCTCTGCGGGAGCATCAACAGTAGTCTCAACAACGGTCTCACCGTCGATAAAAAGTAAATTCATAGTCTTATTGTTTTAAATTGTTAATTGTTTGCACTTTAACGGCTACAAAGGTAGTAATTATTTACATTATATCCCTATTGTTGCCGCATTGTTCTCCATTCGGCCACTCTAATACGCCTTTTTGACTACATTATTCCACCTCGGCATCAATCCATAGGGCAATGTTGCTACTCTTCATTGAGGTGTGTATGCGGGCGAAGTTACCGATATATCCATACTCGCCCTTCGAGTCGAACCACACACGCACATCGACATAGCCATTCGGCTCAATTGCGCCATTGGGCAGGTCTGCCCACACACATCTGCACGTTGCATCACAACTCAACAGGGCAAGAGTCTCGCTTGTGCGGTTGTATATCCTCACGCTCTTCGACACCAAAGAGGGGTGGTGTACACGCCCAAACTCGAGTGAGAGCTCTGTTACGCTGTCGGGAAGTATCTCCACCGCAAGGCCTTTGTACTGCTCATCGTCGGATGGCGCGACACTTAGGCTCGGTCTGCCTATTCGCAAAACGAGTGCCAAGGTGATGACCACCACAGCGACGATTACCAGCACGCTATATATCCTTCGCGACGACATACCTACAACAATCCTCTGCCACTCTTGCTGATGCGCCCACTCTCCTTAAGCTCGGCAACGATCTTATCCAGCACGCCATTGATAAAGGTGCTGCTGGTAGGGGTCGAGTAGTACTTGGCGATGTCGATCCACTCATCGAGGGTAACCTTCACAGGGATAGACTCGAAGGTTACAAGCTCCGTAACGGCAATCGAGAGTATCAGGTTATCCATGAAGGCTATGCGCTCAACATCCCAGTTGCGAGTGTAGCGGTCAATAACCTCTTGGTTATCCTCGTACTGGACCAACGACTTGATGAAAAGTGTCTTGGCGAAGTCCAGATCGTCGTCGCTCTTGAACTTGGGCAGCACCTTCAGCTCGGTGTGGCTCTGCTTGATAGTGGTGATGGTGCGGATGACCATGTAGAGAGCAAAGCTTAAGTCGTCGTTCCACATCAGCGACATTTCGTCGATGGTGTCATTCAGCGCCATATCATCCTCGAGCGTGGTGTAGAACATCTCCACAAACTTGCGATCAGCCGCAAAGCTGCTCTCTGGAGCCGACATGTAGCTATTGTAGTACTCCGTCTCGATCATGCGGTTATAGATGCCCTTCACCGCATCTGAGGAGTGCGCCCATGACAGGTGACGATGTGAGAGGTGGTCGCACACGGCATCGCTGGTGGCGATAAGGTGTACTATGGGGTTGTCTACAAAGCGGCGGTTGGGGTTCAGATCCTCATGCGTGGGCAGTCTCTTCTGCTTGGCCAGCTCCTGGCGGCTCTCGGCATAGTGTGCTACCTCGACGATAAGTGAGAGCATCTGAAAGTATAGGTCGTAGGCTTTGTCGATAGATTCCACGAGGTTCTTCTCCGAAGCCTTCAGGCTGTCGGAACCCGATTTAAGATGTGCGTAAAGTGTCTTTGCAACTTTTACTCGGAGCAATCTTCTACTCAACATAATTATGAACTTGTTTCAAAGTGTTAGCCATTAAGCGCGGCAAAGATACAAAACAATTCGTTAATATCACCCCTTTTGCGCCTAATATTTTCTCATTTTACCATCAACTTACTTCGTAAGCAGCACTACGGCAGTGGTCGACACACCCTCCTCGCGACCCTCAAAGCCGAGATGCTCGGTGGTCGTGGCCTTGACCGATACGCGCTCAATCTCAATGCCGAGCACCTCGGCCAGACGGTTGCGCATGGCATCTATGTGGGGGCGGAGCTTCGGTCGCTGCATCGATATAGTGCAATCTATATTATTGATGCTGTAACCTTTAGACTTAACAATATTAACTACCTCTTGAAGTAGCAGGGTAGAGTCTATGCCCTTGTATCTTGCATCGGTATCGGGGAACAGTTTGCCGATGTCGCCGAGGGCCAACGCGCCGAGCATGGCATCACAAATGGCATGTATGGCCACATCGCCATCCGAGTGAGCAATACACCCCTTCGTGTGGGGTATCTCGATGCCACAGAGCACCAGACGCAGTCCCTCGCCAAGGGCGTGGACATCGTAGCCGTGACCAATTCTTATATCCATAATTATCTGCGTTTATAGTTTAACCAGCGACGCATAATACCGAGTGCGCCACGGCGTATTATCAGTGGTTGACAGAGCCATATACGCTCTCTGATGCGCCACAGTCGGGTGGTACAGCTTACCACCTTGCCACTCTGACGAACAACACTCTCAACAACACCCACTATAGCCTCGCGTCTAACCTGCTCCCGCTGATAGAGGTTGCCATCTCCGTGGAGTGTAACCAGACCATCCTTGATAGCTACCACGCGATGCACGATGATGCGTCTGTCGGGCATGCGAAACATAGCTATGCGACCCATGATATCCTCATCGTCTTCAGTGCGGCGCACTACGATGTGGTCATGGCCATTGCCCAGCAATGGGAGCATGCTGTAACCGGTAACGGTCATCTTGAAGGTGTCGCCACGCTCCACAATCTGCTCGATGTTATCGAAAACGCTATGCATCTTAACCCATGATAGTTGAGTGTGACAACTCGGCTGCAGCACGATCGGGCAGACACTCCAGGTGGTATGCCGGCACACGTTGCAGCAACTCGCCCAGTGTCGCGCAGATGCAATCCTGAAGGTACTCATCGTGGGCAAAGGCGGGCGGGCACGAGGGTAGCAGAGCACCAATCGCAGCGATGGTCTTAAGGCGTGTGATGGCATTGTGCGGGGCCTGGCTTAAGCGACAGAAACCGGCAATAGGGTAGCTTAAGTTCTTGTAGCACGGGGTCTTGCCACTCCATGGCGATCCAAAGACCATAGCCTGGCCATCTACCACACGCACAATGGGCGAGTCGTCGTTAAGCAGGCTGGTACCCTCGATATTCTCTCGCCAGAGGCGCGTGTGGGTGCTCTTACCCGTGCCCGACTCTCCAAGGAAGAGTGCACAACGACCGCCACACTCGATCACTGAAGAGTGTATAGCGATAGCGTGCTTCGAGGAGAGTACCACGCCAAACATCACCCATAGGCCAAAGCGCAGCAACGAGATATCGATGCCGTTGTCGCAGCGTATATTGGATGTTATCTGGAGAGTGTCACCATCTATATGGAAGAGCGTAGGCTCGTCGTTGCTTATACGTCGCTTGATCGAGAAGAGGTAGCCCGTGGTCGTTCTGGCAAAGGTGCAGTCGGCCTCCGCCTCGGTAACCTCAAACTCCGACAGGTGCTTGACGATTGCATACCTCTCGATGGGGAGCTGCTCGACAAGAGCAAAGGTGCAGTCAGCCTCCACCTCGGGGGCATACTCCACCTCAAATGGTCGAAAACCGCGAACAACGGCTGCGACATCTATCGTTGAGCGCAGTCGTATGCAGGCTATTATATAGTCAAACATAGTCATATTATTCGAGTGTTATTATTCTATCACAATACTCCAACGAGCTCTCACGATGTGCAATAACCACAATGGTGAGCTCGCGGTTGTTATCCGAAAGCATGCGGATAGCCTCGTTGATATTCTGCTCGGTGCGACCGTCGAGAGACGATGTAGCCTCATCGAAGAAGAGTATATCCGCATCTTTATACATGGCGCGCGCTATGCCTATACGCTGTCGCTGACCGCCCGAGAGACGGCTGCCCTGCTCGCCGATGCGCGAGTCAAGCCCCTTATCCAACGACGCCACAAACTCCTTAAGGTCGGCAAGGGCAATGACCTCCTCCATACGTTTGCGGTCAATTGCACCATCCTCGCAGCCAAGTGCGATGTTCTCGGCCAGTGTCATATCTGCGATAAAGACACTCTGCGACACATAGCCGATGGTATTCTGCCACTTGCGAATGTTCTGCTCCGAAAGCGGTGTGCCATCGATGGTGATCTGACCCGAGGTGGGGCGGTAGAGGCCGAGGATAAGGTTAAACAGCGTAGTCTTACCCACGCCCGATGTGCCTCTAATGCCTATGCGCTCACCCTTATGTATGGTAAGATTAAAATCCTTGATTACGGGTGTTGTGGCATCGTCAAAGCAGAAGCACAGATTGTCAATGTCGATACTTTGGCTGAAGCGGAAACGCTCCTTGGTGCGGTTGATCTCTATTGGGCCATCCTCGATGTCGGCATCGGAGAGGACATCTGCCGAGTAGCTGTTGTAGCGTATCGCACTCCAGCTCGACATGATGGAGCGTATCGAGGGTATAAGTCGCAGGGCTGCCACGGCAAAGATACCGAACATAATCCGCATATCGCCACTGCTCATGCATAGCAGCACCAGCACAACCAGAGCAACAGCCAACCCCGTCTCGGTTATCATCTGGGGCAGCATACCTATCGTGGCATTCTGCTTGCGCAGGGCCACAGCCTCGTTCATCGCTCGTTCAAAGCGGTTGAACATCTGCGGAAAGCCTCCGCCAATCTCTATGTCGGCATAGCCACGGAAGGTCTCGGCAACAATGCGGCTCTTGGTGCGCTGTGCCTCATTCTCTCGCTGTCCGAGGTCGTTGAGCTTGCGCCGCATCATAAAATAGAAGAGCGCGATGGCGGGTAGAAAGACCAGCACGGCCAGCAGTGCCGCCGTGGGTGAGTACCACGCAAGCGAGCCGAAGATGAGTGCAAGCAGCAACACCTCGCCCACAATGGCAGCAATGGGCTTGAGTATGCCCGCTACAAACATCAGGCTCACCACATTGACATTGCGGGTAAGCAGAGCCGAGTTGTTACGCTTCACATATCCGAAGCCACGGTTGTGGTAGTTGACGTACAGCCTCTCGGAGAGGTGTTTGTAGAGCGAGTAGATAAAGTCGCGCTCATAGCGGTAAAGCACAAGCACGGCAATGTTCTTGAGTATCACAACAGCAACCACTGCACAGCAAACGGCAATGATAAAACTCTGGTGCGAGCTGAAACCCAAGGCGTTGTATATCGCATTAAGGTAGTAGTTCGATGATATATTCTCTCTGTCGAGGATGATTATAAGCACCGGCACGAGCATGGCCACACCAACATAGTTGAGCAGCGCACGCAGGAATATCGTCACCGCGACACCTATGGCGCGAGGACGATACGATCGGGGTATAACCTTCCACAAAGAGCTCTTCATGCCACAAAGATACAAAAGAATTGTCAATAGTCAAAGTTATAATCTGAAGACTATATTTCCACCACTTCGCCAAGTGCTATATACCATACATAACCCTCTATTTGGTCGTACTTACCCATCTTACGGAGCACGCCGACATAATCGGCAACCTGCTTAAGGTGGCGTTTGTCACGGTTTTGGCCAAACTTATAGTCCACTACAACGGCGCGATTACCCTCTATCATCACACGGTCGGGACGTCGCAGCTCATCGCCGGCGACGATCTCCGCCTCACGCTTCACATCGCTCCATATATCACTAAACCATTCCTTTACTTTGTCGTGTTTAAGTGCTTCGTTTATAGCGGAGTGTAGCTTCAGCGCATCGTCACTGTCGATAAGACACTCGCGCTCCATGCGGTCAATGGCTTGTCGCAGCTCGGCCTCGGTAGTTGCGCGCTCAAAGAGCGAGTGCAGACGTATGCCATAGTCGCGCTGGCTGCTGCCCGGGCGCAAACCCTCCTCGCTATAACGGCGACTCGGGTAGCGTATCTTTAGCTCGGGGCGGTGGGTGATATAGTCAGCAAGGATGATGTCATTTGCATGTTTGTCATCCTCCTCGGGGCAATACCGCTCTATCTTACGGCCATAGCGGTATGTTATACGCTCCACACCCTCCAACGAGCTGACCGTATCACGATCGGCACACACCTCGGCAACAGATGCGCTTGCGAGGTTGACAATGTTGTTGTAGGTAACATCACTCTTTGACTTGGTATTCAAGTTTTTGGGCACGCACATATAAAGCTCGTTCGAGGCTCTTGTGACGGCAACATAAAGCAGATTTATGGCATCAATATGGCTCATCACAAGCTCGCGGTAGTAGTCTGCAGTAAAGGCAGATTGCTGCATCGCACTGCCATAGACAACAGGGAACTCACCTATCGGGCCTGTCGCTTCGGCAGTCTGCTCGGCCGTGGCCCATACCGTCTGTCGTATATTGCCGCGCGGTGCGGTTGACCAGCTGCAGTATGGTATTATCACTACCTCACGCTCCAATCCCTTTGCCTTGTGTATCGTGGTTATCTCAATGGTGTTGTCGCTCATCTCAACACGCAGTGTTTCGCTATGTCCATGCTCATCCCACCATGCCAGATAGTGCTGTATATCTGCGATATGTGACGACGTGAAGTTTACAATCTGGTCGTGCATGGCTTGCAGGTATGCTATGCGGTCGGTACGCTGGTTAAGGCCATACTCCGCGATGATTAACTCCAATGCCTCCATAGGCGAGAGGTGGGCTATGCGACGCAGCAGGGCTTGCTCGTCACCATCAAACTGATGGTCGAAGCCCTTGCCGAGATAGCGGTTGTATACCCCTCGCTCAATATCGTTTTTGGGGTTGACAGCAAGGCGTAATACAGCGATGATAAACTCACTGATATCGCAACTATCAATCGTCAGTGCATCGGGCGTAAGGATGTTGAAAGCCGAGCCGTGAGAGGTGGCAATAAGCTGCTCCTTGTACCGGAAGAGCTCGTCGGCAACCTTACGGCCATCGGTGGCACTACGCACCAATATGAGTATATCGCGGTAGCGATAGCCACGAGAGATGGCATCCTCGATAATTTGGATGAATGGCGATGTTGCAAGGTTGGAGTCATAGAGTGACACCTCGACATACCCCTCTTCGTCGCTTTCAAGCCCCGTTTCCTGCTTAAGGTCGCTATATGCCGTATTGACAATATTGTAAAGCGAAGAGTGAAGTGATTGCGGTATGTCGCTATTGGCAAGCGCATTATCCAGCAACGTATTGAGATAGTTATTATCCTTGACTACAACGCTACGTATAAATTCATTATTGAACTTCACCACCTTATCCAGACTTCGGTAGTTAAACTCCATGGGCTTAACAAACACATTCTCCTCACCGAGATCCTTGGCGGCCAACTCCTTCAGCAGTCGCCAGTCGCCACCTCGCCAACGATATATCGACTGCTTGACATCTCCCACGATGAGCACCGACACATCCTCACTCGACGACATGGCATTCTGCAGCAGAGGCAACATATTCTTCCACTCCTGAATGGATGTATCCTGAAACTCATCTATCATGTAGTGCTCGTAGCGGTTACCGACCTTCTCGTAGATGAAGGGGGCATTGCTATCATTGATAAATGTCGAGAGTATGTGTTTGGTCTCGCCCAAAATCATAATATTCTCCTTGGTACACACCTCCTGCACCTCATTATATAGGTCTGACAGAAGCGCGAAACTGCGATAGTTCTCCTTGAGCAACAACGCAGTGTTGACCGCGCGTATACAACGGTTGCTGTGGGGTACTATCTTTGCCAGAATAGGCTGAAGCTCACCTGCGGCACTGCGCACCGCCGCGCTCGCATCCGTTCCGTACCACTGCTTGATATCATCCACAGCCTTAAGCATCGTCGCCGTAGGTGACTTAAGCTCCCCTGCGGCATATCTCTCGAAGGCAAAGACAAAGCTACGCGAAAGCCCCTTAAACTGCTCGGGGCTGACACCATAGCGTTGCATGATGGCCACCGCCTCCTCGCCATAGCCCTTGAGCGTAGCCTTGAGCTCCTCGGCATGCTGCTGATAGCCATTGACAATAACAAGCAACTCCTCCTTGGACTGCTTCATCTTCATGCACTGTCGCGTACGCTCCTTAAAGAGCTCACCGCCAAGCTCACGCAGATCACCACGCACATCCCAGCGATCGCCATCGTTAATACGCTCCTCGGCAAAGGCGAGCATCCAGCGACGCAACTCCTCATTTTGGGCTATGCGCTCGACAAGGGCATCAACGCTCTGTGTAAGTAGCGTGTCGGGGTCGAGCTCGATGTTGTAGTTGAGGTCGAAGCCCAGCTCCTTTATAAAGGCGCGTATTATGCGCTGAAAGAAGCGGTCGATGGTGAGCACGCTGAAGCGCGAGTAGTCGTGCAGGATAAGCGTTCTAACCTGCATGGCACGACTGCGTATAGTGCTCTCGTTGAGCGACAGCTCGTCGCGCAAGTCTTTGAGATATTTGCTCTTCTGACCCGAAGCCAAAGTATTAATCTCGCGCAAGATGCGCGACTTCATCTCCTCCGTAGCTTTATTTGTAAAGGTCACCGCAAGGATGCTGCGATAGAGCTCGGGGCGTTCCACAACATCCCGAACATACTTATATGCCAGCTGGTAGGTCTTACCCGAGCCGGCACTTGCACTGAGTATTTTGGCTCGTATCATCGTCGGCAGATCTTCTTAAAGTCACAATACTTACACATATCCTCATCCTCGGCTTGACGGAAGGGGGTGTTGTAGTCGAAGAGCTCATCAAGGTTGTTGCTCAACTCCGACTCAAACACCTCGGCCACATCGCCATAGCAAGCCACAAGCTCACCCGTGGAGCGATCCATGAGATACTCGGAGTAATCCTTATTGAGCATCTTGGCAGCGTAGTAGAGCGACGGCACCGCCTCGACGCCCTCGCATCGGCGCAACATCATGGCATAGAGCAGGGTCTGGAACACGTTGGATATTCGATCACGAGGCTCGCCACGGAATAGATTTTCGATGCCGTTAAACTCGAGATGAGGCGTGTTGCCACTCTTGTAATCAATGACTTGCAGCGAGCCATCGGCAAGGCGATCTATGCGGTCTGCACGGCCGGCAAGGTTCACTTCGCGACCACCCGTAATGGGGTAGCGACACTCAACATCGCGCTCCAAGCCCACAACGCTAAAGTCGTCACGCTGGGCATCATGGCGCATTACGCCACGCATGATATACTTCACTATAATATCTCGAACCAGGAGCATATCACCCGAGAACTCCGAGTTATGCACCTCATCGCCATGCAGGAGCAGTTTCGTTATGCAACGGTCTACGGCCTGCTCAACAACAGCCGCCTTACGCATCGCGACTATGCTACTGCGTGGCGAGTCGGCATTGAGTATAGGCGTGTATAGCAGTTGCATTGCCTCATGCAGAATATTACCGAAGGTTGGAGCATCTATCGTGTCGCTCAACTCATCGGGACTCTTCAGATGGGCTATATGTGCGAAGTAGAACTTCAGCGGGCACTCAACATGTTTGAAGAGGGCCGTAGGGGATAGTGCATATCCGCTATCATGGCGCAGGTAACGGTCGAGTTTCTGCTGTATCGCTGCGCTCTTTGCAATCTCAATGGTTGCACTATCGCCCAGCGACAGGTCTACGCCCACCGAGATGCGCTCAACGCTTTTGCCGGACTCGAAGTCGAGCTGGTAGATATAACGACTCTGCTCACCCGTACTCTTCTCGTCGGCACGCGAGCAGTAGAGCATCGACACACTCTCCGCGCGCTGTATAAGGCGGTAGAAGTAGTAGGCATACATAGCCTCATGCTTCTCGGGAGTGGGCATATTGTATGCCGCTCGCAGATTGTAGGGTATGAACGACGACTGCGAGGTGCGATCACCCGGGAAGTTGTCGTCGGTCATCGAGAGTATAATGACATTCTTAAAGTCAATGTTACGAGTCTCAAGGATACCCATTATCTGAACACCCTCCAATGGCTCACCCTCATAGGGTATAGTCACCGTCTGCAGGTGTCGCTTAAGCATCGAGGTGAAGACCTTCACAGAGGGCTCGATACCACATTTGCGAATGGATCTCACACTCTTGCCAATCTCATCTATGGCGATGCGCAGGTACTCGGTATGCATCTCATCGTGCGAGGTTATGCTCTCGGCGAGGAGGTTGAGCACGTTGAGCAGATAGTGAGCTAACGTGTGCCACTCTGTTGCACGACAGAAGATTGCGGCAAGCAGATCGCTCTGGCACAAATACGAAGCCTTAACCGTGATCATGTGTTCGGCGGCGATGTTCTCGATGAGCGACTCGCGTTGGTCACAATGTGTATCCGTCAAGTATGGATGCGACAGCAAGCCCACAACATCAACATGATAGAACAGCTCATCCTCGCCCCTGGGTTTAGAGTTCGACTGAAGAGCAATGAGGCGTTCTATGAATGTGTATACAAGGGTGTTTTTCAGTGGATAACCCATCGTCACATTAACCTTTTCTACACATTCGGGCAGAGAGTGGAGCAGTGGGATCAGCAGGTTTTCATCGGTCAACACTATGGCAGTACGCTTATCCAGCTCCTCGCGAGGCAATGCGCGCAAGATATCGGCAACATACTTACACTGCACGACATTTGAGACACACGCTATGGCCTTAAGTCGCTTGTCCGTACCATTGAAATTGTGATGGCTAATAGACTCTGCTGCGGGGTAGTGGGCGATATTCTCGCGCAGGAACATACCCGCCTCATGGTGGTGGTTATCAACATAGTAGCTGTCGTAGTCCCAGTAAAAGTCGGCCCCATGACTACTCGTCTTAAGCATATTGAAGAGCACCTTCTCGCTCTCGGAGAGGGCATTGAAGCCTGCAACAATAAAGTGCTTCTCGGGCAGGGGCGATGCTTCACCACGCTTGATGCGCTCGGCAGCCTCGCGATATATCATGCCGGTATATCCGATGCCGAGTTTAAAGAGCCTTTCGCGAAAGTCGGTGTAGACCCGATAGAGGCTGTTCCACACCTTCAGAAATGCCTGCTTCTGCTCGGAGAGTGTCGTTCCGTTGTCAACACTTCGCCAGAATGATATTATGCGTAGCTGCTCCGGTGTGAGATAAGACACATCAGCCTCCAGCTCCTTGATCTCCTTGAGGTTGCGCAGCAGCTGCGAGGCATCGACCATATACTTGTCGATTAGGTCGAAGTCCGCCAACAGCATCTCGCCCCAATAGTAGAACTTATCGAGGCTCTCGCCGGGGTGTTGTCTTTTATATGCGGTGTATAACTCACTTATCAGCAGTATCTTCTCGCCCTTCACCAGTCCGGACTGCTGCTCCATAAGCTCATCGATACTCATCCAGCTCGGCTGCCACACCGGGCGTGTGACCAATGAAGATAGACGGTCGTTGAAGAAGGCGCGTGCGCGTAGCGACGGGAAGACGACTACCAGCGAGGATAGATCCTCGGAGTACCTGTCGAGGAGATCTTTGGCAAGCTCCTGCTGAAACGATGTTGTCATTGCAGTAGCCCTTTACAGCATCTTAATCTCACCGCCAAACATAGGTATCTCGCTGCGGAAAATCTCGGGATGAGACTTATAGCGTATCTCGCCACCTGTCGAGGTCTTGGCCTCGAGTCGCTGCTTGGCATCAACCTTCACGAAGGCTCCGTGCGAGGAGCTGACTACCGTCGATATGGTCTGCAACCCTGCGGCATTATACTCGGCCGACGAGACATCGGCAGTCTGATAGAGTGCCTCGCCGTTGAGCACTGCGCAGCACTTGCCCGTGACGCTAATCATCAAGTCCAACACATTCACATCGGCTACGAAGTGGGCATTATTCGACACCCGAATGTCGAGCAACGGCGAGTCCAGCACACCCTCGACCGACACATCGGCCTTGGAGATAATGATGTCGGATAGCTTATTAAAGTAGACCTCCACCTCGGTGATTGTTTCGCGCTTTGCTTCAGAGCGTTCGCGTATCTTAAGAGTTCCCGATTTATCGGCCTCGGCCGTGAACTTCGAAGTATACGAGCCCTTTGTGTCATAGATGATGTAGGGAGCCTCGTTCTCGCCAATCTTAATCAGCTTGAGCTTGACGGGAGCATCAACATCTATGGCGGTAAAGTTCGAGGTCCACTGCTTTACGGGGTTGCTTGTTACCTGGGTTGTTGTGGTTGTAGCCTCCTGTGCCGATAGGCTATTGGAGCAGATGGCAAGGGCTAAAATCAACATTAAGTATCTCATAGCTTCGGTAGTTTTTCGTTTTCAAAGTACTAAAATATAAAAAAAACACCAATTACACAAATAATTGGCGTTGTTTTATCACTTATCCTCTCAAGAACCACTCCGGCGTTACTTGGTAATAGATCGCTCCACTGCCCCTGGCGGCCTCTAAACCCACTGCCGAATCTTCGTAGATGATGGTCTGCTCGGGCGATACGTTGGCTCGGCGCATAGCCTCCATGAAGCACTCGGGCGAGGGCTTGGGTTGCGAAACATCATCCCCGGATATAATACCATCTACCATATCCTCTATACGCAAGTATCGCATCACATTGGTTATGTTATCTATGTGTCCTGTAGACACTATCCAAACCGAAACACCCGACTTGCGCATCTGCTGACACCACCCCCACAACGCATCGTTTAGCTTGACACTATCGAAAAACTCGGGGTATAACTCGATCTTGCGACGACGTATCTGATCTATCGTATACTTATCCGTAAAGCCCACCATTCGCATAAACTCCATGCACCGCACACCGAAATAGCGGTCGAGATACTCCCTTTCGGTGATCTCCACACCATACTCCTTCAGCGTGGCAATATATGCCCGCGCATTGGCATATCGCGTATCGACAAGAGTGCCGTCGAAGTCGAGTATAATTAACTTTAGTTGAGCCATACTAATCGAATGATTGCATGCTTGATAGTGCTATTCGTATTATACGCTGATACTCCTCGGGTGTAAGCTCCATGAAGAAGTAGTGCACAGGGTCAACGCGCGTATCGTTAAATATCACCTCATAGTGCAGGTGGGGTGCAAACGATAGGCCCGAATTGCCCGACAACGCTATGATATCCCCTCGCTTAACCTTGTCGCCTCGGCGAACACGAATATCGAGCAGGTGGCTATACGACGTTTCGTAGCCATTGCCATGGTCAATGGTGATAGCCTTGCCATGTGTCGAGTTCTTCTCCGACAAGGTTTTAACCACACCATCGGCTGTAGCGAACACGGCAGTGCCTTCGGGCACAACATAGTCAACACCATGATGCTCACGCATAGTGCGATGGAACGGATTAATTAAAGGTTTTTTGCCCGCAGCAAGCAGGGTGAGCTGGCGGTTGTTAACAGGTTGAATTGACGGCACACAATCAATTGACATACCGCCACTTTCAATGGCATAGCTCAAGTCGTCAAGCGAACGATCCAACTTAACTCGCTTTTGCTCTGCATTATTAAGATCGCCATCTAACACGATGTGTAGCTGATCATTATCCTGCATAACAAGCTCTCGGTGCAGCTCGTAGCGACTATTCTCATAGTCGGCCACCAGGTCGTATGGGTTCGACTCAAACAGCTTGCGAAAGACATTCTCATCGCGTGCCACGACATTCTCGAGCACCACGTTTAGCGAGTCGTAACGCTCGGTGAGTATGGCGTACTCTTCTCGCATCTTATCGGTGGAGTGCCTTAGACGATATTCGCTCGGAGTGTCAACCGTAAGCATCAGTATAATATACCACATAAACACCATACCCACCCACGTCAACGACTTGATGACAAAGGGTATGAACTTACGTTGTTCACCTCGTTTATTGGTTGATATGCGATGTTTCAAATTCATGTTTATTAGTTCTTTTCGGTTGACGCCTCAAGCTGCTCCATAAGGGCGATATATGCCTCTGGCGTGATATCCTTGTTGAAGTAGTGTATGGGGTTCACGGTATTATCGCGGTAGCGCACCTCGTAGTGCAGGTGCGAGCTCGTCGACACACCCGTGTTACCCACCTCACCGATAACCTGACCTCTTGTCACGCTGTCACCCTCCTGAACATAACGCTTCGAGAGGTGACCGTAACGGCTCTTGTAGCCAAAGCCGTGGTTAAGCTCGATAAGTTCACCATATCCGCTTCGCCAGCGCGACTCGCTAACCACGGCATTGCCGGTAGCATATACGGGTGTTCCCTTGGGTGCCGCCAGGTCGATACCCTCGTGCTTGCGCCATGTGCCATAGCGAGGGTGCATGCGCATACCGTAGAGGCTGCTCACACTGCGTAGCTTGGTACGGTCGATGGGCCAAATGGCGGGTATTACGGTTGAGAACTCCTCCTTATTCTCGGCCAGATCCTGCGTATCGTCCAGCGAGCGTGAGGCGTAGTAGATGTTTCGCATCAGACGATCCATCTCGAGCCATGTGCGCGTCATGATATCTTCGTACCTATCGCCATCGAGTGATGCGTACTTCGAGTCACGATATTCGGAGTACACCTTGGGGATGGAGAGCGTGTCGACACCCAGCAGGGGTCGATAGACGTAGTGGTCGCGATGTTTGACATCGGATAGGGTATGCTCGGCAAGGGCTATCTTCTCGCGAAGGATGCCGTATTGCTCCTCGAGGCGCATATTGTCGCGACGTATATAGGAGATCTTGGGGGTGTCGACAAGTGTCGAAATGACGAGGTTGCATACCGCCGCAATGACGAGCGACACGAGCAACTTTGTGGCTATACGACGCCCCTTGGAGGCTCGTTTTCGAGGTTGAGCGGTGCTGTTATCTATGTTATTTGGTCTGTCGGTCATCAAATAAATTCAATTTATTGAATAATTTCCTGATAAACGCTACAAAATTACGGTAAATTGTGTAATTTTGCAACCGCGTAATAAAATAGGAGTAAAATTAAATAAAACAGATATGGAATCAAACAAGGTAAGACAGGCGTTTTTGGACTTCTTCCGCACCAAACAGCATGAGATTGTAGCCTCTGCTCCGATGGTTGTAAAGAACGACCCCACATTGATGTTCACCAATGCGGGTATGAATCAGTTTAAGGATATCTTCTTGGGCAACGCTCCCCGTAAGTGGCCGCGCGTAGCCGACACGCAGAAGTGTCTGCGAGTGTCGGGTAAGCACAACGACCTCGAGGAGGTAGGCCACGACACCTACCACCACACCATGTTCGAGATGCTCGGCAACTGGTCTTACGGCGACTACTTCAAGAAGGAGGCTATCGAGTGGGCCTGGGAGTTGCTTACCGAGGTCTATAAATTGGACAAGAGCCGCATGTATGCCACCGTATTTGAGGGTAGCGAGGAGGATGGCGTAGCCTTCGATCAGGAGGCCTACGACTACTGGAAGCAGTTCCTGCCCGAGGATCACATCATTCGCGGCAACAAGAAGGATAACTTCTGGGAGATGGGCGAGACCGGTCCCTGCGGTCCCTGCAGCGAGATACACTTCGACCTGCGCGACGAGGAGGATGTAAAGAAGATCCCCGGCCGCGAGATGGTCAACATGAGCCATCCCCTGGTGATTGAGATATGGAACCTTGTCTTTATGCAGTACAACCGCAAGGCCAACGGCTCACTGGAGCCCCTGCCTGCGAAGAATGTTGACACAGGTATGGGCTTCGAGCGTCTGTGCATGATCCTTCAGAACAAGAAGTCGAACTACGATACTGATGTATTCCAGCCCACCATCGCCCGCATCGCTGCTTTGTCGGGTAAGGAGTACGGCAAGGACGAGAAGTGCGACGTGGCCATGCGCGTTATCGCCGACCACCTGCGCGCCATCTCATTCTCGATTGCCGATGGTCAGCTCCCCGCTAATGCCAAGGCCGGCTATGTTATCCGTCGTATTCTGCGCCGTGCAGTACGCTACGGCTACACATACCTCGGCTTCACCGAGCCCTTCATCTGCAAGCTCGTGGATGGCCTCGCCAAGCAGATGGGCCACCAATTCCCCGAGCTCGTAGCACAGCAGACACTCATCGAGCGTGTTATCGAGGAGGAGGAGGCATCATTCTTGCGTACTCTGGCCACCGGCATCAACCTGCTCGATGGCGTCATTAAGAGATCAAACGGCATGATCTCGGGCAAGGATGCCTTTGTTCTCTATGACACCTACGGCTTCCCTATTGACCTCACCGAGCTTATTGCCAAGGAGCAGGGCGTGGAGGTCAACATCGAGGAGTTCGAGAAGGAGCTTCAGGTACAGAAGGAGCGTTCGCGTAACGCCGCCCAGCAGGATATAGACGACTGGCAGGAGATCATCTCGATTAAGGAGAGCGAGTTTATCGGTTACGACAACCTCGAGGCCGATGTGCGCATCGCCCGCTACCGTCGTGTAAAGAGCAAGAATAATGTAACATACCAGCTTGTATTTGACCACACCCCCTTCTATGGTAACTCGGGTGGTCAGATTGGCGACACAGGCTATATTGAGAGCGACGAGGAGAAGATCGACATCGTTGCAACCGAGAAGGAGAACGGCCTTATCATCCACATCACCAAGCAGCTGCCCGCAAATCCCGCTGCCACATTCCGCGCTGTGGTAGAGGCGAAGGCTCGTCAGTCGGCCGCCAACAACCACACCGCAACCCACCTTGTAGACTACGCCTTGCGCACCGTGCTTGGCTCACATGTCGAGCAGAAGGGTTCGATGGTAACGCCCCAGGGTCTGCGCTTTGACTTCTCGCACTTCCAGAAGGTTACTCCCGAGGAGCTGCGCGAGGTGGAGCGTCTGGTAAACCGCATGGTACGCGAGAACTATCCTCTCAAGGAGAACCGCGAGGCCACCATGGCCGAAGCCGAGGCCGCAGGTGCTATCATGCTCTTTGGTGAGAAGTATGGCGACAAGGTGCGTATCGTAAACTTCGGCCCTTCGACCGAGCTTTGTGGCGGTACCCACACCTCGGCAACAGGTACTATCGGTATGTTCAAGATCATCTCGGAGAGCGCGATCTCGGCCGGTGTGCGCCGTATTGAGGCCGTTACGGGCGAGGCTGCCGAGTCGTTGATCTACGCTGCGCAGGATGTAATCTCCTCTATCGAGCAGCTTGTCCACAACCCCAAGGTGGTGCAGGCCATCGAGAAGATGATCGAGAGCAACGACGCTCTGGGTCGCGAGGTGGAGCAGATGCGCAAGGAGAAGGTTAACGATATCGCCGAGCACATGGCAGCAAATGTAACACGAAAGGATGGCGTGGCACTGCTCACCCGTGTATCGCAGTACCAGCCCGCCATGATGAAGGATCTGGCATTTGCTTTGCGTCAGCGCATCACCGAGCGTCTTGTGATGGTTGTAGGCAATGTCTATGACGGCAAGCCCACGCTCAACGTGATGCTCTCGGATGATGTTGTCGCTATGGGCGTTGATGCCGGTGCCGTAGTACGCGAGGCGGCGAAGCTTATCAATGGCGGTGGTGGTGGTCAGAAGCACTACGCAACAGCCGGTGGTAAGAACGTAGATGGCATGCAGGCAGCTGTAGACAAGGCCATCGAACTGATCATGGAGAAGATGAAGTAATAGTTTAATAGAACGACAAAAGAACTATGAGCAACAAAGTTTTACTGATGATTTTGGACGGTTGGGGCAATGGTGATCACACCAAGTCGGATGCCATCTACTCAACCAACCCTGAATATATTAACGCCATGACGGCGCAGTACCCCCATGCCGAGCTTAAGACCGACGGCGAGAATGTAGGTCTGCCCGAGGGTCAGATGGGTAACTCGGAGGTGGGTCATCTCAATATCGGCGCAGGACGTGTTGTGTACCAGGACTTGGTGAAGATCAACCGCGCCTGCCGCGACAACTCGATACTTCAGAACGAGGAGATAGTCAAGGCCTTTGAGTATGCCAAGCAGAGTGGTGCCAATGTGCACTTTATGGGTCTGGTGTCGGACGGTGGTGTACACTCATCGCTTGACCACCTCTTCAAGTTGTGCGACATCTCAAAGCACTACGGCATCGACAACACCTTCGTTCACTGCTTTATGGATGGTCGTGACACCGATCCTCGTAGCGGCAAGGGCTTTATCGAGGCCTTGGAGAAGCACATGGCCGCTTCGGCAGGCAAGATTGCATCGATCATAGGCCGCTACTACGCCATGGATCGTGACAAGCGATGGGAGCGTGTTAAGATCGCCTACGACCAGCTGGTAAATGGCATCGGTGAGAAGTCTACGAATATGGTCGAGGCCATGCAGAAGTCATACGACGAGGGCATTACCGATGAGTTTGTCAAGCCTATCGTAAATGTAGACGCAGAGGGCAATGCCATCGGCACCATCAAGCCCAACGATGTGGTTATCTTCTTCAACTACCGTAACGACCGCGCCAAGGAGCTCACCATAGTGCTCACGCAGCAGGATATGGCCGAGGAGGGTATGCACACCATGCCTCTGTACTACTGCTGCATGACCCCCTATGATGCCAAGTTTGAGGGTCTTCACATCCTCTTTGACAAGGATAATGTACCCAATACAATAGGTGAGTATATCGCCAACCAGGGTCTTAAGCAGTTGCGTATAGCCGAGACCGAGAAGTATGCCCACGTCACCTTCTTCCTCAATGGTGGGCGCGAGGATAAGTTTGCCGAGGAGGATCGCATCCTTGTTGCATCACCCAAGGTTGCCACCTATGACCTGCAGCCCGAGATGTCGGCCTACGAGGTTAAGGACAAGTTGGTCGAGGCTCTCGGCGAGCAGAAGTACGACTTCATCTGCCTGAACTTTGCCAATGGCGATATGGTTGGCCACACAGGTGTCTACGAGGCTATCGAGAAGGCCGTTAAGGCTGTCGATGAGTGCGTGAAGGATGTTGTGGAGGCTGCCAAGAAGAATGGTTATGAGGTAGTTCAGATTGCTGACCACGGCAATGCCGACAACGCACTGAATGCTGACGGCACACCCAACACGGCACACTCGCTCAACCCCGTGCCCATTGTTGTAGTCTCGGATCGCATAGCGAAGGTTAAGGATGGCATCCTGGCCGACGTAGCTCCTACGGTGCTCGACCTTATGGGTCTTGAGAAGCCTGCCGAGATGACCGGCAAGTCGCTTGTCGAGTACAAGTAGGGTAGTCCCTCGTACAACAAAAATACCGTTCGATGGTCTTCGAACGGTATTTTTTTGTTTATGGTGAGGGGTAGCATCTACTCGCTCTGGCTCGCTGTGTGATCGTATGCAGCGACTACCGTTTGGCTCCATGGAACATTGGCCGTATTGCATACCTCTACAATAAACGTCTCGGGCTGCAGGCTGTCGGTTAAGGTCTTGGATACGAAGGTAAATGAGAATTGTTGGTTCTTGCCCGATACCCAAAGATATGTATCGTCATGCAATACAATCGTATGATTCTTCATAATTACCACTTTGCACTCCCCCTTGAAGCCGCTTAATGTACCACTACAAAGATATGTGTGCCAGGTATAGTCACCATCTACTTTCTCGTTGATACACTTGATGTCGACATCGATGTTGACCCTACGACGCATAATGTCCTCCTCATAACAGCTGCACTGCAGCACGGCAATAGCCACGACTAATAATAGATAGATTGCTCTTCTCATGATATTTTGTTTAATGGTTTACTCTCTTTTGTTGTTTTAGCTACATTCCAATAACGAACAGAGGGGGTATTTTGTAACATTGCAACCTAAAAAAAATATCACCATCTATAAAATAAGAGCAAAAAACTTTGTACAATTAAAAAATAGGTGTATCTTTGCACCATCAAAATGGGGGTTTAGCTCAGCTGGTTAGAGCGCTTGCATGGCATGCAAGAGGTCGTGAGTTCGAATCTCATATCCTCCACAAACAAGGCGACTGATTTTTCAGTCGCTTTTTTGTTTATTAAAGGGGTATATCATTGGGGCAAATATTCTAAATTGTCCAAATATATACTCTATACGGTTCGTTCAACAAGTAGGGTATTGCCATATTGAACATAGTGACTACCTTTGCAGTACCAACTCCTGGTTGGTATATTTGCATTGGCCATCGCGCCAACTATTCGTCATCTTTTTTTTTCTGCCGACTCGATGTGAATTGCGTCGGCAGAGCCTTTTTATTATGAGCCGAAGATATCCCTATATATAGGTGGTGTCCAAAGGCTTGTGCCTCCCCAGGTGCGAGCATACTTGCCTGTTGCGGCATACTCACGGTATAGAGGGCGTATACGCCATGGGTGGTCGTAGGCATTCTCGTGGTCAACCATGCAGTACTCCCACCAACGATAGCTACCCGTAGTGCGCCACCACTCTACGGTGGTAATGCCGTTGTCGATGGCCCACTTGGTAATGCTGTGGCCACGCTTTGCCACCCAGTGCTCGCAGATGTATGGATGCAGGTTGAGGTTTTCGATACGGCCAAGCGTGACACGACATACGATGATGATACCACACGAGTAGTGGAAGGCCGTAGACCTGTTGGGCGCAAAGTAGATGCCGTAACCGGCAAAGGCTCCTCCTCCCACGCGCCACTCATTGGGACGTGCTATGCTGGTGCTTGCATCGTGTGATGTGCCATGATAGAGCGTGAGCGTGGGGATGATGATCTCGACAATGGTAAATGTCACGGTCTCAAGCAACGACAGCACGAACTTTCCCGAGTAGTAGAGGATACGCAACGGCATATAGAGCAACCATCGCCAAAAGTAGTCCCAGCCGCTATAGTAGCGCATGTCGCCAAGCTGCGGATTGAATATCTCGCCAAGCATATCGAAGAGCATGAATACATTGCGCACGACAATATTATAGGCGATGGCGTTAAAGGCTCTCAAGGGTGTGAGAGCCACATAAAGCAGAGCTTCAACCAACCAGTTTATATGGTTATCATAGACCCACTTAATCGCACCACCCGGCTGCTTAAGCATAAACCTCCACGGCTTCTGCAGATGAAACTGCAACCAGTTTGTAAACTGCAAAATCTTAATCGGCAGGTATAGTATTATGGCCGGAATAATGACATCGAGGTTTGTGATAATCTCGCGCACAGCCACTGCTGCCATGCCCAGTACATAGCCTATAACATAGGGGATGACGTGCAGGGCTATGTAGCCGATTACTATAACCAGGATTATTTGCAGCATCTGTCAACGTGATTAGTCGATGTCAATCACAATCTCGTAGCTGCTATTAGGCTCGAAGTCAGCATTGTAGACAATCAGGAAGTTCTCGTCAACCACCATCTCCCAGGGCTGACCCTCGGCTGCGCGCGGGTTCTTCAGACGCTCGGGGAAGATATATGTGAAGGGCAGATCCAGCACATGCTCCTGCTTGAACTTATCGCCACGCATACGCTCGATGCTGAAGTTGCTGAAGGTATTTATCGTCACTATGCACTTGCCCGCACCATCTTTAATACGACAGCTGATGCTGTAATCGCGCTCTGCATCAACGGCTTGCAGTCTAACATCCCACTTGGGATCGCCGTAGTAGGCAAGCACATCACGGTCGTGCCAGAAGCCAAGCTCATCGGTAGAGGGCTCACGGCCTATCACCTCTGCCATGCGCAGGGGTGCAGTCTCAAACTCCGTATCCTCAAAGTCGGGATAACGCTCCTCCAAAAGCTCGGGATACCATTCGTTCTGCTGATGCAGGAAGTCCTGCTGGTTGATGTATACGGCCTGTGATAGGGTATAGCGGTGGGGGTTGCTCACCCAATACTTGAGTGCACCCCAGCCATTTCTACCGTGCCATGTGGTTACGACATATCCGATCATAGTCGCGGCATTAGAGCCATTCATCCACGCGATAGCCATACTCTCCTTGGTATTGTTCACATCACCGATAAGGCAGTTACCCACTGCGGCATATACTTTACGCTTGCCACTCTCCTGCAGGTCCCACTTCTCACCCGTAAAGCGATCATCGGCATAGAGCTTACCATCGGCAGGCTTCAGATTACCAAGCGAGTAGGGCATCTCGAGGTTCTTCTGTGTGGCATGTGCAGCAGTTACCACAAGGTCGGGATCATAGGCTGCATAGAGGTCAGTGAACTTACGCAACACCTGCTCCTTGGCAACGGTATCGGTGGTGATGACACCATCACGACCGCGCTTCTCGCCCCACAGACCACGAGTGTGGTCGTCAACCCATGCGTAGTTGTCAAACCACTTTGCGCTGTTCAGCTCCATGATGGTAGCTACGGCATCCTTGATAAGCAGGGGCTCGGTGCTGTTATCAACCATCTTCATCGCTGCAGAGGCATCGTAGCCGGTGATTATTCCCCACATAAAATCTGCGTAGATATCGTCGTCAATGGTGCGGCTAAACAAATGTAGGTCAATAACATAGTCACAACCTATATTCTCGGGCTTCTCCACAATTGCAACATATCGAGGGTATAGCTCGCGGAGCGCATCCTCGCACTCGCGGGGTGTAGTCGCGTAGCTGATAATGTCGGCACCATGCTTCTCGGCCAGCTTCTCGGCCACGGCCATCCACTCGCTGTCCTGCTCGACAGCCGATGAGACGATAACAACATAGTTGTTGGGTAGGGTAGCACGGCTGCATGCTGAAGCCACAAGTGCTACTACAAATAATACGACGGTTAGTAGTTTATTTATTTTCATACGTTTATATTGTTTATCTAAAGTATATCCTTGATTATGTAGAACATCATAAGGCCACCTGCAACAAGCTTAAAACCGGTGCCCACGAAGAACGAAAGCAACGACCCGAAGCCCACCTTCAGGGCATCTTCGAACGAGAGTTTATTACCCAGCAGCTCGCCGGCAACAGCACCGACAAAGGGGCCCATGATTATTCCCACGGGGCCAAAGAACATTCCCAAGAATACTCCGACAGTTGCACCGGTGATACCGCTCTTGGTTCCTCCGAACTTCTTGCTGAAGTATCCGGGAAGGATATAGTCCAATATGATAACCACCAGAGATACAACTGCCCATATCATAAGCTGTGTCGTGGTTATCTCGGAATCGGCCATAAAGAATACGCACAGCAATCCGGCGTATGACATCAACGTGCCCGGCAGAGCGGGAACGATGGCACCCAGCAAGCCTATAATGCCACATAGTATGGCAGCAACAGCCAAAAAAGTCTCCATAGTTTGTATAATTTATACAAAGGTATAAATTTTTGCCGGCATTACAAACTTCAGTCGATAATTTAGGGTAGGGCTACCCCGATATATTTGTCGTAATATTTGCATTATGTTAAATCATAGAGGGGTGAAACAGATGTAATAAGAGCGACTGCAAGATAGGCGCATCAACAACCCCCAAATAAAAGGCTAACTCCGGTCTTTGCGCTTAAATGTAAAGTATTTCGCAGCAAGGAAGCTATAGATTACCGTAACCGCAGTTGTCAACATCTTCGATGGCGTGGGCCAAATGTAGAGATGTTCGACAAAGAGCTTCATACATATATAGTTTAGAGTTATTGAGCCGATGACAGACAATCCATACTTTAATATCTGACTCGACTGCTTATACTCCGTAACGCGGAACGCCACATTGCGATTAAGCCAGAAACCGGTAAAGAATGTAATCGGGAATACAACAACAAGAGATGCGATGTGCGGAGAGACAACCACACAACCAAGATCAATAAATCGCTCTGCAACTATGTAATGATATATGACAAAATACCACAGTGTATCCAACACCATATTGGCTGCTCCACATAGGCCGTAACCGAAAATTTCGCGCGATACAATAGCTCGAAAAGGCTTTAAGTAGAGCAGATCAATAAACTTGTTAAGTATCTGTGATAGCGTCATATAAAAACAATTACTTAAATCGTTTTGGAGTATGTATCCAAGCCTGCTTGAAAGATGATCTACGCTCCCTTATAAACTCCTCACAAGCCTCCCTCTCGCTACTTCCAAACACGACAACAGCATACATCTTACCAAGGGCATATACCCTACAATTTACATCCGTAACATCCTCCTCTATAGCCCTGACAGCCCTCTGCGCATTATCCTCTGTCGAGTAACTACCAACAACGACCCAGTGACGAACATCCACACTATCATACCAACGCTGTTGCTTCTCCACGACAGGTATTTCATCAATGCTTTCCGATGGCGTACTCACCTCTTCTTCAACGACTTGAGTAACATCTTCTAAAGCGATTTCAGGCTTATCCACAGCCTCGACTACCCTATCACTATCCACATCACTATTCACATAGAGCCAACCTGCTGCGCCAACAGCTACAACACATAGAGCCGCCACGACCCACGCGACAGTTCTCCTGCCTCTCTTGCGGGTAATGTCAAGCGTCTGCGGCAGTCTATTAAGCTCATCAAAGAGTGCTTTATCGGCTATAAACGACTTCACACAAAGCGAGCCAACGCCCTCAATATTAATAGATTTATCTGATGAAACCTTCGTTAGCCAGCGTCGATATATATCCTCTGCCTGTGAGTGTGTGCAAGAGGCAACATTCACAATATAGTCGACGATAGACACTGCCTTGAGGTGCGACGAGAACTCCACATTGTAGCGAGGCGACACCACCCTACGGCCATCCAACTGCGCCTTTTGGCGAACTATATGCAACGTGCCCACATCGGGTAGAAAGACCGCGTGGGCATCGAGCAAAAGGTTGTATATCAACTTATTTACCTCGTTTACCATTCTTCTTGGCATTATTGGCCTTACGCTTCTCCTCGGCCTTATACATATTGTTGGCATACTGCGCAACAGCATCCACATCCGACACCACAGGTCGCATCATACTTCGGCATATCATATAGATACCTATAAGGATAAACGGAATGCTCAACCACTGGCCCATATCGAGTGTCATAGCATCCTCGAAGGCAACCTGACGCTCCTTGATAAACTCGATAAAGAAGCGCGTGAGGAAGATTCCGATCATAGCCCAGCCAAAGAGCAGACCCGGACGACGTCTACCTAAATCTTTACGGTAGTACATCCACATAAGTAACACGAATGTAACAAGATAGCATATTGCCTCATAGAGCTGTGCCGGATGACGTGCAGGTATCTCTGCCAAGATCTCTGCAGGCACATTACCATCAAACTCGTAGAATGCTCGCGGTGCATCGTGTCTTACGAACTTAAATGCCCAAGGCAGATCGCTCACCTTACCCACAATCTCCGAGTTAAAGAGGTTACCAAAACGGATTATCGCGCCGCTCAACGGTGCAACGATAGCGATGCGATCCAGACCCCAGATAAAGGGGAGATGGTTGCGCTTGACAAAGAACCAGATACCGAGGATAATACCTATGGTTGCTCCGTGGCTGGCCATACCTCCATCACGAATGTCGGTGATGATACGCCATGGCTCGGGCAGATAGACCTCGGGCTCGTAGAAGAGACAGTGACCCACACGGGCACCAATGAACGTACCCAGCACAATCCAAATAAAGGCCGACTCGACGGTCTGCTGGGGAAGGCCCTCCCTCTTGCAGACATTGGCGACAATACGTTCAGCGCACAAGATACCTACGGCCCACATAAGACCATACCAACGGATATCCAGGCTACCAAGCATCAAAAACGTGGGATCCCAATCCCAGATTATACTTAACATATTCATTGTATAACTCTATTTTTCTGTGTTTTAACTCGACATAACAGCAAGGCGCGCAATAACTCGCCACACCTGTCTTATGTCACTACAATCTACAATCATATCGGGGTACTCCTCGCGGTCACGGGCCACAAGTCGCCACTTACCCACCTCGCCCGCAACAAAGCGCACCTTGCGCCACAACACCTGATTACCCACCTGAAGCACATACTCATTACCCTGCACAACCTGCTCGACCTCATATCGCGTAAGAAACAGATCGGTGGCAGCGCACTGCACATCACACATTGCGCGAGATAACGAGCGAGCCACAATCTCCGCACTATGCGTATAAGGTAGATAGATGTACCCCGAGGGTTTTATCTCTTCGGGGTTAAGCAACAGCTTCTCCACCTCATCTTTATAGTATGGTATCTGCGCACCGGTGTAGGCATCACCACTGTTGAGCATCGCCCCTATGCCGGTCAACAGCCATGTGCGGTCAACATCGGGGAACCTACTCGTGATGCGATCTGCCAAGTCGTGCGAGATGCCGAAGCTGCCTCGCTTAATATGGTAGAGCGAATCACTACGACCAAGACCAATATACAGCGCAAAGCTGTTGATGGTCATGCCCGTCCATGATATTACGGCCTCCAAACGCTCCCAGTTGGCAAATTTGTTTGTCATAATACAAATAAATTTAGTATATTTGCAGCGCGGCTCCGTAGTTCAATGGATAGAATTTAAGATTCCGGTTCTTACGATGAAGGTTCGAATCCTTTCGGAGTCACACTCGGGCGTATGGAGTACCATACGCCTTAACTATTCGCCCCACAAAGATACGAATTGTTTTTTAGAAATTGTGGACTACGAGTAAAAAACTCACACGAGATATGAACGCATACCATAGATGGCGCATAAGCGAGCACTACTCTCGCCTATGCGCCATCTATCGTTTTCAGAGTGTATGATGGGTGTTATCTGCCCGACTCGGCAATCTTATAACGTATCATCTTATTGAGGTTGTCGGCCTTGAGCAACTCCTCGAGGGTGATGTGCATGCGATAACGCCAGTAGTGGCGCGAGTTGGCAGGCACATTGATACGCTCCTCGTTGGGGTTCTCGCGGCGCAGCTCGCCGTCCATAGCCACCCAATCCTGCAGAGGCAGAATGGTAAGCATAGCGGGCGACTTAAGGTGCATGGCGATCACCTGCTCACATATCCAGGGCTCGCAGAAGTAGGGGGCATCACCCCAAGCACCGAGAACCTGGTTGTAGAAACGCTGGGTTATGCCACGATCCTCCTCCCACCAAGCGCGCAAGGGGTTCATGTCGTGTGTACCTGTGGTACATACCGACAGATAGGGGTAGTCGTAGGTCGAACCGAACTCCACCTTGGGATCCTTGGGCATACGCTGAATCTCGAGCGACAGGATCTGCTCGCCAGACATCACCGCAGGCACGCAATCGGGAATCATACCCAGATCCTCGCCACATACCAACATACCGGTAGACTCGATCAGCGGCGGCAGCTTCTTCATCGCCTCCCACTGCCAGAAGTCGTTGTGGCGACGATAGAAGAAGTCGTTATAGAGGCGGTTGTAGGCCTCCTTCTGATCATCCGACAGCCAACGGTAGCAATCGGTCGAGTATGCCGAGATGCGCGGATGGAACCTACCCTTCTGCAACTTATCCTCGACAAAGAGCACGTTGTCCGTCTGTGTGATGTCGCCCACATGCCAGCCTCCGTCAAAGTTGAAGCCATAGCTGCGTATCTCATCAACAGTGTAGGGCAGTGCGGGATTGAAACGGCCCAGCAGGGCATTTACGGCATCCAGCGGAATCTCCCAGATGCGGAAGAAACCGAGGATATGGTCGATACGGTATGCATCGAAGTACTCGGACATCTTCACAAAGCGAGCCTTCCACCACACATAGCCATCCTCGGCCATCTTCGCCCAGTTGTATGTAGGAAAACCCCAATTCTGACCCATCACCGAGAAGTCATCGGGTGGTGCACCGGCAGACGAGTCCATGTTGAAGAGCTCGGGATATACCCATGCATCAACCGACGTGCGAGAGATACCGATAGGAATATCGCCCTTCAGCACAACGCCCTTCGAGTGTGCATAATCGCGCACGGCACGCAACTGGCGCGAGAGGTGGAACTGCACGAAGTAGTTGTATGCAACAGCCTCGGCGTGCTCCTTTTCGTACTTTGCAGCCTTGGCCTTGGTATACTTTGCCATAGAGCCCCACTGCGAGAAGTCGGGAGTACCCTTCTCGTCGCGCAACGCGCAGAACACGGCATAGGGACGCAACCACTCCTCGTTAGCGGCCATAAAGCTCTTAAACTCCTTTGAGGCGAGAGTCTTGGCTCCATCCTGCTCGAAGATAAGGTGCAGGTACTCGGCCTTGGCATTGTTAACCCTCTCATAGTCAACCATGGGCAGCTCGTTAAGCTCCTTGCCGAGCTTCTCGAAGCGTGCCTTGGCCGCCTTATCCTTCAGCTCACCGACCAGAGGCAGATGCAGGAACTGGGGGTGCAGAGCAAAGGTTGAGTTGGCGTTATAAGGGTACGAATCCTGCCATGTATTGGTCATCGTAGTATCGTTGATGGGCAATATCTGGATGATAGACTGGCCCGTCACGGCAGCCCAGTCGACCATAAGACGCAGGTCGTTAAACTCACCGACGCCAAAGCTCTGCTCCGAGCGCAACGAGAATACGGGGATGGCTACACCGGCACCACGCCAAGCAGCCATATCGAACTGCGGACGCAACGAGTCGACAACGACTGCCTCGCCCGGCTGAACGCTATCCGCGAAGTAGTAGTTCTCGCCCGACTGCCACGCCACAACGTCGCCACTCTCGGTGTCTACGATAACGAACTTATATGCAAAACCGCCCTTCGGTGCCTTGATGCGGGCACTCCACAACGGAGCCTGCTCATCGCTCATCTGCACACCCTTTGCAACATCCCAGCAGCCCAAGGCCTTGTTCTCGCCTACAAGCACAACGCGCTGCGTAGAGCGTACCACCGAGACCTCGGCACGAATGGTGAGCGTGCCCTCGGCTATGGCCTGCGCGCGCTTGACCTTCGGACGTGCAAAGACACCGTCGGTAAACATCGACGAACGGAACGAGCGATCGGCGGGCATGTCGTGCCAGCGGTCAACGACGCGCACCGTCTTTGCCTTGCCATCGGTTGCCAATGAGTGTTTTGCGCCCCACTCCTTGCGTACAACATCCTCGCCTCGACGTACCTCATAGCGGTACTCAACTGATGCTGTGGTGAGCTTAAGCGAGGCATCCCAGATGCCGTCACCGAGGTACTGCATCGGGTAGGCCTTCTCCCTCTGGGAGCCGACTACAACATAGAGATCCTCTCCATAGGAGGTTTGATACTCTAATCTTAAATTTAGTGTCATACCTATGTTTATTATATGTTTATTTCAATAACATCTCTGCTAATTCGGCACAGCTCTTCGCGGGCTCATGGGCACTGAAATGGTAGCCCTGCCACCCCTCGTTTATAGCCGCCTCGACATTGGCTTTTCGATCGTCAATAAAGAGCGTTTCGGCTGGGTCAAGACCATACCTCGAGGTCAGAAGTCGGTAGATCTCGGGCTGCGGTTTGATGATGTGCTCCTCGCACGAAACGACCTCGCCATCGAAATTTTTATAGACATCCTGCTTACGAAGAAACTCTATGAATTCCAACGACATATTAGACAACACATAAAGTTTATATTCAGCAGCACGCAGAGCCTCGATGAGCGACTTTGTCGACGGTATTTGCTCTTGTGTAAGTATTGATCGGCGAAGGTTCTTTGCGGCCAGTTCTCTGTCGCATGAGTTATACTCGGCAAGAGCCCCGATCACCTCGTCGTAACTCACCACACCACGGTCATACTCCTCCCAAAACAGGGGCATCCGTGGCAGGGCGATATACGAGAAGAATTTGATAAATTCGGGTTCGAACTTGCGTGGGTCGCGCGAAAATACAACACCGCCGAGGTCAAATACTACATTCTTAATCTTTTTCATAATTGTACAAATATACGCTTTTAGATCGAAAAAGCAAAAAATAGGGTTATGTTTTATGCCGAGTGGTAGTAATCGGCAGATGAAACAGCCGTGTGAATTGACGAAAAAGCACGTTGCAGAATAAGACACTATTCAGCACTCCGAATAAAACGTAACTATTGAATTAAATCATAGATTTAACCGCTTGCTTTTTAGAAAAAAGTTTTCTATCTTTGTACGTTTTTAGTACCGAACGAACAAAACACAATATAATGAATACCGAACAAGAGAAAGTGATGAAACACGAGGAGGAGTATTCGGCGTCGAATATCCAAGTCCTCGAAGGTCTGGAGGCTGTGCGCAAGCGTCCGGCAATGTACATTGGCGACATCGGTGAGAAGGGTCTGCACCACCTCGTATATGAGGTTGTGGACAACTCTATCGACGAGGCATTGGCAGGTTACTGTAACGATATCTACGTTACCATCAACGAGGACAACTCGATCTCGGTGAAGGATAACGGTCGTGGTATCCCTACCGACTACCACGAGAAGGAGGGTAAGTCGGCCCTTGAGGTTGTACTTACCGTGCTTCACGCAGGTGGTAAGTTTGACAAGGGTAGCTACAAGGTATCGGGTGGTCTGCATGGTGTAGGTGTGTCGTGTGTTAACGCCCTCTCTACCCTGCTCATTGCCGAGATTCACCGTGGTGGCAAGATCTATAAGCAGACCTACTCACAGGGTAAGCCCACGTCGCAGGTCGAGATCATGGGCGACTGCGAGGATCGCGGTACGACCATCACCTTTAAGCCCGATGGCGAGATCTTCACCCTTACTACCGAGTACAAGTATGAGATCCTGGCCAACCGCCTGCGTGAGCTTGCCTTCCTGAACAAGGGCATCCACCTCACGCTTACCGACCGCCGTGTGAAGCTGGAGGATGGCGAATTTATGTCGGATCACTTCTACTCGGAGCACGGCTTGAGCGAGTTTGTCGAGTATCTCGATGCTACACGCGGCCAGAAGATCATCGAGAACATCATCTACCTCGACACCGAGGAGAGCGGCGTTCCCGTGGAGGTTGCCATGCAGTACAACGACTCTTACTCGGAGAATGTACACTCTTATGTAAATAATATCAACACCATCGAGGGTGGTACACATCTCACCGGCTTCCGCCACGCGCTGACCCGCACACTTAAGAAGTATGCCGAGGATAGCGGCATGCTGGCCAAGCTGAAGTTCGACATCAACGGTGATGACTTCCGTGAGGGTCTTACGGCCGTTATCTCGGTTAAGGTTGCCGAGCCCCAGTTCGAGGGCCAGACCAAGACCAAGCTGGGTAACGACGAGATCGCCGGTGCCGTCAACCGCGCCATGTCGGCAGCCCTCACCCACTACCTTGAGGAGAACCCCAAGGATGCCAAGGCTATCGTACAGAAGGTTATCCTTGCGGCCCAGGCTCGCCATGCTGCACGCAACGCCCGCGAGGCTGTGCAGCGCAAGACGGTGCTCTCGGGTGCAGGCCTGCCCGGTAAGCTGGCCGACTGCTCGAGCCGCGATCGCTCTATCGCAGAGATCTTCTTCGTCGAGGGTGACTCGGCAGGTGGTACTGCCAAGCAGGGCCGTGACCGCGTCTTCCAGGCCATCATGCCTCTGCGAGGTAAGATCCTCAATGTTGAGAAGGCACAGGAGCACCGCATGTGGGAGAACGAGGAGATCAAGAACATGTTCACCGCCCTTGGTGTATCTATCGGCACTGCCGAGGATAGCAAGGCTCTGAACCTCGAGAAGTTGCGCTACGACAAGATCATCATCATGACCGATGCCGACGTCGACGGATCGCACATCGCCACGCTGATGCTCACCTTCTTCTTCCGCAAGATGAAGGCACTCATCGAGAATGGACATATCTACATCGCCACCCCACCCTTGTACCTCGTCAAGAAGGGCAAGCAGGAGCGTTACTGCTGGACCGACAAGGAGCGCGATGAGATAACCGCAGAGTTTGGTGCAAAGGGCACACACGTTCAGCGATACAAAGGTCTTGGTGAGATGAACGCCCAGCAGCTGTGGGAGACCACAATGAACCCCGAGACACGCATTCTGCGTCAGGTGACCGTGGAGAATGCTGCCGAGGCCGACCGCATATTCTCGATGCTTATGGGTGATGAGGTACCTCCTCGCCGCGAGTTTATCGAGAAGAACGCGCACTACGCAAATATTGACGCTTAAACCATGTCGGGGTTGTGCCAATGGCGCAACCCCTTTTAATAGATCCACTACCATGAAAGTTACCGTTATTGGCGTTGCCGGTGGTACAGGCTCTGGCAAGTCGACACTTGTGAAGAAGCTACAGGAGGCCTTCCAGGATGCTGATGTGGCTACGCTGTGCCACGACTACTACTATAAGGCACATCCCGAGCTAACCTACGAGGAGCGCACCAAGCTCAACTATGACCATCCGGCGGCATTCGACACCGACATGCTGGTTGAGCACATACGCACGTTGAAGAGCTGTGTACCCGTCGAGCACCCCGTATACTCGTTTGTCGACCACAACCGCACTGACGAGAAGGTGCTGGTTAAGCCCTCACGAGTTATTATCGTAGATGGCATCCTGATATTCGAGAACAAGGAGTTGCGCGATTTGATGGATATCAAGGTCTTTGTCGACACCGATGCCGATGTTCGCTTGGCACGCCGCATCTTAAGAGATGTGTGCGAGCGTGGTCGCACCATGCAATCGGTTATAGATCAATATACCACCACGGTAAAGCCCATGCACGAAGAGTTTGTGGAGCCCTCGAAGAAACATGCCGATGTAATCATCCCCGAGGGAGGATTTAACTCGGTAGCGGTGAGCATGTTGATTGAAAACATAAAGTCACTGATACGCGAATAGCATATCTGAACGACCAAACTTAAATGGGCTGCCCAACAAAAAAGTTGCGACAGCCCATTTTTGCATCATTACCTGTATAACAAGAGCACTATACCCCTAAAAGTCAAGCAGCGGATATCGCTGTCGTGTTTCGTTCATGGGAAGCAGCTCCTCGAAGTGCCACCACTCTCGTCGGTAGGGGTATAGCTCCGCTTCGAGCATCACCTCTATAAGCAGAAGACGATTGTCTGCCTGCTGACGTGTTATCAACCCCTGGCTAACCTGCCAATCGGCATAGGCGCGATAGACGCAAAGTGTGCGGGTTGAGCCATCCGAGCTGTCGGGCGTACCCTTGACGTATGCCCTTGTGGTGAGGTTATCAAACTCTGTACCCATATCAAGAGGCACGCCACTATCATCTACAATGGTAAGGTCCACCGCCACGCCATAGTTGTGTCTACCACCCTTGCTGCCATCGGCAACAAAACCCTCGAGAGTGGTACCTTCAACCATGCGACGCATCGTGCGCTGCACGCTGATAGGTCGGGCAGCATCGTAGATGAGCAGGTTGTATCGGGGGTATCTTGCGTGCAGTGCCCGTTGAGCCATCACCACCTTCTGCGCAAAGGCCGCCTCGAAGTAGGCATCATCCAAATCGCCATACATATCCCTACCCACGAAGTTATCCGACGTGGAGTACTTCAGTTCAACACGAATGGTCGTGTCCAGGTCGGCGATATTTACCAGGCCATAACGCTGCATAGCCCCATCCATGCCGCTCTGTTGGGCAGATGTGTGCGTAGCAACAAACAAAAACAGGGATATTAGCAGTATACGAAGCACTACTTTATATAGGGGTTATATATCGGTCAGTGACACGATGTTATTCAACACGGCATATATCGTAAGACGACCTATTGATCGGGTCTTAAGCTTCTCCGATATGTTGTTACGGTGAAAGATTACCGTGGCGGGTGATATGTTGAGTTGTTCGGCAATCTCCTTGTTTATGTAACCCTTCACAACAAGAGCCAACACATCCCTCTCGCGTGACGAGAGTTGTGGCTGTCCATCACGATTAACATCGCACGGATGATGACCATGCGCGTGGCCATGGCCATGGCCCTGCTGATGTATATGCAAGATCGTGCGCACAATCTCCTGCTCGGAGGCTGTGGCATCTATGGTGCGGAAGCCTGTCTGCTGAAATGGGGATGCCTCACCCTCAGTGATGATGATGGTGCGGCGCATTATAGGCTGAAAAATCTCGGGGTGCTGGAAGGCTATCGAGGCAGAGACAAAGTGGTGGGCAACCATCTTTGGCCCTGCACCCTCATACTCCTCTATCGAACGATAGCACACAACATCAATGCCGGGTGCCATATCCGACAGCATACCACGCAGTGCCATAGAGCAGAGCGTATTCTCCGAGATTATAGCTATCTGTGGTGACATCCAAGCTACTCGTTAGCTACATACACCTCCATAAGTCGGCCATCGCCGTGAAGCTCCACGTCGCAGACCTGCGCAGGGACAAGCACCAGCTCGCCCTCTGCAAGGCTCTCCTCCTGACCATCGGCGATGATACGCAGCGAGCCGTTAAGACATATATATATAATAAATGTATCGAGCATTGAGCGGTCTAAAGCCTTACTCTGGGCTACATCATGCAGCTTCATCGTAAAGTATGGCGAGCGTATCACCGTAGCCTCACCACCGCTATTGAGCATATATCGCTTATGCAACAGATCGGCATCGGCTTCAAAGTCGATGGCATCGACAGCAAGCGCAGTGTGCAACTCGCGGCTCTTACCCTCGCTATCTACGCGATCCCAATCGTATATTCTGTATGTAACGTCGGATGTCTGCTGCACCTCCACCACCTCGATACCTGCGCCGAGGGCATGCACCGTGCCGGCAGGGATAAAGAAGACATCACCGGGGTGCACCTCTACCCTGTTGAGCAGCTCCTCGAGGCGCGACTCGGCAACTGCGGCAATATACTCCTCGCGCGTAAGCTCCAAATTCTTAAAACCGAGATATATTGCTGCCCCGGGCTTACAATCTACCACATACCAAGCCTCTGTCTTGCCAAAGCTGTTGTGACGCTCCTCCGCGAGTGCATCATCGGGGTGCACCTGCACCGACAGACGATCGTTGCAGTCCAGATACTTGACAAGCAGCGGAAACTCCAGACCATATCGCTCGAAGTTCTCCTCACCAACCAAGTCACCCATGTACACCTCGATAAGCTCCTGAAGGTTGTTACCCTTGAGCATGCCGTTGGCAACCACCGATATGTCGCCCTTGACCGACGACAGATCCCAGCTCTCGCCATAGAGCCTATCTTTAGGTAGGCGCGACACCGCCTTACCCTTCTTCTTCAAAATGGCACTGCCACCCCATATACGCTCCTTGACACGGGGCTTGAACTTAAGCGGATAGAGCATAGCTATATCGTTTAAAAGAGTGTTTCAACGAAACTTACCACCTCGTCAACATCGGGCGTGAGCGAGAATACCTTTGAGGGCTTGAGATACCACATCTCACGACCCCTCTTCACAGCCTCTTCGCCGGCACCCGTGACATTGAGCATAATACATGCATCCTTATCGATATTTCCCGACTCGACCATCTTGATAAGAGAGGCAAGGGCGACGCCCGGTGCGGGATAGATATCTATGCCCTCCAACTCCTTGAAGAGCTTGCAAGCACGACGCGACTGTGCGTTTGTAGCCACCATAATGTCGCCACCCGTAGCCTTAAGAGCATCGTACAGACCGCCCGCAATGCCGTAAGGGGGCTTGCGATTAGAGAGCACCTTGGCATCAATAAGCTCGGCATCGCGACGCGCCTTCTTGGTATCGTAGGGCAGCATCTCGCGCGAGTCGGCACGCCATGCATCGTACATAGGCACAAAGGGGGCGTTCTGCGACACGATCAGCTTTGCAATATTGCTACCAAAGCGACCATCCTCCACAAGGCGCATATTGGCCTCCCATGCAGCAATGGCACCGGTACCGCTACCGACAGCCTGGAAATAGTAGTCTGGGATACGGCCAATGGTGGTAGCAGCCGAGAGCATCGTGGTAGACATACCATCACGTCGAGCGATATTCTTGGCACCACCCTCGGCATAGAACTTCGACGACTTAAGCGCGATGTTCGAGAGGTTGATGGCATCGAAGTAGTCGCCACCCTTGTCGCACGCGATGAGCTTCACGCAGTCGTTCAGAGGCTCTGTAAACCAGAGTGCCGAGAGGTTGTCGTGGGGTACGGCAAGCAACAACTTGATGTTGTTATCCGAGCAAACCTTGGCAAATGCACGAGCGGTATTACCGGCCGATGCTACTACAAGTACACGCTCCTCAACCTCTTCTATACGGGCACACACGCTGTATGCCTCGGTCTCCTTAAACGAGCAGGTCGTCATGCGCACGCCACGCTCGGGGCAGTAACCACTGATGGTAATCCAGAGATTAGACAGGCCGAGATGCTTGGCCAGAGCCTCGCTACGGTATGTCACAGGGGCTGACGACCCCTTCAGCATACGCTTGATGGGCAACCAATCACAATACTTATATAGGCCATAGTCATCGCTCTTAACCTCTATCTGTTTTGTCTGGTAGTCGGCACGCACCAGTGATGGGCTCTTGCACTCGGCATCGTCGAGGATCCAACCCTCATCGGCAAACTCGCGTGAGGTGGCAACACACTTTAATGTGTACTTGGTAGGTTTGAAGTTTTCCATATATTTGGTTCGGATTTTTCCGTTTTATAATTATTAGCGCAAATGTACTCATTTTTTATCGATACCGAATAAGTATTCATACTTATTACTCTATAAAAAAGCGCGCATATCGAACATTTTGTGAAAATATTTATATCTTTGTATGTTGGATAGTTCTGATAATACAAAAATAAAAACATAGACTACTTATGAAAAAGTTTATCTTTGCACTGCTCTCTATCGCAGTTATCTCCTTGGGAGCCTACCTCGTACTGGAGGGATGCAAAAGGCCCGACCGCGAACCCCTTAAGGCCGACTTCGTATTTATGTTGGATGGCAAGCAGCTTGCCGACAAGAGTGGTATTTTGGCGCAGTTTGGCGAGCAGCAGCGCGCTATGATCGGCTCGATGGCCGCCGCCAAGGTGGAGGAGAGCGACGATGCCGAGTATCTGAAGAGTGCTATCGCAGATCTCAACAACACCGGTATCACCTTCGACAGCCCCTTCTATGGCTACATCAACTTCGACCCCCAAAGCGAGGAGGTGGAGTTTGTCGCTTTTGCCGAAATTCACGACATTAAGAGTGTCGACAAATTGGCAAAGATACTCTGCTCGATCAGCAACAAAGAGCAGGGCACAAACTATGAGCTGACGACCAATGGCAACATTAGAACTATCGCCAACCTCGGAGAGAACGTCATGCTTGGTTACAACAACCAACACATTGTTTTAGCATCGGTTATGAACGGCGATCTCAACGCTTCGTTTAACAGCGCAATGGCACTGCCCTACGCCGATCTTGATCAGTTTGCGGAGCGTGACTTTGCACTTGCCATCGACTGCAACAGCATGATTGATTTAGCAATATTCAACGCCAAGGCCAGCGGTCTTACCGACCAGATAGCACAGCTCGAAAAGAGTCGCAACAGCCTCGGCGAGGAGGCCTCTGCTACCCTCGGCATCACATTCGATAAAGGACGTGCCACGATGGACGTAGAGCTTGCGGATGTCAACATGGAGGAGTACACATGGATAAAGAGCTGCTCGAACAACAACATCGACTATCTGCCGCAGGATGTCATTGCCGTGCTCAACACCAACCTCGATGGCGAGAAGTTCATGGCGTTGATCAACGACTACCTTAACACCATAGACATCGAGGCGATGACGGGTGTCAACCGCAACGAGTTCAACACCTACATGGCTATTGCCGAGGGTGCCATCAGCTCAATCAATGGTGACGTCACCATCTCGCTCAACGAGATTAACGGCGTAGACCCCTACGCCACGCCCCATATCGAGGCTGTCGTGATGGCCGAGGTGAAGGACGACTACATTATATCTAATGTAGCGGCATTTGGTGCCGGCATGCTAACTTCGGTTGAGCCCAACAGCTACTATGTAAACATAGCTCCCGACATGGGCATATTCCTCGGTCAGCAGGCCGACATGTTCTACACGGGCCTTAACTTCACGCCCGGTGCGACCGAGCCCACGGCTGCCAAATCACGCTGGATGAGCGACGTAGAGGATAGCGCAGCATACATGGTAGTCGACATAGCCTCGGCACTGCACAGCAGCTATATTAGCATGTGGTACAAGATGTTGGCCACAGAGTTTACTCCCGAGGCAGCGGCATTGATCAACTCGATGAGCTATATCTATGCAATGAATAGCGACCTTTACCACGGTGAGTTGGCCATTGTATTTGATAGTGATAACACCAATGCCCTTAAGCACATTGTAGATACGTTGCTTCCCGGTGGCATCTTCAGCCTTTTGCAGTAGTGAAGAGTATCAGACTAAAGGGCGTAGTGCCCAAGATTTTCGCCGAGCGAGGTGATCTGCACTCCGATGTGTGGCTCAATGACGTATGCTTCGAGCGAGGAGAGAGCTACCTCATCGAGGCCGAGTCGGGCACAGGAAAGTCATCGTTGTGCAGCTACCTTTACGGCATGCGAGGCGACTACCAGGGCTCGATATCGTTCGACGAGTGCGACATCTCCACGCTTACAACAAACGAGTGGAGCAAGGTGCGTCAGAGCTCGTTGAGCATCCTGTTTCAGGATCTGCGCCTCTTTAGCGAGCTAACAGCACTGGAGAATGTCGAGATTAAGAGTCGCATAGGCTCAATGCAGAGCCTCTCGACCATCAAGCGTTGGTTCGAGCAGATGGGTATCGCCGATAAGCTAAACTCGCGTATCGACAAGATGTCTTATGGCCAGCAGCAGCGCGTGGCACTAATTCGCGCACTCTGCCAGCCCATCGACTTCCTGCTTCTCGACGAGCCAATATCACACCTCGACGACCGCAATAGCGACATCATGCGCGATATCATCCTTGAGGAGACACATCGTCAGGGCGCGGCGATCATAGCTACGTCTATCGGCAAGCACATGGATATTAATTACGACAAGTGTCTGAAACTATGAAGCTAATCTGGAAACTACTAAAGCAAAATATAAGTATCACAGAGCTGGCTGTTTTCTTTGTAACCAACCTAATAGGCGTGGTTATCATCCTTTGTGGCGTTCAGGCCTACTCAGACGTAAAGCCGATGCTCAGTGGCGAGAAATCGCTGATAGGCAACGACTATATGATAATCAGCAAGCCCGTTAAGCGCGTTGGGATCAATGCCACGAAGTTTGATGCCGACGAGATCGAGGCCATTGCCAACACGGAGTTTGTGGAGAGTCTCGGCGAGTTCTCATCATCACAATACGAGGTATATGGAAGTGTGATGTTCAGTGGCCGCAAGCTCTCAACGATGATGTTCTTTGAGGCTGTGCCCGACGAGTTTATAGATGTTGAGACCGAAGCGTGGGCTTTCGACTCCGCCAAGCGAGAAATTCCTATAATTATCCCGCGCAACTACCTAAACCTCTATAACTTCGGCTTTAGCAACACACAGGGACTGCCACAGATCACCGAGTCGCTTATCAAGAGCGTTGAGCTTGGCGTGAGGCTTACCGGCAATGGTCATCGCGAGGAGTATAGTGGCCGCGTTGTCGGCTTCTCCGACAGACTCAATACGATACTTGTTCCGATGGACTTTATGCAGTGGGCCAACGAGAGGTTTGCCGGCACTACCGAGCGCGAGGTGTCGCGCCTGATATTGGAGGTTGCCAACCCGGGCGACCCCAAGGTGGTCGAGTATCTGACCGAAAACGGATATGTCAGCGAAGAGAGACCAGCAGAGAGTAGCAAGGCTCTGTTCCTACTTAAAGTCGCGGTTGCGGTAGTTGTTATAATCGGCCTTATATTCAGCGTATTGTCTATCGTTATTCTCACGTTGAGCATATATCTCATCATCCAGAAGAACATCGACAAGTTGGAGAATCTCAACCTTATTGGCTACACCCCACACCAGATAGCCCGCCCCTACAACATGATTGTTCTGGTGATGAATTTGGCGATATTGGCCCTTGGCATCATCGCAACAGCAGTAATTCAGAGTCTATACTCGGACTATCTCGCCTCGTTGGCTGATACAGAGCTACACACTACCCTATGGCCTGCCATAGTTAGCGGCACTACTATATGCGTAGCAGTGACACTCTTCAACCTATACATCATTCAGCACAAAATCGCCTACATAGCTCGTAAACAATGATCCGCAAGGCACAACACAGCGATATCGACACCGTGATGACCATCGTGGCAAGTGCCCAACGTGCACTGGCCGAGTTGGGTATTGATCAGTGGCAGGATGGCTACCCCTCGAGGGCAGCTATCGAGGCAGATGTTAATGCCGATGTGGGATATGTGGCTGTAGATGCGCATAACCGCCCCATCGGCTATGCCGCCATAGTGCTTACCGGCGAGGAGGCCTACAAACAGATTGCCGACGAGAGGTGGAACACGCCAAACGACTATGTCGTTGTGCATCGTCTGTGTGTCGATGGCACACAACGTCGCAGAGGCATTGCACTGGAGTTGATGCAATATGCGGCTGATACGGCTCGCAGAGCCAACCTCACAGCCTTTCGCATAGACACCCACAGGGGTAATGTGCGCATGCTCGGCATGATGCAACGCCTCGGCTTCAACTTCACGGGTATCATCCGATATGAGAGTGGCGAGCGCATGGCCTACGACCTTGATTTGAATTTAAGTAACACTCTATAATTTGCTCTGCAATGGCAAGTTACCTTCAGGTAGAAAACATCTCTAAATCATACGGCGACCGCACGCTGTTCTCCGACATCAGCTTCAACATCAACGAGGGTGACAAGATAGCCCTTGTAGCCCCCAACGGCACCGGCAAGTCTTCACTATTGAAGATATTGGCCGGCATCGAGCACTCGGATCGTGGTGGCGAGATAAAGTTCATGAAGGATATCCGCGTTGCCTTCCTCGACCAGAGCACATCGTTCAACCCCGACAACACGGTCTTTGACGAGGTGTACAACCGCATGGGTGATCTCTCGCCCGCAATAAGGGAGTACGAAGAGGCACTGCTCTCGGGCGACAGCGCACGCCTGGAGCGAGCCATGGCCGGCATGGATGCCATGGATGGCTGGTCCGTAGAGCAGAATATCAAGCAGGTGCTCACCTCGCTTAAGATCGAACGCCTCGATCAGCCGATGGGTGAGCTATCGGGTGGCGAGGCAAAGCGTGTAGCTCTGGCATGCATGATGCTCCAGAATGCCGAGTTTCTGATCATGGATGAGCCCACCAACCACCTCGACATCGACATCATAGAGTATCTGGAGGGGTATCTGCAACGCTCGCGATGCACGCTGCTGATGGTCACTCACGACCGCTACTTTCTGGATCGCGTGTGCAACACCATCATGGAGATTGACCGAGGCAAGCTATACACATATCGCGGCAACTATACACAGTATCTCGAGAAGCGCGAGGAGCGATACCTCAATATGCAGGCCGAGATCGACAAGTCGCGAAACCTCCTACGACGCGAGTTGGAGTGGATACGCAGCACACCGCAGGCGCGCACAGGCAAGGCGCGTTACCGCATAAATGCCTTCTACGACCTTAAGGACAGAGCGTCGGTGAGCCTTAAAACGGATAATGTCGAGATTGATGTCGCCACCTCGCGTCTCGGCAGGAAGATTATCGACTGCACGGATGTAGACCTACACTTCGGTGAGCGCAAGATGCTCGATAGGTTTTCGTATAAGTTTACGCGCGGTGAGCGCGTGGGCATCGTGGGGCGCAACGGCGTGGGTAAGACCACCTTCCTAAACCTCATGGCCGGCATACTGAAGCCCGACAGAGGCACCATCGAGCATGGCGAGACACTGCGCATAGGCTACTATTCGCAGCGCGGTATCAGCTTCAAGGCCGGACAGACCGTGCTGGAGTGCGTGCAGGAGATAGCCGAGATATCGCGCACGTCGGATGGTCAGAGCATCTCGGCAACAACGATGCTCAACCGTTTCCTCTTCCCTCACGAGACGTTCAACAAACGTGTAGACATACTCAGTGGCGGTGAACAGCGCAGACTGTATCTGCTCACCGTACTGATGCGCAACCCCAATATGCTCATTCTCGACGAGCCGACCAACGACCTCGACATCATGACACTCAACGTCTTGGAGGAGTACCTGCGAGAGTTCAAGGGATGCCTGCTTATAGTGTCACACGACCGCTACTTCCTCGACAAGACCGTCGACCACCTCTTTATCTTCGAGGGTGGCGGCGTTGTCAAGGACTTCGTAGGCATGTACAGCGAGTACCGCGAGTACTCGCGCGAGGTTGAGGCCGAGGAGCGCAGCCGACAGCGCACATCATCGCCCAAGCCGCAGCCCCAGCGCACACACGACACCTCGAAGCGTAAACTATCATTCAAGGAGCAGCGCGAGCTGGAGCAGATCGAGGCCGAGCTCAAGGATCTTGGTCAGGATCGAGCAGCACTCGAGGCGGAGCTGTCGGGTGGCAACCTCGGCTTTGAGCGTCTTACCGAACTCTCGAAGCGCATCGAGGAGGTCATTGCCGCCATTGACCAAAGAGAGCTACGTTGGTTGGAACTCAACGAGTAACTACCCTATCGTGATATACTCTATGGGCTGCACAGGTTCGCTGTCGAGCAGATGAGCCTGGTAGGCGACCCTCTCAAAATCAATCGCCCCGAGGTCTATGCAACGTATCGAGTTGTTGGCCTGTGTCTTGTAGTAGACCTTCAGCGACTTAAGGTCTATGGCCGACGTCCACTGCGTAGCACTACACAGAGCGGTATTTTGGGGATTTTCCACAGCCATAGGCACATCAAAGTTATTGAGTATATGGAAACATTGCAGAACGGTGGAGTATCCATCGGCCTGCTGGTGCGCCGTATTACGGAAGAATGCCGCGCGTACAAAGCGTGAGGGCGAGGTGAAGTCACCTGGCAGACCATGCATGGCCGAGCCACCGCCAAGAGGCTTCAGCGTAACATCGCCCAGCTGATAGCTATCGGCACTGCCAGGGCGTAGGCTCACATAGTTATTCAGGTTTGTAACATGCCACTCGAAGCCCGGGGCATTGGTCAACACTCCCACCCTATTCTCATAGAAGCGAGGCTTGCCATCCACAATCTCCATCACCACCTGACGTCCCGACTGCTCACCAATACGCCAATGCAGCACGGCACTATCTACCAAGGCGACGATACGCACGCCATCGATTGATGCTATGAGCTCATCGATCGAAGCAAACTGCGTCAACATCCACTGCACAACCTGCATATCGGCAAGCGTGATATCGCTCCGTGTGGCATCGAATGGCTCATAGCCTCCGTAGCCCGGAAAAAAGAACAGACCCGCAGACAGACCCGCTTCGTTGATACCCTCGGCGATAAACTCCTTAACCTCGACCGATAGCCCCACGACACCATACTTGGCACTAAATTGCAGTCCATCATCTCCCGAAGGGGTGTACGACCGCAACCTCTCGCCACGCGGAATTACCACATACTCACTCTTCAGCACTGCGCCATAGGCCCACTCGATAGTTCTAGCTTGGACATAGCTACCATCCTTGGCCGTGAGCGATATGCCTGTGCAGGCCAGCGACATCGTAGAGCTGCCTATCAGCGCAGCACCACACAAAATACTCTTCATAAACACATTCATAGTTTAATAGATTTTAGTTTAGCCGCTCATGTGCACAAACCGTACAAAAAGGGGATGACTAAAAAGTAAATTAGCCATCCCCGTTTGAGGTTGAATAAAAATACTGTTAATAGACCCACTCAAAGTTCTCAACCAGGAGTACCGTATTGGTGCTTCCGGTGAGATAATCACCACGTTTAGATGCTGCGCACGATATCACAAGCGTATAATCTCCCGACGGCTTTGTCACGGTATCATACCAGCATGCGGGGATCACAAGGTCTACCCAACCATCGGTACTTTGGGTAATATCCGCTACGCCATAGCCTATCACCTTACCCTCCGAGGGGTCGGCATCGAGTGGCGACCAGAATGTCGAGGCATCAATAGATGTTCCCGACTGTATGGTGTGGCGAGCGTTCCAGCTCACCAAGGCAAACATAATGCGCGACTCATCCATCGTTGTACCAACGGTGATCGACGACTCATCAGGGTCATTATTGCCCACATGGGTGATCGTAGAGATGGTTGCATTAAGGCGTAGTTTAAGCGCAGAGGGGCGAGCATTATATGTGTAAGGCTGACCAAAACGAGCATAACCTTTACCCATATTAGAAAAATTACCGAACTCCATAATACCTGCAAATAGGTTACCAGCAGCAAAAACACTAAATGCAGAATCACCCTTCAGCTGTGCACAATATGTACCCTCCTCGCCAACGTCACTAACGGCCGAGCACAATGAGCTTGTCGATTTGTTGTTACCACTACTCCAGAAGGCATTACTATCATCAGCATTGGGAAGATTTATAGTTCCTCCAACTAGAGCACCCGATACCGTATGGCTCGACCAATTATCCATTGATGCATCCTGCAACACATCGGCCGTACCACCGGCATCAAACACTGTTGTTGCAACGCTTACACCATCTACCTCAAGCGATACTTCATACGAATTACCAAGATATACACCCGTGCCATCCGTGTATGCATAGAAGTCACGACCGCCCGCATTGGTTGCAGCAGTGTACTGCGGAGCGATGGTTATAACACCACCGTTAAGCATCGCTGCATGCCACAACTCCTCGCCCACCTTGCGATACTTTGCCACGGCACCATCAAGCTCCGCATTCTCCACCTCGACACTTACGGTCGCAGTGTTAGCCCAAAGATCAGCATCGTTATTATAGGTAAGCGTGTAGCTCGCAGGCTTTGACAGAGTAATAACACCGAGGTTGTAGACCCTGTTATTCACAAAATCGAGTGTCGCCGACTTGACCTCCTCGCCACCAACAAGAGCCGTCAGACGTACATTCTCTGATGCACATATCGCAACAAAGATATTTTCACCCGCCTCAATATTCACCTCTGTGAGTGTAGTGACACCATCACCAAAGATCGCCTTGTCAGCCGTGAGTGTGACATCGCTCTCGGCGGTAAGTTTCAAAAAGGCGTTCTCGGCTACAAGGTTGATTGACGACTCCTCGCTGAAGTTATCAGTCACGCCCGTAAGCATCATGCCTGCGGCACCGGCATAACTATCTATCACACTATTATACACAACATTAACGCTCTTACCGATAAGCGAGCGAACACCATCGGCCTCGGCCACGAAGAGGCCCTTATCTGTCGTTGAGTTCTTAAATTCGAACTCCCTCTCGCCATCCGACACCACGAGGGTCTCATCACCAACCCATACAGTCCTCCACTCTTTGTCGGTAAGTTCAAGCGCAGTGCGTGTTGTTACCACATCGGCTCGAAACGAGAGGGCGTTATCTTTCACACCGACAGCATCAATCTCAAATTCGGTATTACACCCTACCATAGCCAACATCATCACGGCCACGGCAAAAAATCCTAATAATCTCTTCATAGCTCCTCGGTTTACCATATTACATCCTCCTCACCAAAGGCCGTATCATCGCCCAGCACGAAGCCATCATTCTCGACTAACGACATACTAAATCCATGTTCAAAACAGATCTCCTCCACGGAGATTTCGGGAGCGTTGTACACCCCATTACCAATTCTTTTTTTATCCATTTTACACAGTATTAATTAGAACAATAATGCGCAAAAATAGGGGTTGAGCAGATTAGTTAAAAATAAATTCAACAAACCGCCTAATTCTCTAAATACTAAATGAATTTTTATAAACGAACGGTTTGTAATGGCAGCAGCAAGATTGTTCTATAAGAGAAATTATTAGTCGATACGACCCCGCATTGGGGTATATAAACAACGACCCCGAAAGCATCCGCTTTCGGGGTCTATATCTTATGGTCGTTACCTATTAGAAGTCGTCATCCGAGGGCTCGTCCGAGGCATCCGCCAACTCATCGGCACCCTTCAAATCATCCTCATCATAGTATCCATCGTTCTCGTCATCCTGACCATCGTCAACCTTTACGTCGACCTTTACCAGATAGTAGGTATCCTCGGTCTCGTAGGGCACAACGTAGAAGAAGCTACCATCGGGTTTGTCGATACGCTGCATTATCTCGCTGAATCCGAGAGGATATAGTGCCTTAAGCTCTGACTGCTGCTCTACCGATAGGTTATGAATGCTTGTTACAAGTCGTTTCTTCGTATTATTTACTGCCATGATTTAGTGTTAAATTCTAATGGTTCACAAATTTTCCGCAAATGTAGCCACAATTTGATAATGTGCAAGCATTACACAATATTTTTTTTATTTTTTCGATTTTTCTTCGCCATTCAAAACAAATTGTGTACCTTTACAACGTATAACGCGCGTATAAGACGTATGAGCCGAAATGATGATTTGATGCGTATGTCGGAGCTTACCTCGTTGCTCGACTACCATAGCCACAAATACTACGTTGAGAACTCACCGGAGATATCGGACTTCGAGTTCGATGCGCTATTGCGCGAGCTGCAGCACCTCGAGGAGCTGTACCCCGACATGGCCGACCCCAACTCGCCCACCAAGCGTGTTGGCAGCGACCTGACAACGGAGTTCGAGAGCGTCGAGCACCGCTACCCCATGCAGTCGCTGTCGAACACCTACTCCTCCGAGGAGCTTGGCGAGTGGATCGACCGCATCCTCAAGGAGCTTGGCGATGTGGAGTTCGTCTGCGAGCTTAAATTTGACGGCACGGCCATATCGCTCACCTACGAAGATGGCGCGTTGCGTCGTGCGGTGACTCGTGGTGACGGACGACGTGGCGACGATGTTACAAGCAACGTGCGCACGATAGGCTCCGTGCCTCTGCGCCTGCGCGGTGAGGGTTACCCCCAGCTATTCGAGATCCGTGGCGAGATAATCATGCCATACGCCTCGTTCGACCGTCTTAACCGCGAGCGTGAGGCCAATGGCGAGCCTCTGCTGGCCAACCCCCGCAATGCCGCCGCAGGAACGCTCAAGCAGCAGTCATCACAGGTAGTGGCACACCGAGGTCTGGATTGCACCCTCTACCAGCTGGCGGGCGATAGGTTGCCCGGCACGACACATTGGGATATGCTCAAGTCGGCCCGCGAGTGGGGCTTTAAGATATCTGACCACACGGCCATCTGCCACACCCGAGAGCAGATCGAGGCATTTATTGCCAAGTGGGATACGGAGCGCAAGTCGCTACCCTATGCCACCGATGGTGTGGTAATCAAGGTCAACAGCTACGCACAGCAGCGCACGCTCGGCTCCACGGCCAAGGCACCGCGATGGGCCGTAGCCTATAAGTTCCAGGCCGAGAGGGCACTCACCAAACTTGTGAGCGTTGACTTTCAGGTAGGTCGCACGGGAGCGATAACCCCCGTGGCGAACCTCGAGCCGGTACAGCTTGCCGGCACAATCGTCAAGCGCGCCTCGCTACACAATGCCGAGCAGATTGCGCTACTCGACATACGCCTTGGCGACATGGTATATGTCGAGAAGGGTGGCGAGATAATACCGAAGATTACCGGTGTGGAGCTCTCGCAGCGTCCCACCAACAGCACCCCGTTTAGCTATATCACCCACTGTCCCGAGTGCCAGACAGAGCTGGTACGTCTGAAGGGTGAGGCCAAGCACTACTGCCCCAACCAGAGCAACTGCCCACCGCAGATTGTTGGTCGCATAGAACACTTCGTGAAGCGCAAGGCCATGGATATTGAGGGTCTGGGTGGCGAGACACTCGAACTGCTATGGCAGCATGGCTTAATACACAATATCGGTGACATATACCACCTTGACCCCGTACAACTTGCCACACTACCACGCTTGGGCGAGAGGTCGGCAGCGAACATCATGGAGGGTGTACGCAACTCACTCAACGTACCCTTCGAGAGGGTGCTCTTTGCGCTGGGTATCCGCTTTGTCGGAGAGACCACGGCCAAATATCTCGCCTCGCACTTCCGCACGCTCGATGCAATAGCCGAGGCCACGGTGGAGGAGCTTGCACAGGCCGAGGAGGTAGGCAACAAAATCGCGGTGGCCATCGTCGACTACTTTGCAAGCGAGGATAATAGAGCCATCATCGAGACTCTGCGCAAGGCCGGAGTGCAGTTCGAGGTTGTCGACAAGGCACTTAAGTCCAACTCGTTGGAGGGCAAGAGTGTCGTAGTATCGGGCAAGTTCCCCGGCTACTCGCGCGATGAGATGAAGGCCATGGTCGAGGAGCACGGAGGTCGCAACCTTGCAGCCGTATCGGCCAACGTAGACTTTATCGTTGCAGGCGAGAACATGGGTCCCGCCAAGCGACAGAAGGCCGAGAAACTCGGCGTGAAGATACTCTCGCTGGAGGAGTTTTTGGCTCTGACGGCGGGCGACGAGCACTCCGCCACAACAAATAGCGTTGCGGAGGAGCAACAACCCACTGCCACAAAGGCGGTGCAGGGAACACTATTTTAACAGTAACAAACCACAAACTATTCAAGATATGAGCAACAGATCTCTTCGTGGTGTGGGTGTAGCACTTATCACCCCATTCAACAACTATAAGGTTGACTATGAGGCCTTGGGTCGCATGGTCGACTATGTAATCGAGGGCGGCGTGGACTATATCGTCGCCGAGGGCTCGACAGCCGAGACCGCAACACTGAGCATCGAGGAGCGACACGACGTGCTACGCTTTATCGTTGAGCGCACCGCCCAGCGCGTACCTATCGTAGTGGGCATGGGTAGCAACAACACCCAGAACCTTGTCGAGCAGTTACGCACATTCGACATGTCGGGCACGGTGGCCATATTGAGCGTTGTACCCTACTACAACAAGCCCTCACAGGAGGGCATCTACCGCCACTTCATGGCCGTAGCCGAGGTATCACCCGTGCCGGTCATCGTCTACAACGTGCCGGGTCGTACCGGCGTAAATATGAGTGCCGAGACCACCCTGCGCCTGGCGCACGCCTCATCAAACATCGTGGCTATCAAGGAGGCCTCAGGCGACATCGAGCAGATGCAGCGCATCATAGATGGCCGTCCCGAGGGTTTTCTGGTAATCTCGGGCGATGATGGTCTTACCGTAGAGCTTATCAAGCGTGGTGGTGATGGCGTCATCTCGGTAGCTGCCAACACATTCCCCAAACTGCTGTGTGGCTGTGTGCACAACGCCATGCGTGGCAATATCGAGCTGGCAGAGACGGAGATGGCTGCAATGGACGAGCCTATCAAGCTGCTCTTCGCGGAGGGTAATCCCACGGGCGTAAAGGCTATGGCCTCGGTCATGGGACTCTGCTCCGACGAGGTGCGCCTACCCCTGGTTGAGGGTAGCGAGAAGCTGCGCGAGGCGATCAAAAGTGCTATCACCGAATACGAACTAAAGTAGTTGTTGCGTTGGCATTGTACACCAATAAACACCGCGTATGAGACTACTTAAAAGTATAGTTGTTTTTGCATTGTTGCTGCTGCCACATAGTCTATGGGCAGCATCCCCCGAGTTGCGCATCCCCGACGAAGAGGATATACTGCACCAGACGCTATCGACGACGTCGCCCTACTACTACACAAATCTGATGCTCAAGTATCGCAACGGTACCGAGCCGATGACCTCGGAGGAGTACTTCTACCTCTACTACGGCTACGTCTATCAGGAGAGCTACCGCCCCTTTGTCGATAACAAGGCACTCGACAGGATGCTCTCCACATTTGCCACGACCAACCCCGAAAACCCCTCGGTGAGTGCACTGGAGTCCATCATTGAGCATGGCTACGAGGCGATGGAGTTGGATCCGTTTAATCCCAAGGTACTCAACCTCATGGCATTTGCCTATGGAGCATTGGGCGACAAGCAACGCGAGCAGCTCTATTTCGACCATCTGAACGGCATACTGCACACCATCGAGTCCTCGGGCACGGGACTTAAGGAGGAGTCCCCGTGGCACATACTGATGTTCTCGCACGCCTACGATGTGGTGGCGGCCAAGGGCTATGCCTACAACGAGAGCCGCATCATCAGCCGCACGGTGGAGTATGTACCCCTGATGCGCAAGAGCCCCGAGAAGGTCAAGGGCTACTACTTCGACTACAGCCGTGTCTACCGCAACAAGCCCGACGACGTGGTGCTGAAGCGTGAACGCACATGGCAATTTAATAACCTTAAACCCCGCGAATACAAATAGATAAGTCATGAGAGTGCAGAAAGTAACAGGCACACTTGTTATAGTGATGCTCATAGCCTTAACAACAGCGTGCGACATTGTTCACACGCGCAACAAGCGCAGCATAGATATCGACAAAGATATATGTTGCACGTTTGATGCGCAGAGCATCGATGTTCCATACACCACGACCATCTTCGAGAGCGACCAGAGCACCAGCCCCGCAGCCCTCGTTGCCACGACCGATGCCGAGTGGATATCGGAGATCAGCACACCCACGCGCGGCACACTGCGCATTGTCGTTGACGAGAATGTTGGTGACATGCGCACGGCAACCATCAACCTCTCGGGTGAGGAGACCCTCTCGACATCTATAAGCATCAGCCAGATCGCTGCACCCAAAGAGCGTGTCGAGCACACACTGCTATTCTACTTCTTCGGCACCAGTCTCAACCGCTTCTTCGACAACAACATCAGAGATGCCTCCAAGGCTGTGGGCGAGGGCATCTTGGGCGAGGAGGGTCGCATACTCTTTGCAAGACAGACCTCGCAATCCGAGGGCTACATCGGTGAGCTATGCTACGACCCCATACACCACAGTGCCATAGAGCGATACATCGAGCCGTTTACGCTGGACTATACCGAGGTAAGCAACACCGCCATAGCATCTATCATGGCGCAGATGACCACCGAGGCCCCTGCCGAGCGTTACGGCATGATCATAGCCGGCCATGGTCAGGGTTGGGTAACACGAGAGGCTATCAATGGCGACGACAGTGGCGAGCTGTTGCACTACAGACCCACCAACTGGACACCTGTGCCGGGTGCCGACATCACACGAGCCCTCGGCGAGCGCAACATACAGAAGGATATCACCGACCTTGCCGAGATCGTGACCCTCTCGGACATAGAGCTGGAGTACATACTCTTCGACATGTGTTTCATGGCGAGCATCGAGGCCCTCTACGACCTGCGCGACGTGGCCGACTACATCATCGCCTCACCGTGCGAGATCATGGGTAATGGCTTCCCGTATCACCGCACGCTACCCCACCTCTTTGTCGATTATGGCAAGTCGAGCGACCTGGTGGCGGCGGCCGAGAGCTACTACACCTTCTACCGCGACGAGTACCAGGGCAACAAGTGCGGCTCGGTAGTGGTTGTCGACTGCTCGGAGCTCGAGCCGCTTGCCGAGGCTACACGCACACTGATGTCGACCGCCTCGACCGAGTACGACATCGATGCCTTGCAGTACTATGAGGGTCAGCAGGTACACACCTTCTACGACTTCGGGCAGTACTGCCGCGTGGTAGCTACCGACCAGGCAGCCCTTGCTGCGTTTGACACACAAATGGAGTGTGCCGTGGTAGGAAAATTCACCCTTCCCACCTTCTACTCGGCATACGGATATGGCAACCATAATATAGATCTGGAGGCGTACAGTGGCCTTACCACCTCGGCACCCAGCAAGGCCTATCCCGAGGAGTGGAGGACCACTTCGTGGTATAAGCGAGTTATGGAGTAGGAAAATTGAGATTTATTTCTTACCTTTGCGCGCCAAAGTGTAAACAAGGAAATTAAAAATAGCAGATATATGTTTGAAAATCTAACCGAGAAACTCGAACGATCGTTTAGGCTTCTTAAGGGCGAAGGCCGCATCACGGAGATTAACGTCGCCGAGACACTGAAGGAGATTCGCCGCGCACTTATCGATGCCGACGTCAACTACAAAGTTGCCAAGTCGTTCACCGATGATGTTAAGCAGAAGGCTCTGGGTCAGGATGTACTCAAGTCGGTAAAGCCCGGACAGATGATCACGAAGATTGTTCGTGATGAGTTGGCACAGCTTATGGGTGGCACGGCCACCGACATCAAGCTCGAGGGCAACCCCGCCATTGTGCTTATTGCAGGTTTGCAGGGTTCGGGTAAAACAACCTTTTCTGGTAAGCTCGCCTCGTTCATTAAGAGCAAGAAGGGCCGTCAGGTACTGCTTGTTGCCGGCGACGTATACCGCCCCGCAGCTATCGACCAGCTCAAGATTTTGGGTGAGCAGGTAGGCGTTGAGGTCTACACCGAGCCCGGCAACAACAACCCCGTCGAGATCGCCGAGAACGCCATCAAGTATGCTCGTCAGAAGTCGTACAACACCGTCATCATAGATACGGCAGGTCGTCTTGCCGTTGACGAGGCGATGATGCAGGAGATCACCGCTATCAAGGCCGCCACCAACCCCTCGGAGACACTCTTCGTAGTGGACTCGATGACGGGTCAGGATGCAGTAAACACCGCCAAGGAGTTCAACGACCGTCTCGATTTCGACGGCGTAGTGCTCACCAAGCTCGATGGTGATACGCGAGGTGGTGCTGCCATATCTATCCGCTCGGTTGTCGACAAGCCTCTGAAGTTTATCTCTTCGGGCGAGAAGATGGATGCCCTTCAGGTCTTCCACCCCGAGCGTATGGCCGACCGTATCCTCGGCATGGGTGATGTTGTATCGCTCGTGGAGCGCGCACAGGAGCAGTTCGACGAGGAGCAGGCACGCAAGCTGAAGAAGAAGCTGATCAAGAACCAGTTTAACTTCAACGACTTCCGCGACCAGATCAACCAGATCAAGAAGATGGGTAACCTGAAGGATATCGCCTCGATGATCCCCGGCATGGGCAAGATGCTCAAGAATGTGGACATTCCCGACGATGCCTTCAAGCAGACCGAGGCTATCATCGACTCTATGACCCCGGCCGAGCGAGAGAACCCCGAGATCATCAACGCTCGTCGCAGAGAGCGTATCGCCAAGGGTTCAGGTACGACAATGGCCGATGTCAACCGACTGCTCAAGCAGTTCGAGGATACCCGCAAGATGATGCGCACCGTGGCAGGCGGTGGCCTTCAGCAGCAGATGCAACGCATGCAGCGCGGAGGTATGCGCCGTAGATAGCAGATGCGATACTATACAGATAGAGCCCACTTTCACGGTGGGCTCTACTATTTTTCTTGGGAGGTGTGGGTATCAACCCTTAAGCCATGTGTGGCGTGCCACGCTATAGATCGGCACAAAGGGGATGATGAGCGGAGTGCGTTTGATATAGGCCTGGAACTCGGGGTCGCTACCGTAGTTCTCCGCCTGACGCAGCTCCAGACGTCGCGCACCACTGAACATCACATAGACGATACCTATGTAGCCGAGCGAGGCGATGATCCACTGCCACGGTGTGCAGCATGCACCAAAGCAGATCACAAAGCTACCCGTCCACATCAAGACCTCGCCAAAGTAGTTGGGGCAACGCACAATACGATATAGGCCCGTGTCGACAAATCGGTTTGCATTAACCCTCTTGGCCGCACTCTTCTGCTGGTCGGCAACCATCTCGATGGCAACACCCAATGCTGCAACCACAGCACCTATCCATGCCCATGTTGGGTTAACATCGGCTCCGAGCGACAGGTTGTAGAGGTAGAATGTCGCAGGACTTATCTGGCCTATATAGAGCAGTGCACACGATATCCAAATCATAAACATTGCAAAGAGAGGCTTACGCTTGGTGTTATCGGGCTGATAGAGTATCTTCTTGTACGATGCCGACCTGCGCTCGCGTATCAGCAGATACATAGCCAGACGCACACCATAGATAAACAACACGCCACAAAGTATGGCTATGGGCAGAGTGATGCTATCACGGAAGATCACAGCCGTTGCGAGCGACAGTGCCGAGATAGCAAAGCCGTAGCCGATACTGAAGAAGTAGATGAAGTAGAACCAGCCTACGGCCGATACGGCAAACGATATTGCCAAGAGTATCCACAAGTAAGTCATAATATTGCTTTTTAGTTGTTAGTTGAGGTTATCCTACTCTATCATCTTCGAGCGCATCCACCCTGCCAACGCCTCCGCCGCGTGTCCATCCTCCACAAAGCCCACGCGCTCCTCAAAGAAGCTGTCAAGACGCTGCTCGTAGAGCTCATTGTCGAACTCCGCGACGATGCTCTCCAACTCCTGCATATTACGAGCCAACGGGAATGGCATCTCCGCGAAATCGAAGTAGTAGCCACGATCATACTGATCAACATCGGTCGCATAGAGCAGGCACGGGCGATGCAGCATGGCAAAGTCGAACATTGAGCTTGAATAGTCGGTTATAAGCATATCGCTGATACACAGCAACTCCTGCATATCGTGATAGAGCGTCATATCTATTACGGCACTATGGGTACATAGCTCCGATGTGTCGACCTTATTGATAAGGTTGGGGTGTAGGCGCAGCAATACTGCAACACCACAGCCGAGGCTGCGCTCAAGCAGTGGCACTATACGCTGCCAGTCGATACGGTAGGGCTCGATGCTCTGGTTGCGACGGAATGTCGGGGCATAGAGCACAATGCGACTGCCAGCATCAATGCCATACTGCCCGCATATACGCTCACGCAGCTGCGCGCGGTGGGCCGCATCAAAGAAGATGTCGTTGCGCGGAATACCTCGCTCGAGTATCTCGCCCGAGTACCAGAAGCTGTTGCGCAGCAACTCTGTCTGCATCCTGCAACCCGAGATCATGAGGTCGGCGACCTTCGAGTCGCGTTTTGCCTTCTGTATGTAGCTGAAGCCAAGCATCTGCTCGGCATCGCGCTCTATTCTCTTCAGGGCAACACCTCCGTGCCAGAGCATCAGATACTTCTGCTCGGGACGTTTATGCCAATAGATATGCCACGGGTCGGTACGCGCATTGGTAACCAAAAACTCTGCGCTGTTGATCACCTTAAGATACTCCCATGTGCGAAACCTCACACAGCGTATTCGGCTATCAACCGAGGATGTATCCACACCTCTACGGAAGATCCATATAATCTCCATATCGGGGTAGTTTTCAAGCAGATATTCACTCAAATAGCGCGGGTTACAGCTATACTGCTTGAAGTTGTAGGCCCAGCATACCACTCGGCCTCGTTGCACCGACGTGAAACACCGCACAACAGCCGAGGCGGCGTTTCCGAATGACTTGACGGCACGGTTCAGCAACCATGCTATGGCGGGGCCAATACTCTTCATACCATTAGTAGTTTTCACCATTATACTACACAAAGATACAAAATCTTTCCATAGAATGGAAAAATTTTTATAAATTTGCATAACTAACCAACACGTCTATTATGTATAGCGAGATGACGTTTGATGCAAAGAGCCTGAAGCAACGCTACAACCCCGAAGGATCGGCACTGCGCCGCGACCAGCTGGCACTCCTCGAGATGCTCAAGTCGCTGGCCGAGATCTGCCGTGAGCACAATATACGTTGGTGGTTAAGCTCCGGCACGCTGCTTGGTGCTGCCCGCCACAAGGGCTTTATACCGTGGGACGACGATATGGACATTGTGATGTTGCGCAGCGACTACCGTCGACTGGAGCGCATACTGCGCAAGAGCAACAACAAGGAGTTTGTGCTGCACTCGATGCGCAGTGATGTAGAGTACACCAACTGCTTTGGCAAATTCCGCAAGCGCGAGGGAGAGGTTAAGGGTAAGAGCCGTCGTTACGACTACTACAAGTGGCGCGGCATAGGCCTCGACATATTTACCATCGAGCGCACCAACTTTTTCGCAGCCAAGTGCGCAAGTACGATATATGGCAACCTGCAACACCTAACCTCGTACATCACCATAGGATGGTTGCGCCGTTGGCTCATACGCCTTATCGAGGCTCTGTGTCTGGGCATAATATTCCCTCTGCTGCGCCTTATAGGCCTCATCAACCCGCGTGGCGAGTATCACTACTCGCTGGGTACCGGGTGGGCACGCCACACCTTCTTTATGGAGGATACCCTGCCTCTGACCACCGCAACATTTGAGGGTGAACAGATGCCCGTACCAAAGGATATGGATGCCTATCTTACAAGGGTATATGGTGACTGGCGCAAGCTGCCATCGGAAGAGGCTATTAGGGGATGTATTCACTGCCAAGAGTATCTTGACGAGATATTTCCAAACGAGAAACAATGAAAAAAGTTATTACATACGGAACATACGATCTGCTACACCAGGGTCACATCAACCTCCTGAAGCGTGCCAAGGCCTTGGGCGACTGGCTTATTGTGGGTATAACCAACGATAGCTTCGATCGTGAACGAGGCAAGCTCAACGTAAGGAACAATGTCTTGGAGCGTGTCGAGGCGGTAAAGGCTACGGGCCTCGCCGACCAGATCATCATCGAGGACTACGTTGGCCAAAAGATAGATGACATCCAGCGTTACGATGTCGACACGTTTGCCATCGGCTCGGACTGGGAGGGTAAGTTTGACTACCTGCGAGAGTTCTGCGAAGTGGTCTACCTGCCCCGCACCGAGGGTGTGTCGTCGACAATGCTGCGCGCCGAGAGCGAGGTGGTGGTAAACATCGGTGTTGTGGGCTGTGGCCGTATTGCACATCGCTTTGTTCCCGAGGCGGCACGAGTTGATGCCGCCCACATCACTGCCCTCTTCGACATTGACCACAACGCAGCCCAAGAGCTTGCACACAAGGAGGGTGTGGGCACCGTGTGCGAGAGTTTCGAGGAGTTGGTCGAGCTGTCGGATGCAGTATACATCGCCACGCCTCACCTATGCCACTATGAGCAGTCGCGCTATGCACTGGAGCATGGTCGCCACGTTCTATGCGAGACACCGCTGGTGCTCAACGCCGCACAGGCCGAGGAGCTCTACACGCTGGCCGAGAGCCGGGGTGTAGTGCTTTTGGAGGCCAACAAGACCGCCTACTGCCCGGCATTCAACCACCTCATCACTTTGGTTAAGAGCGGACTTATTGGCGACGTCGTGGGCATCGACGCCTCGGAGTCGAAACTCTGGGATAGGAGCGATCTGAAGCGAGAGCTCGACCCCAAGCAGGCGGGTGGATCGCTCTACGAGATGGGCTCATACCCGCTGCTGCCCATCGTCAAACTATTGGGCACGCAGCAGCGTGATGTCATGCTGTACAGCCGCCTAAATAGCGATGGCGTGGATATATACACTCGCGGCATGATGCTGTGTGAACGTGGCGTAGGCTCCTTCCAGCTCGGCCTTGGTGTAAAGACCGAGGGTAATCTGGTTATCTCGGGCACTCGCGGCTACGCCTATGTGCCATCGCCGTGGTGGAAAACCGACTACTTCGAACTACGCTACGAAGATCAGAACCAGAATAAGAAGTACTTCTATAAGTGGGACGAGCCGGGCTTAAGATACGAAATTCAGGAGTTTGTATCGTGCATAGTCAATGGCCGCAGCCGCTCCGCGCGCCTCACACCCAAAGAGAGCATCGCCATGGCGCGTGTGATGGAGCAGTTCACCAACCGCAAAAACTTCTTTGAGCTATGAAAAATGCAATAGTAACGGGGGCTACCAAGGGTATCGGCTTGGCCATCGCCCGCATGCTCCTAAACAGAGGCTACCACGTCACCATCACCTACTCGCACGACGAGGCTTCGGCCGAAGCGTGCCGCGAGGAGCTGCTCAAAATTGCACCCCACTTCGAGATTGTCCGCGCCGACCAATCCGACAAGGAGGCAATGCGCGAGTTCAGCCTTAAGATGATTAGCGAGCGCGAAACCATAGATTGCATCGTCTGCAATACGGGCACCACGCTGCGCTGCTCACTCGACGAGATCACCGACGAGGCGTGGGAGCGCACCATGCAAGTCAACGTCAACAGCAGCCTATATCTGGTACGCGACCTCTTTCAGAAGATACCCGCCAACAGCCGCATAATCTTTATCGGCTCGCTGATGGGCATACACCCTCACGGCACGTCGCTGGCCTATGGTGTCAGCAAGGCTGCCGTACACGCCCTGGCACTAAACCTCGTTAAGTGTTTCGAGGCTACGGGCACAACGGTAAATGCTATCGCCCCGGGCTTTGTCGAGACAGAGTGGCAGGCCTCAAAGCCACAGCACATACGCGATAATATCTACGCCAAGAGTGCCATTAAGCGTTTTGCCACTACCGATGAGGTTGCCGAGGCCGTGCGCTTCTGTATCGACAACGCCTTTGTCAACGGCTCCATCATAGAGGTCAGCGGAGGTTATAGTTTTAAATAGTTAGAAGTATGTGTCCAAGGCCATTGCTTGTTTCAGTCATCGCACCCATCTATGGTGTTGAGCGTTACATCGAGAAGTTTGCCGACTCGGTGCTGTCGCAGTCATATCCTCACATAGAGTTTATCTTTGTCAACGACGGCACAAAGGATCGCTCGATAGAGATACTCAACGACCTTATCGAACGTAAATACAGCCACCTGAAGTCGTGCATCAATATTGTCAATAAGCCCAACGGCGGTCTTCCCGCTGCGCGTCGCACAGGTCTGGAGCACGCCACGGGCGACTACATCTACCATGTTGACTCCGACGACTGGCTATCACCCGATGCCATCGAAAAGATTGTAGATACGATATATCGCACAGGCGCAGACATCGTATACTTCAACTTCGTTAAGGAGTACCCCAACCGCCCAAAGAGTAAGCGCGAAAGGGTGTACACATCCGAGAACAAGGTGCAATACATACGCGACATGTACAACCATCGTGCATATGCCGCCGTCTGGAATAAGTGTGTGAACAGCATAATATACACCGACAACGACCTCTACACACCACCCTACGGCTATGCCGAAGATTGCTGCGTAACCACACAGCTCGTGGGTTATGCCAAGCGCATAGCCTACCTTGACGAGGAGCTGTATCACTACCGCAAGGGCAACCCGGGTGCATTGACGGGTCAACAGCGCAAAAAGCGCAAGAGGGAGTATGCGTTGAACTTCCTCGGTCTGTATGAGAGGTATATGAACGTGGAGGCGAAGGAGAACCCCGTAGCATGCATCTTTGACGACATAGCAATTCAGGCGGGATGGTACTCGATGATCTATGGCTTCGGCCTATTCAAAGAGTACAAGTGGCTGAAGGGGGCTATACGCAAGGCAAAGATACACACCGACTCGGATCTGTTCATCCTCGCACAGCTACTCGTTAAACTCCGAGCATGGCTATAATGATATTGGGCTGTCCAACAAAGATGTTGTGACAGCCCAATATCTTAAAGTTGTATAACATGTTCTACTTTTCGTATTTCGACCTATTGGGTAGCTTGCGCTCGAAGGCATCAATTAAGGCCTGACGTAACTCCGTGTAACGCTCCTCACTGAGCTGCACATCATTGACACAGGTCAGCTTATGTGTCGGGCTCTCGATAAATTGGCGGAGCTTCTTGGCCGACACCACACCCACCGAGAAGTGTTTCTTGGAGAGTCGCTCGTTGATGATCTTACCCTTAAGATACATATAGTCGAGGTAGAGATACTGGTTGAGGTTCTTTGCCGAGCGCGTGGTGGTCATCGACTGCAATATTCGATGCTTCATCGCAGTGTACACCGCCCGAACCTCGCTCTTAAGCATCGGCGTGCAGACATGCTGCGGTCGCAGGAAGAGGCGCGACGGCTTAATGCAGAGAGCCTCACGAGCCACACTGTCCGAGTTACGACATATCTGCTTGAACATATCGAAAGCGAAGAGGTGGTGGCTCATACCCAGAACACCGCGACCGTCACGGAAGAAGTCGGTTGGCTGGCACGGCTTAAGCGGGAAGATATCGTCGTTGAAGTAGAGATACTCCTCATCCAAATCTGCGATATTATGAAGGTGCATCTCTATGGGGTTGCAGTTAAACGTGGGCAGGAGGTCGGCAGGGATAATATCCTTGTGCAGAACAACATCCACCTCATCACAATTAAGCCACTCGGGGACCTGACTCGGCTGTGACACCACAAGGTGCACCTTGCGAATGAATGGCATATTCCGAGCAATACCGCGGAAGAGGTACTTCAGCGTACCCCAGTCCCTAAATCGCTTCTCCACGATAGGCGTATTGGTATGCTTGGCATACTCCTGCTGCCACTCCGGGTCAAGACCATTGACGTATGTGATAACTATATCCATAGCTTAAACTTTTCGCAAAAATAGCACTAATAATCTATTAACGCACACTATTCGCGATTTATTTTACCATATTTCTTAGCCTGCTTTTCGGGTGTATGTCGCCAACGGCGATGTGTCCACACCCACAGCTCGGGACGCTCCGACACCATACGCTCCAAAGCACGCACATATCTCTCGGTGATCTGGTTGGGCTCGACTGCCTCCACGCCATCATATATCTGGTCGAAACGCAACGAGTATCTGCCCGGTGCACGACGTGTGATATATGTGAAGTAGACCGGCAGATGGAACTTAAGAGCGATCTTCTCGGCTCCGTCGTGGAAGAGCGTGGGTTGGTTTAGGAACTCAAACCAGTGGCTATCGGCCCTCATATTGGGGCTCTGATCCGAGATTAGACCCATGGCTATGCCGTTACACTTATCTCTTGTCGAGACATAGTGACGTATAGTGTTTTGCATTGGCACCTGATGCACGTTTGATGCGAAGTGACGCATACGGTGGTAGAAGCAGTCGAATATGGGACTGCGAAGCGGATGGTAGACACCCGATAAAGTGGCCTCCGGTGCAAACCAACTCCACAGCAAGAAGTACTCCCAGCAACCATAGTGTGTCGCCATGGCAATCCAATCTCGCCCGTGCATCTTCTCGCGGTGCTCCACACCATTCTGCCACTCGATAACATCACCGAAGCGTTTGGGCGTAGCACCTGCAAGGTTAAGCGTATTGATGACCATCTCGGCCAAGAACGAGTAGTTTCGACGTATGATACGGCGCAACTCACCCTTCGACCTCTCGGGGAACGACCTGCGCAGGTTGTCGAGCATCACCCGACGACGGTAACGCGACAGGATAAAGAGCCCTGCTATAAGCGGTTGCAGCATGTAATATTTGAAGATACGCGGAGAGAGCGACAACGCTCGACTAAAGCCCCACAACACCTCAAGGGCTACCCTCTGCCACCACTTCAACTCCGCCTCCAAGGCCTCCTTGGCGGCATTATACCTATCGTCCATCTTTTCTACCTTTTTAATGGCCATTGCGACCATCTTCTATTTAGACACAAAGGTAGTAAAAAATCCCAATTATACCAATAATGTAGCTATTTTGCTCACTTTATAGTGTGCTCAAGGGTGGTGCTACCGAAACGCGAAAGCTGGCTCTGTGGTGTATGTCGCCAACGATTGTGCGACCACATCCACAACTCGGGACGACGACGTATCATCTGCTCCAACGCCCTCGCATAACGCTCGGTAATTTGGTGTGGCTCAACAGCCTCATGGCCATCATAGAGCTCCACAAAGCGCAACGAATAACGCCCCGCCTTGATACGCTCGATATATGTAAAGAATATAGGTATGTTAAACTTCAGAGCGAGCCTCTCGGCACCATCATGAAACGCAGTTGGTCGACCGAAAAACTCATACCAGTGGCTGTCGATGCGCAGATTGGGGCTCTGGTCGGCAACCAAGCCGATGACAACACTACGACCCGTAGCGCGATTGAGCATATAGCGGCGCACAGCACTATTCATAGGCACCTGCTCGATTGAAGGGGTAAAGCGTCGTAGACGCCGGTAGTAACACTCAAAGATATCGCTGCGCAGAGGGTGGTATACACTCATAAACACGGCATCGGGCTGCTCGAAGCTCCACAGCGGAAAGTACTCCCAGCAGCCATAGTGGGCTGCTATGGCTATCCAGTCACCACCGGCGGTGCGCTGCAATAGCCGATCGCCATTCTCCCAACGCATAATCTTACGCAGGCGACGCTCACCGGCTCCGGCAAGCGCAATGGTATCGACCATAACCTCGGCAAGTATCCAGTAGTTACGGCGCATGATGGCACGCACCTCGCCTCGGCTCTTCTCGGGAAAGGCCTCCGTAAGATTACCCAATATCACTCGTCGACGATAGCGCGTCGCCACAAGCAGCAGGGCTACGAAGGGCTGTATAATATAGTAGTGTACAAAACGCGGCATTACCCCGATAACAAGGCTCGTGCCCCATGCCAATTCGAGCGCAATGCGCTTGTACCATTTCAGTTGCTTCTCCATTACGATATTTTTCGGTCGTGACAAAGGTATGCTTTTAGTCGTTAGACACCATTCACACACCTGCATATTCGGCCGTTTCGACCAAAAATCGTACCAAAGCAACCAGCAGGTCTTACCTATGGAGAAAGGCTATCTGCTCGGCCAGGGCATAGCCCTCATTATAAAGATCAAGGAGCTTGGCGGTATCGCGCTCCATACGTCCCACCTCGATGGGCCTCTCGGGGCGTATAACCACAATCGCGCCCATGGCCTCCAGCTGCTCAACCATCTCAATCTGCGCGTTATACATCTTGTTACGATGGCGTATAGCCTCCCTCAACGCGGGGTACTTTCTGTAGAACGGCCACGGCACCGAAGTGGCTTTGTCGCTCTTGCGATAGCCCTTGTTGCGTGTGAGCACCACCACAGCCTTGCCATAACCCTCACTACGGGCGCGGGTAATGGGTATGGAGTCGGCCACACCGCCATCGACCATCGGACGTCCGTCGACATAGCTTATGGGCGACACAAAGGGCAGGCTGCTCGAGGCCTTAACAATAGCTATAACACGTTGCGGGTCATTGCGCTCCTCCAAGTAGCAGGCCTGGCCAGTAATGCAATCCGTAGTCACCATCTCGAAGCGCGTGACACCTCTCTTCATCGCATCGTAGTCGTAGGGAATGATGCGGTTGGGAAATTCATCGAAGAGCAGGTCGAAGTCCATGATATTGCCCTGCAACAGCAGATGTTTTATGCTGATGTAGTTATACTTTGCCATAAGGTCGATATTGCTATACTTGGCTCGACCTCGCTGCTCGGACACATACGACAGACCATTGCATGCACCTGCGCTCACACCAATGGCATAGGGGAACCTTACCCCGCGATCCATCAGGCTATCCAAGACACCGCAGGTGAAAACACCACGCATACCGCCACCCTCGAGCACCAGTCCCGAGCGATCATCCATTACAAACTCTTGTTGTGCCATAAGCTACTATATTTACACAAAGGTACTCATTTTTTTGCAAAACATGGTCCAACAGCTATCCATATTAGCGAAATAATTAGTACATTTGTGGTTAATAATTACAGTGATGATATGCAAGAGATAGACCCCAAGCAGACAAATCGCGCCAAGGCCTTCGAACTATGGATGAAGGCCCCTATGCCGATGGTAACAATGCATAAGAGCTACAACATAACGCACTTACGGAGCGTTGCTCGCAAGCGCGGCCTGAAGCTCAACATGTTGATGTGCTACTGTATACTGCGTGCCGCCGACCGCATCAAGGAGTTCTACATACTTCCGGTTGGAGATAAGCTGATGCAGTTCGATAGGCTTGCCATCAACACCATTGTGATGACACCCTCGGGTGGCATAAACACATGCGACATACCCTATATCAAAGATATCGAGGAGTTTAACCGCGAGTATCTGCGCCTCACCGAGCAGGTGAGCAGCACCGACACGGCACATGAGCTCGGCGATGACTTTATGGTTATTGGCACCTCTGCACTCACGAAATGTGATCTCGACGGCGTGGTCAACCTCTATGCCGGCTTCTGCAATAACCCCTTTGTGGTGTGGGGCAAGTACCGCAAAGGTCTGTTCAGGACTACCCTGCCGCTATCGTTCCAATTCCACCACACGCAGATGGATGGCCCGCAGTCAACAGCATTTCTCAACATCCTGCAAGAGGAGTTTAACAACATATAGCTATGCGCGAGATCTACTTTGCAGGAGGATGCTTCTGGGGTACGGAGCACTACTTTAAGCAGATACGCGGTGTTAAATCAACCACCGCTGGATATGCCAACGGCAATGGCGAAGACCCAACTTACGAGGAGGTATATACCGACCTTACGGGCTTTGTCGAGTGTGTAAAGGTGGTCTACGACCCTGCGATTTTATCGCTCGATAGGCTCACCGAGCTATACTTTCACTCCATCGACCCACTCTCGCTCAACCGCCAGGGCAACGACATCGGCACACGCTATCGCACAGGCATCTACTATCGCGATGAGGGCGACCGAGCCACCCTCGAGCGCATCTATCACGCGGTAGAGGCAAGGGTTGGCTCACCTATCGCGGTCGAGCTTGAGCCCCTACACAACTTCTACCCCGCGGAGGATTACCACCAGGACTACCTCGACAAAAACCCAACGGGGTACTGTCACCTCCCCCTATCGCTATTTAGGTTTGCCCGCGAAGCAAATAGATAAAAATTAGGCGTATGCAGAACACTCTACATACGCCTAATTATTAAAGGATAAGGCCATTAGAAGTCGTAGCCCACGATTTTATCAGCATAATTACTCCAGCCTGAAGCTGCCTTATATTCATCAACTGAGTCCGCTGGAACATAAATTTTCAACTCATCAGAGCATGGTGCAAACGAGTGGCTATCAACCCCTGCAGGAGGATTAATTGCCTTGCAATAAATAAGAGATGACTCCACACATAGCCACTGCCACACAACAAAAGAGCCGACCCCATGGTGATGAGGTCGGCTCCTATACGCTTTATGTTCGATGGTTACTCTCTAAAAGAGTACTTACCGCCGGTGATCTTCTCCAGCGAGAAGCTGTCGTAGACGATGGTATAGCCGCCACTCTTATCAGAGCAATAAGTGGCCTCCTCCCACAGGAAGGCGAGGCGACCATCATGCTGCCACGCCATAGTCGAGTATGCCGAGCCAAGCGTGGTAACCTGACAGACACCCTCCCAGCCACGCGATATCACCGAGGCTGCGCTATAGTCCGATGCCGACTCCAGGGCCTTATAGTATATACCCACATTCGTGCGACCCGGGCCCAGAGGCACCGACTGCAACAGCAGATCAACCTCCGCACCATCAGCCTTACGCAGGGCCTTGACGAGCATCACCTCGCCATTTGTCGAGTTGTCCACAGCCGACACGCCATCATTGCTGCGACTTGAGAAGGATGCCGAGCCCCATCTACCCTCTGCCGTTGCTACATTCGCAAAGCTATATATATTAAAGTATCGGCCACCCATCCAGCGCGAGCTCAACAGCACCGAGCCATCGGGCAACTCCTCCACCTTCGGCTCGTCGCAATTACCACCAAGAGGAGCCTTGGCAACACCTCCGAGCACCTCCCAGCTATCGCCAAAGTTATCAGAGTAGAGGACAAAGTTCTTGGGGCTGTTATACTTGTCGCGCACCAGCACGGCACAATAGAGGCGGTAGTAGTCATCGACCTTCACCTGACGGCTCTGCATAATGCGACCCGATGCCACAAACATAGCATTCACGGGGCCAAACGAGCACTCATCGAACTTCGAGTAGATGCTCTCGGCAATGTCGGTGGGTGCACTCCACGACAGGCCACCATCCTCGCTATAGAAGCGCGCCATGTTCTGGTGACGATCGCGTGTTCCGGCCTGATACGAGACATTGCCTGCACAGCTCATCAGCAGCACTCGCTGACTCTCACAATCGGCCACGATGCAGGGATCGCCATAGCCCACATTCATAAAGTCCTCTGAGGCCGAGCCCTTGCCCTCGATAATAACCTCGATAGGGCCCCACGTTACACCATTATCGGTACTGCGGCGCATGTGCAGATCGATGCGGCCAAAGTCGGCAACACCAATATCGTAGCGGCTGTGGCGATAGTCGGCAACGGCGACCAGAGAGCCATCCATCGTAACCGTCACGGCAGGTATGCGGTAGGGAATATCGGCCTCTTCGTGCATCGGGAAGAGCTCGAAGCGGCGTGTATACTCGTTCTGCACCACTCGAAGCTCCACATCCTTACACTTGGGATAACTCAACAGGATGGCAGCCTCGCGAGGCAGTCGTGCCTCATTCTTCGTAACTGCGACACGCACCTTCGCAGCATCAACATCGACGGTGAGCCACTCGGCATTGCACTCCGCGCTCAACACTGCATCGGCAACGGGGTTAAGCACATTGTAGTTCAGCGCATGCTCGCCCTCATCGCCCTCCACGACAAGCTCCAGAGCCTCGAGGCTCACAATCGGAGAGATAGGTTCGGGCTCGGGAGCAGGCTCCTTACCGCAAGCAACAGCCATGATGGTGGCACTAAAGATCAGACTTAACATAACAAGTATTCTTCTCATATTTTCGTAGTTATTACTTTTATAAAGACAAAGATAGATAAATTATCAATATCTTCCTTCGCGTGACATAATATATTTTATACGAGTTGCTGTTTTTCCATATTTTTTGCTACCTTTATGCCGTAACACAACAGCAATATGAACAACGATAGTCATTTCCTGCACGAATGGGTCGATAGACTGCTATTACATTACGGCTGCTCGGAGGCTGTGGCCGATGCCATAAACCGCTGGGTATGCCTGCTTATAATCATCCTCTTCGCCCTGTTTGTGGACTTTGTGATCCACCGTGGCGTAATACGTCTGGTACGCAAGATTGTCACACACACCAAATACGACTGGGATGACATGCTCTTCAACCAGAATGTGGTGCGCCGACTGTGTAAGATCGTAACACCCATAACCATATATCTGTTGTTGCCTATCGGCTTTGGCACCTGGGAGGGCGACCACGACTGGATATATGAGCTTATCACGCGCGGCGTAGAGATATACATCGTCGTAACATGTATGCGCCTGTTCAATGCCCTGCTGAAGGCCGGCTTCGACATCGCCGAGCATAGGCCCGCATGGCACGGCAAGCCCATCAAAGGTCTGATGCAGACGGGTCAGGTGGCATTGGTTTGCATTGCTGCGATACTCGTCTTGGCCATCCTCATAGATAAATCGCCCATAATGCTACTCACGGGTCTTGGAGCCTCGGCCGCAGTGCTCATGTTGATATTCAAGGACAGCATCCTCGGTCTGGTTGCCGGTGTTCAGCTCTCGGCCAACAACATGCTCAAGGTTGGCGACTGGATCACGATGAGCCAACATGGTGTAGATGGCGTAGTGGAGGAGGTTGCCCTGACAACCATTAAGGTCAGAGGGTGGGATAACACCCTGCAAACACTGCCTCCCTACCTGCTTATAAGCGAGCCTTTCGGCAACTGGCAGGCCATGCGCGACTCGGGAGGTAGACGCATCAAGCGTTCGATAAACATCGACATGACCAGCGTGACATTTGCCCACAAGGAGTTTATCGAGCGACTGAGCCACCGCGAGGCTACTGCCCCGCTTATGTCGGCCATCGATGCAACAAATATCGAGGGCAGCACGTTGACCAACCTCGACCTATATATGCGTTCGATGAACCACTACCTTAACCAACATCCGCGCGTAAATCACAACATGCTGGTACTTGTCAGACAGCTGCAGCCCAACCAATGGGGTCTACCCGTGGAGTTCTACTGCTTCTCGGCCGATGTCAACTGGGTGCCATACGAGCAACTCCAGGCCGAGGTGATATCCTACTTCGTAGCCATGGCACCACTCTACGGCCTCCGCATACATCAGGCACCTACCGACCTCGGTGCAAGGACGTCCGAAGCAGAGTTATAAAGAGAATGAGCAGCCCCACCGCGGAGGCTGCTCATCGCTTTCTATATCGCTACACCGACTACTTTCTATAGGTGTAGTATGCGCCTGCCTGACAAGTGGGCATCAGCACAATATCGTTTACGTTCATGTGAGCGGGCAGCGACAGCATCCAGTGAATAGCCTCGGCGATATCCTCGCCCTTGAGAGCCTCCACACCACGATATACGCCCGCCGCGCGCTCCTTATCGCCATGGAAACGCACCTCCGAGAACTCGGTTTCGACCATACCCGGACGCACCTCACCAACCTTGATGCCCGCGCTCAACAGATCGGCACGCATAGCCTGCGAGATGGCGTGTACGGCATGCTTCGAGGCACAGTACACCGCGCCATTTTCGTATGGCTCGGTGCCTGCGATAGAGCCTATGTTGATGATGTGTCCACCCTGTCCGGCCTCGACCATGGCGTGAGAGATGATCTTGGTGACATAGAGCAGGCCCTTGACATTGGTATCGATCATAGCATCCCAATCGGCCGAGTCGCCACAGTCGATATGCTCCAGACCGGCAGCCAGACCGGCATTGTTGATCAGCACATCGACACGACCCAGCGGCTTGAGGTTATCGATACACTCCTGCTCGGAGCGCACATCAAAGTGCAACACACGGCACTCGGCACCCAGAGCCTCGATCTCTGCGCGAAGCTCCTCGAGACGTTCACGACGACGACCCGTGATGATAATCTCACTCTCGGGTGTGGCAAGACGCAACGCCGTTGCTCGTCCAATACCCGACGTTGCACCTGTTACAAGAATACGTTTTTTCATAGACTTATCTGATTTTATAGTTTGCTCAATGTAAATCGACACCAAAGATAGAAAAAATTATCTACCTAACAACCATAATCGCCTAATAGATTTTTGTATTTAATCAAAATATAGTATATTTGCGCTGGGTATTACCCTATTATTTATATGATGTAGGATAATAGAGAATAAATTAATATTAAAACCAAATGTACCTTATGAAAAAACTATTTGTTTTGCTGACGCTGCTTGCAGTGGGTTTGACTGCATGCGAGAAGCCCGCACCCGAGCCCTCTACTTCGGAAGTTGTGCTCACACTCACCTCGGAGGGTGCCATGGTCTTTGACAACAATGGCGGAATGGGCACCATCACCTACACACTCGAGAACCCCGTGGAGGGCGAGAAGCTGGAGGTTAGCGCAGACTGCGACTGGATCATCAACATCAATGACAGCGTGGACGGTGAGATTAGCTTTACCGTGAAGCGCAATCAGGCCGGTCTGGGTCGCTCGGGCAACATCACTGCAAAGTATGCCGACAAGGAGTTTACGGTGATCATCAACCAGAAGTCGAACCTCGATATCGACGTTACGGTGGAGGCTCCCAACCTTAAGGGTATCTACTATGGTCGACGCGATGGCGGTAGCGACAACTACTACATCATGTTCACCAACGGTGACTTGATTTTCGACAGCACACAGTACGATGAGTATGGTCGCCCCTACTCACTCTACCTGAAGAATACGCCCAATGCTTACTACTACATCGTAGACCTCTTTGTTGATGCAGAGGATGATGGTAGCAGAAAGGTACCCGATGGTGTTTACACGCTCGACCTCTACAACACCGGCGGTGGCAACCAGTTTATGTTGGGCTTCAGCATGTACTCTTTAAACGATGCTTCAGGCTGGGCAACCGAGGAGTGGAACTACTCAACCGGCTCACTGGTTGTCGAGGGCAACAAGATGGAGCTTACCGTAACCCTCTACGACTACGAGAACAGCATCGAGTTGGATCGCCACTTCGTGACCTTCGAGGGCGAGTATGAGCTCTATGACGACTCGATTTAACGATATGTAAGCTATCGTTAATAACCAACACTAAAACACCGGAGGCTACTCGTAGAACTCTGCGAGTAGCCTTCCCCTATAATAGATATTCAATATGAGACGATTTTTATCAATCATTGCCGCCACGTTGCTTATAGCCGTATCATGCGAGAAAGAGGCGGCAGGCAACATCAACGACTCGATACTCACCTGCACCTCTTCTACCGAGCTGTCATTCTCGGCTGAGGGTGGCCAAGGCGAGGTGACATTCTCGATCGAGAACCCCGCAAAGGGCTATAAGGTAGAGGCTACAAGCTCTGCCGAGTGGGTAAGCAACATAGTCGCTAACGACACCGTAACCTTTACGGTTGAGCCTAACGAGAGCGACGAGCGCCGCACTGCGGTACTCTTGGTCAGCTACGGCATCCACAACTTTGCCGTGATGATCAACCAGGGCACGCCCATGGTATTCAACGGCTCGTACAATGGCCGTGATACCGTCGAGGGCACAATGTTCAACTATACGGTATTCTTCTCGGATAACGGCGTTGAGTCGGCCGACAACATCTCGAACAGCACATACTACTACTGTCTGAACATCTATTCAACCACGATACACGGCTTCAACGAGAACCGTCTGCCCGAGGGTGTCTACACCTTCGACAAGCGCAGCAAGGGTCAGAGCAACTCATTCTCATTCGAGGGCAGTAAGTATGTCATTGTCGGCAACGAGGATACCCCGGGCGAGGAGTTTAAGTTTATGGACGGTGTGCTGACCGTAACGGCCGATGGCATCACCGCCGACCTTAAAACGGCCGAGGGCGAGGCTCACAAGTTCGCATACAAGGGTTCGCTGGAGCTCAAGTACAAGAACCAGAGCGAGCCTTCACCCATGAGCTTGTTGACCGAGGACTATACCTTCAATGTAGAGAATGGCTATATACGTTGCTACTATTATGGTGATTTCTATGGCATTGGCTACGATCTGTGGAGTATCAGCATGATTGAGGATCACGACTCATTCTCGGGCGACTACCTCAAGTTTGACGTCTTGGTTGATACCGCCAAGGGCTATGTTCCCGATGCTTTCCTCGGCACATACAACGCATATAAGCCGGAGATGGGCGAGCAGTACACCAACATCTTCCTGCCTGGCCGTTGGTTTGCCTTCGCCACATACTCGTGGTATGTAACATGCGAGCAGGGCTTTATCACCAATACCGTATGCCCCATTTCGGACGGTGTCATCACATTCGAGAAGGTCGATGGTGTGTACTGTGTACGCTTTGACTGCGAGGATGACAAGGGGCACCGCTTTGCCGGCACGTTCAGCAACCACAGCATTGGCGAGGTATGGGATGTGCGTGACGCCTCAAACCCCACCCAGGGCTATTAGCAGAGATCGCATAAACCGATGACAGCGTTGTAGATCTACCCTATCTCCACCCATAATGGTTGACATTACGTCAATAAGAAATACCCTCAGTGCCAGTGTCATTCAACTGCGCACGCTGGATTGGATGAAGGTAGACATCGACTCTATGTCGTATGGCAACAACGCTGTCACGGCACGATGCAAGTTACCCGACCGCGAGGGTTGGTATCTTGTAAAGTGCTATTTTCGCCCCAAGCACCACCTTGCCGCCATATATGGCGATAGCTACTTACCCAAAGAGCTGGGCGTATACACCATTCAAGGCAACATCGAATATATCGACATTGTACTTCTGCCGTGGGTCGAAGGCCACCCCTTGGATAGCATCATAGGCTCCGACAATGCCGATTACGCCTCATTGAGCCGATCCTTCGACAGGCTTGCCCGCACGCTGCTCGACAGCGACGGAGCACACGGCGACATCAAACCCGAAAATATTATCGTCACGGCCGATGGACAGATGGTAACCATCGACCACGACGCATCATGGAGTTCCAAACTCAACGGCACCACAACCGAAGAGATTGGCACGCCAATATACTGCCACCCGCGCAACTACGACATCGGTCGACATAGGAGCGCAGACGACTTTCCCATAGCACTTATCTCGATTGCTCTGGCAGCACTATCCATCGACCGCGAGGCTATGCAGGGCTACATCAAGGAGGATAAGAGCCTCTTCGACCCCGCCGCAGTGGTTAGTGGCACGGATGTCGCCATGAACAGAGCCATAGAGATATTCTCACAGTCGGGCGATGCTGCCCACTACCGCATAGCCTCGGCTCTTAAGGGGTGCTACCCCACCATCTATGGATTGGGCGACTGGCTACGCTTCGTGGAGTGTTCGCCCGTCACCGAGATACCTCTCGCAGCCGAGATAGAGACACTACACACCTATTGGGGCTACCGCATGGATGACCGATGGGTTGTGCCACCACTCTACGACGACTGCATCTCCCAAGGCGACAATAAGGTAATGCTGATCCTCGGCGACCAGAGCCGAATAGTTCCTCGTCGCTAATCCCAGAGTATCACCTCGCGCAACGAGTCGTTAAACTCATCACTATCGGGCTGGTAACGCTTATTGCAGACGGGGCAGAAGAAGGGCGCAGACTCATCGTTCTGCTCACCACAATCACGACATGTGCAGCATAGACCTATGCCGGCCTGATGCTCAAAAGCAGTGTTGCAACGCTCACACTGCATCTTATAAATCACTCCCATAAATCAACGGTTTTAGTTTAATCATGGGACAAAGTTAGAGGGGTGATTTGACAACTTGTGTCAATCACCCCTCCAAGAGATATAATTTTTCAATATCCGCTGTTTTGTGAGATTTTCGATGGTCATATACCAGCCATTTTACCCTATCTTTTTGATTAATTGTTGTGATTGCTGACTCATATAGCTTGCGAAGTCGGGCGAATCGACAATCTCTATATCATCGTACAACCCCATCACAAAGCGACCTACACCCAGATAGTTGCACACCTCCGTGTCGAGTAGCCAATGTGAGGTATCGACCCTCTTCAGGTCACGCTCTGCCAGAGGATACTCCTCCAAGATAAGGTTGTGGGAGAGTATGCCCAAGCGCAGCTTCACCCTGTGTAGCTCAAAGCCCGTGGTGCGAAACACGTCGATATGCCCCTTGCGATGGTCTGCCTCATGGCTCCACGCCTCATCAAGCAGCTCGACCTCCTCGACACGCGCCGTATTGAATAGCTTATTGGTGCCGCTCTCGGTGTCGTAGCACCACATCTGCACATAGTTTGTCGTGAAGCCAAAGGGCTCTACCCTACGGTCACGCGAGCCGGTATGAGCCGAGGCGTAGCCTCGTAGCACGACACAGCGTCTATTCTCGATAGCCTCGATAATGCGATTTACATTCTCGGCATGCTTACCCTTAACGATACTGCCGGCCATCGAGGTGCAGTTATACACCGAGGTGAGCTTACGGCGCAAATTCTGCTTCAGCATATTGCTATCATCAAGACCCGCAATAAGCTGATTTACAATATGCGCCTCCTCGTCGGTGAAGTGTACCAGCTGCGAGATATCTCTAAAATAGCGGCTCTCCTTGCCCAACTTGTAGACACCACCTTCGAGCTTATGCACCACAAAGCCGGCATCCTTAAATGTCTCGATATAGCGGTATATCGAGCGATACGACGTATCAAGTCGCTCGGCAAGATCCTCGACGGTATAGTTCACATTGCCCGTCATGAGCTTCATCAGGCGCAGCAGACGTTCAATCTTTGGTTGATCCATAACAGAGTGTTTTGTAATGCGAAGATAGGAATAATTTTCTGATCGACAACCCATAATAGACAAAAAGAGGAATAACCCCACAGGATTATTCCTCTACGCATCTGTTTCGAGTTGCGACTACTTCTTCTCCTTGAGCAGGTCACGAATCTCGGTCAGGAGCACCTCCTCCTTTGTAGGTTCGGGCTCGGTAGCGGGTGCGGGCTCGGGCTCGGCCGCAGCCTCCTCCTCCTTCTTACGGAGATTAGAGAGCTTGTTGACAGCCTTAATCATCACAAAGATACTCAAGGCGATGATCAAGAAGTCGATGCAGGTCTGCAGGAAGGCACCATACTTCCACAGCACCTCGGGGTCTACAACCTCACCTGTCTCGGGGTTGAGCACTGCCGCCTTGAGCACCACGCCCAGGTCAGAGAAGTTCTTACCACCAAGCAATACACCGATAGGAGGCATCAACACATCGTTCACCAACGAGGTCACGATCTTACCGAACGCACCACCGATGATAACACCGACAGCCATATCCACCACATTACCCTTCAGGGCGAAGGCCTTAAATTCCTGTAAAAATCCCATAGTTAATTCTGTCTTTGGTTAATGTATTTGTGTTTATATAATGCAAATATACAAAAATATTTTAAATTATGCACTTTTGACCATAAATAGCACAACACGGGGCAGCTCCGAAGAGCCACCCCGCCACCAAAACTTTATAACTTAACTATGCAATGGGTATCCGTCAGTTGAAGAAGATAGTCTCCTCGACCACCACATCCCAATCAAAGAGGTCGGCAGCACACTGCGTCTGGAAGTCGGTGAGCTTCGATGTCGAGGGTGCATCGTTCAGAACAGCATTGTAGAAGGCCGCCGTAGAGGGGTAATAGCTCTTCACCTTGCGAGCAAAGCAGTCATAGAAGGCACGCTGCGCCTGATGGTCGAGGCCATCGGGCAGAATACCCTCGGCAACAAGCCACGGATAGGGATATATGTTGCGCATATTGTGGGCATCGGCATTGAGCCTCTCCACCACCGTCGATACCACATAGACCTCGACCGTATCTCCCTTGCCGGGCAGCTCCACAAATGTGGTATAAACCGGATAGTCTATCTCGATAGCCTCGACCACATCGTCCGAGAAGTTCTGAAACTCCGCCTCGGCAAGGTTCTCCAAATAGACCATATCGCGGTATGCGCGAAGCTCATCGCGCACCTGACGACGATCCTTATCACTCCATCTCTTGCTCTGCGAGCAACCACCGGCCACAGCAGCTACTGCCACCAAGGCCATCATCAAAAGTAAAAATCTTTTCATCTTGTAGAAAGTTTGTTGGTTTGTCTGCCTCAAGTGCAACTCTTATGCCAGAGAGGGTCGACCGACTACTTATCGCGAGGCGAAAAGAGCGAGGTGATATAGACGGTGAAGACCGGAAACATGGCCATGCCGAGCACCGGCAACAGCACACATATCACCTTGCCTGCGACGGTCACGGGGAATATCTCCGCACCCACGGTGACCATATTCATCCACGCCCACCACAGCGCATCACCAAAGCCTCCGACGGCCTTATTTACGGGTGCCTCGAACTCGTAGAAGACCAATGCCCCGAAGTATGTAGCAACGGCAACCGTGGCGATATACACCCACAGCAGACGTGTGGCGCGCTTGGTGATAAGCCAGCGCATGGTAATATATAGTGCGAGAATAGAGCGCAGTATTACAACTCCGCCCATAACCATCTGGGCAGTATGTCCGAACTCGATACCCGACCACCGAGCCAGACTATTGTAGGGCACAGAGAGCAGCAGGACTATAAAGTTGCGCATGAGAAAGTGCCACGGCCGACGACTATAGGCCATGAGCACAAAGAAGTCTACACAGAAGATCAGACAGGCGACCAGCGTGGCGCGAGAGAAGAGCTCGCCGAAGGCGGCAAGACGTGTGGAGTAGATGATCTCTACCGAGAAGGCAATAAGCAGGATGATGCTTGCCAGCAGTGTCAGGATGTTGGTTATGCGCAAAAACATTGCTAAAGTTTTGGCATACAAGACCAAAATCTATGCCTCGGCACACATCTAACGACATTTAACGACAACGACGAGTCGAGCAATATTGAAAAAAAGTGAAAAAAGTGACAAAATATTTTGGAGGTTAAAAAAAATGCTATATCTTTGCACTCGCTTTAAGAGCAATGGCGAGATAGCTCAGCTGGTTAGAGCGCATGATTCATAATCATGAGGTCGAGAGTTCAAGTCTCTCTCTCGCTACCAAGGCACTTCGGAATACCGAGGTGCTTTTTTTATTGCTCCACCTAAATTTACGACCGGCCTCTACAACTCCATACCACGTCGTGTACGGGCCATGACCTCACCGCCAACAAGTCGCGCAGCTACGGCAAGTGCAAACTCCACCGACACACCGGCACCGGCACCCGTTATCAGGTTGCCATCTTCGACAACAGCACCACCGACATAGCTATACGCGGCCATCTCCTCTACCACCGAACTATGGCAGGTCACCCTGCTACCATGCGCAACACCCGCAGCAGCAAGCACCGTAGGAGCACCACATATAGCAGCCACAACACGACCTTGGGCCATGTAGTCGCGTACCACCGAGCACACCGACTCACTCTGGCGCAGGTTGATATATCCGGGGTTGCCACCCGGCAGGATGAGCGCATCGCCATCATCGAGCGACAAGCTCTCGATGAGCGCATCGCAATGCACAACGACATGCCCGTGCGAGGAGCCTACATCCAGGCTACCACCCACAGCGACCTTTACAATATCGACAGCTGCACGGTGCAGAACATCAACCGACGCCAACGCCTCGATAACCTCGAAGCCCTCGGCAAAAAGTATATACGCCTTACTCATAGCTAAAACAATTTTTCAAACTCATCGAAGGTCATCTCCACTATCTTACAGCTACCTATCGATTCGGGGACTACCACTCGTATGCTGTTATCACTCTTCTTTTTATCATATCTTATCTCACGCATCACATCAGCCATCGGCACGGGCAGTTCACGCTCAAAGCCAAAGGCATCAATTAGAGCCTCTATACGTCGAGCCTCCGACGAGGGCAACATGCCCACCCGCTCGGCCATGCGCGCTATCAACGACATACCTATGGCAACGGCCTCGCCATGGTTGAACTCGCGCGTACACTTCTCAATGGCGTGACCTATGGTGTGCCCGAGGTTTAGCAGACGGCGCAAGCCCCTCTCGCACTCATCGCGCTCGACGATATCGGCCTTTATGCGCACCGAGCGCAGCACAACCTCGCGCATAACCTCCGCATCCCCATATATGTCGCCCGAGGCGTGCTCTTCGAGGTAGTGGAACAGATTGGCATCGCCCACCACGGCGACCTTGATAACCTCGGCCATACCGGCTCGCAGCTCTCGCTGTGGCAAGGTCTTGAGCAACTCGACATCCGACACCACAAAGCGTGGCTGACGGAAGGTGCCTATCATATTTTTATATCCTGCGAGGTTCACGCCATTCTTACCTCCTACCGATGCATCCACCTGTCCGAGGAGCGTCGTGGAGATAAAACCAAAATCAATGCCACGCATATATGTTGCTGCCACATAGCCTGTTATATCCGTGACTATACCACCTCCTATACCCAACAGAAATGTATGACGGTCAGCCCCCAACTCCATAAGTCGGGTGTAGACATTCTGCACGGTGACGAGATTTTTGTTAGCCTCGCCATGGCCAACGATGATATAGTCGTATCGATGCACCAGCTCACCATAGAGGCGGTCGATATTGGCATCGGTAATAACGATTACGCGCTGTCGGGGCACCACTCTTTCAAGTGCTTCGGCCACGCTTGTGACATATATCTGCGAGAACTCTTTAACGGTTATCCTATCACCCATGTTGCGTTGTATTGAGTATAGAGAGATAATATAAATAGTGTACCACGGCACACTGCCACGGCTTACAATCTACAAAGATAGAAATATTTTTTACAAACAACGAAAAGTCGACAAGCAAAAGATGTATCGTCGCACACCAGAGGGTTGACCTATAATAAATGGGGGTTGTAAAATCGCACGCTAAACTCTATCTTTGTGGCGTGAAAGCACTCATTGCAACATTGGCCCTGCTCGCAGCCGAACCCACACAGCCCATTGAGCCCGTAGACACCCTCCTGCATATTGAGAGGGTGGAGATCACCGCATCGCTCAAGCACGACGACCTGCGCCAAGCACCCATAAGTGCCACCATCATGCCGATGCACGCAATCGAGGAGCGCGGCGTAACCTCGCTGAAGGATATCTCGCTCATCGCCCCCAACTACTACCAACCGGACTACGGCTCGTCGATAACCTCGTCGATATATGTCCGAGGCTTCGGCTCGCGCATAGATCAGCCCGTGGTGGGTGTCACCGTTGACGACATACCGCTAATGAACAAGAATGGCTACGACTTCGACTTCTACGACATTCGCCGTGTGGAGATGTTGCGTGGCCCACAGGGTACACTCTATGGCCGTAACACATCGGGCGGAGTGATCGAGATTGCAACCCTCTCGCCCCTCGACTGGCAGGGTCTGCGCCTTATGGCCGAGTATGCCACCGTAAGCTCTGCCCGCGCCTCGTTAGGATACTATGCGGCACCGCGCAAGGGGCTCGGAGTATCGCTCACGGCGGGCTACAACCACAACGGAGGCTATTGGCGCAACACCTACACCGACCGAATGGCCGACCGTGGCGACAGCGGCTCGGCACGTCTGCGCGTGCAGTGGTCAGGTCGCGGAGGCTGGAGCCTCGACAACAGCCTTACGGCAAGCTACACCAACGAGGGTGGCTACGCCTACCACCACTACAATCCCGCAACCAACGAGTACGCACCTGTGGCCTACAACGACCCATCGGGCTATGAGCGACTGCTCGTCCAGGAGGGCCTCGTGGCCAAGTGGCGAGGCGACAAGGTGCAGCTATCCATGGCTACGGGCTACAACTACCTCGACGACAAGATGACTCTCGATCAGGACTTCACGCCACGCTCGATGTTTACCCTTAAGCAGATGCAGCGCGAGCACTCACTGACCGAAGAGATAGTCATACGCAACACCGATCGCGATGCACGCTGGCAGTGGCTAACAGGAGCCTTCCTCTTTGCCAAGTGGCTTGATATGTCATCACCAGTAACATTCAAGCGCGACGGCATTGACGACCTAATACTTAAAAATGCCAACCACGGCATCACCTCGAGCGGCATCTTCCCCGAGGGCACAGCCATAGAGATAGACACGGACGAGTTCCTCATTGCGAGCGACTTTAACATCCCTACCTACGGCATCGCTTTATATCATCAGTCGACCGTAGAGCTGGGTCGCTGGCTGCTCACGGCAGGCCTGCGCCTCGACTTCGAGCACACGGCAATGCACTACAACTCGCACGGCACAATACCCTACCGCTTCAACTACACGATGACGGAGTTCAAGCCTCTGTACACGGAGTTTCGCGGTCACGACAAGCAGAGTTTCTTCGAGTTGCTGCCCAAGCTTGCAGCCGAATACCGCACCGCGTGTGGCACCATCTATGCTACCATCACACGGGGTTACAAGGCGGGAGGCTTCAACACACAGATATTTTCGGATATCCTCCAGGTGAAGATGATGAACGGCATGATGGATGACCTCGGCCTAAAGCTCGACAGCTCGGGAACAACGACGAGCTACGACACCGCCTCGGCCACGCGATACAAGCCCGAGAAGAGCTGGAACTTCGAGATAGGCACACACCTTGCACCTGTGCAGGGCCTCACGCTCGATGGTGCGATATACCTTATCGAATGCTACGACCAGCAGGTGACCATACTTCCGCAGGGCAACAGCACAGGGCGCATGATGAGCAATGCCGCGCGTGCTCGCAGCTATGGCGCGGAGCTTACGGCAGAGTACCGCTACAAGGGTCTTATGGTGCGTGGCGACTATGGCTACACCAATGCCCGCTTTAGAGAGTACAACGACGGGCAAGCAGAGTATGCCGGCAACTACCTGCCCTACGCCCCACAGCATACCGCCTCGGTGGTCGCTGCATACTCATGGTCGCTCAACAACAAGAAGCTGCACAGCATCTCGATCATGGCCGATTGGCGTGGCGTAGGCCCCATATATTGGAACGAGGCCAACACACTCCGTCAGGGCTTCTACTCGCTGGTTGGTCTGCAACTGATGCTGCGCATGAGCCACTGCACCCTCACATTGTGGGGTCGCAACCTTACCAACACCGACTACGACACCTTCTACTTCAAGTCCGTAGGCGAGGAGTTCTTCTCAAAGGGAACACCACTGCACTGCGGCATACGTCTAAACGTAAATATATAACACATAATAAATTATGAAGATAAGAAACATCATCTACGCCCTACTATGCGGCGTGCTATTGATCTCATGTGAGAATGGCGAGAATAACGAGCTTCCGCCAAAGCCCATCGAAAAGCAGTGCTACAACGGCACGATGACGGTGGATCAGAACGACGGCTCATTCTACACACGCGAAGATGTCGAGGTCGATTACGAGATTAAGGATGGAGTGCTCAACTTCGTCATGTACAAGGTTAAGTTTGCTCAAGGCATGCCTCTGACACTCGACATGGTTGTCGAGGGGGTAACCTATAGCGAGAGCCCCGAGGGCTACACCCTCACAGGTGACGGCATCGTACCCTACGCCATGGGCGGGCCCTTCGAGAAGTACACAATAACCTCGCTCCAGGGCAGCATCACCGAGAGCCGCTTCAGCCTCTCGTTCAACTGCGGAGAGTACCCCGTAACCTACGAGGGCAGCCGATAGGTCACGGCAAGCACAACGAAATAGGGCTGAATAGGGAGGCCGCTGATGTCTATTCACAGACAACCGACTCTCCCTATTCAGCCCTATCTTTTTTTTTCGATCCCTATCGCCTACTTAAGCACGGCCTCCACCAGAGCCTCAAGAGCAGGCTTATCCGAAGGCTTCATGCGAGAGAGGATGGTCACCATAGGCTCTACAACCTCCACGTCGCGACACTTGTCGATTATGGCGCGCATAGCCTTACCTGCCGAGGGTGCCCACGAACCATTCTCGATGATGGCCACACGTCGCTTTGTATAGTTCTTAATGGCCAGGTGGTACAAGAAATCATGCATGGGCGGGAAGACATCGGCATCGTATGAGGCCGCAGCCACCACCAAGCGACCATAGCGGAAGGCATCCTCGACAGCCTCGGCCATATCCTCGCGTGCCAAGTCGGTCACGGTCACCTTTGCGCCACGCTCACGCAACATCTCGGCCACGGTGAGTGCCACCTCGCGAGTATTGCCATGTATCGAGGCATAGGCTACCAGCACACCCTCCTCCTCGGGTTCATACTTGCTCCATGTGTCATAAAGGCCGATGTAGTAGCCCAAGTTCTCGGTGAGGACAGGGCCATGCAAAGGACAGATAATGGCGATGTCGAGCGTAGCAGCCTTCTTTAGGAGTGCCTGCACGGGCGCACCATACTTACCACAGATATTGAAGTAGTATCGACGTGCCTCACTCGCCCACTCCTCGTCAACCGACAGAGCACCAAACTTACCGAAGCCGTCAGCCGAGAAGAGCACGCGCTCCTTGTCGTCGTAGCTAACCATAACCTCGGGCCAGTGCACCATAGGAGCCATCACAAAGTGCAGCTTGTGGCTACCCAGGTCGAGGCTATCGCCCTCCTTCACAGCAATAGTGCGACCCTCGAGCTCAACATCAAAGAAGAACTGGGGCAACATCTTCACCGCCTTATCCGATGCCACAACGCGCATCTCGGGATAACGCACCAAGGCGCGACCGATGGTACCTGCATGGTCGGGCTCAAGGTGTTGCACAACGAGGTAGTCGGGTTTGCGACCGGCCAGAGCCTTATCAAGGTTATCAAGCCACTCGTCACCCTTACGACTATCTACCGTGTCCATCACCGCGATACGCTCATCGACAACGAGGTAAGAGTTATACGAAACACCATTGGGGACAACATACTGGCTCTCGAAGAGGTCGATATCCAGATCATCGACACCAATGTATATAATACTATCAGTTACATTCTTAATCATACGTTTATCAGAAGTTTTAGGTTTATTCTGCAAATATCTAAAAAAACAACGTATTATCAAAATTTTTGAACACTTTTTTGTATCTTTGGCACCATAATATCACCTATTATAAGGCAACCGCACGTAATAAAGTGATTGCCAAGAAGCAGAAACAAAAACTTTTTTATACTTTTGTCAACCAAAAAAAGAGACATACAACGATGTTAAAGAGAACAAGAACTATACTTATCCTCGCCGCAACCATCCTCGCAGTCGGCTGCAGCCGCAGCACCGCCCCTACGGAGCCTACAATATGGGTGACCATCACACCCCTTAAGGCTCTTGCCGAGGAGCTAACGATGGGAGACTTTAGGGTGGAGTGTCTCGTGCCGGCAGGTGCCAGCCCCGAGAGCTTCGAGCCGACAGCCCGCCAGATAGCCTCGCTCAACGATGCAGAGTTGCTCTTTAGCGTAGGTCTTATAGAGTTCGAGCACGGCCTGACGGCGAACATCTCCGACGACCGTCTTATCAACCTCTCGGAGGGCATAACCACCCTTGAGGGCAGCTGCTCGCACCACCACGGCCACCACAGCCATGGTGTAGACCCGCACATCTGGACTGCACCCCGCACCCTGGGGCAGATGGTTGACAACATGCACCGTGCGCTGAAGCAACGCTACCCCGACTCTGTGAAGTACGACACCGCAGCCAACAGACTCCTTGAGCGCATCGACAGCCTCGACAGCTACTGCCGAACATGCATCGACAGCTCCAAGCTGCGTGCCATGATGATATACCACCCCGCCTACACCTACTACGCCCACGACTACCATATCGACCAGATAGCCATCGAGCACGACGGCAAGGAGCCCACGCCAAAACGTCTTAAATCGCTCATTGCCACAGCACAACGCCTCGGCATTGGCCACATCCTGCTTCAGGCGCAATATAGCGAGGACAAGGTACGTTCGTTGGCTCGCGAGTGCAACGCCGAGATTATCGTCGTTGACCCTCTGGCCGAGGATATCATAGCCGAGATCGAGCGTGTAACCAACATAATATGCGGCAAGTAATGAGACAGACCATACTCACCATCCGCGACCTTGGCGTACGTTACGACAACCTCACCGCCCTCGAGCATGTCGACCTCGAGGTCTATGCCGATGACTTCATCGGTGTCATAGGCCCCAACGGAGGTGGCAAGAGTTCGCTTGTCAAGGCCATCATGGGCATCGTACCACATAGTGGCAGTGTCATCCTCTCCGAGGAGCTCATGCGCAACGGCCGCCCCCACATAGGCTACCTACCACAACTATCGACCTTCGACCGATCGTTTCCGATCTCCGTAGGCGAGGTTGTGATGTCGGGCTTGCAAGGCGAGAGGGGGCTCTTTGGTCGCTACGGCAGAAGAGATAGAGAGCGTGTCGATGAGCTGCTGCGCCTCGCCTCACTCTCGGAGCTTGCATCACGCCCCATAGGCGAGCTGTCGGGTGGTCAGCTACAGAGGGTCATGCTCTGCCGTGCCATCATCAGCGAGCCACGTCTGTTAATACTTGACGAGCCTACCAACTTCGTAGACAACCGCTTCGAGAATGAGCTTTACAACCTCCTGCACCACCTCTCGGAGCGCATGGCCATCATCATGGTGTCGCACGACATAGGCACCATCTCGAGTGTCGTTCGCAGCATCGTCTGTGTCAACGGCCATGTACACCGCCACGACTCCAACATAATCACCGAGGAGCAGTTGCGCAACTACGACTGCCCTATACAGCTGATCTCGCATGGCGAGGTGCCCCACACCGTACTTGGCGAGCATCACCACTGCCCACACTGCAAGTAGATCATCGATTATTCACATCAATAGCAAAGGGTCGGCTACTCTAAGTAACCGACCCTTTGCCGTTTCCAATCGCATCATCTATCGCACTCGCAGACGTCGACCGATACGCAGTATCGTTGTCGACTTAATGCCGTTGAGCTGGCAGATGCGTGTCACCGTAGTGCCATACTTACGCGCTATGGCACCCAGCGTATCACCCGAACGTATGGTGTGATACTTGATAGCCTCGGCAGCCTTACGCTCGGCCTCCTCCTGCTTCTCGGCCTCGATCTCATCGTCGAAGTTCTGCTCAAACTTCGAGTATATGCTGTAATAACGACGCTTCAGCAGCAGCTCGCTACGTCGCAGATCACCCGTCGAGAAGTCCACAATGCGCTCGGGATCAAACGATTGTCCCTTATATCGTGTCTCAAAGTGGAGGTGAGGGCCTGTGCTTCGGCCGGTACTGCCTCCCTGACCTATCTGTTGACCTGCCACCACCCAGTCACCAACCTCGACATCACGTCGCGAGAGGTGGGCATAGTAGGTCTCCAGACCATTGTTGTGACGTATGATGACCAAGTTACCATAGTTGCCCGAAGCCTTCGAGAAGCGCACCTTACCATCGAATACGGCATATATGGGATCGCCCGTCTTAAGCGCGATATCTATACCCTGATGGGGGCGGCCACGTCGCGGGCCATAGCGCGATGTTATCTTACCACCGATATAGGGGTAGTGGTAGCTGCCCAGCGAGTCCACAAGCTGGATAACCAGAGCCTCTGGCAGATCTTCGGTCTTAACATCGTTGTAGACTATCGTAGCATCTGTCTTCCAATACTCTTCAAAGACTTTGTCGTCATTTTTGTAGTCTTCAGCCAGCACATAACGCCAGGTATTGTTGTTGAACAGCACAACCTTCAGTGCGGGATTCTCAGTGGCAAGGGTATCTATGACCGTCTCCTTACCCAACGTAGGCACCGGGCGCACAGGCACAGCAGGTGGCAGTGTTATCTTGGCCACCGTGTCACGCTTCACCGTATCGGCAGCCTGCACAGCCGTAGTATCTGCTTGGGCCACAGCCACAACAGCCGACATGGCAACCAAGCACAGAGTTAAAACAAATCTCTTCATATCTTATCTTTCAATTTCACTCTTTAGCATCTCCTCGGCCAGCTCCATCTGTCGATAGAACTCCTCGCCAAAGGCTCTTATAATGGGCTCCTTCAAGCCACGGTATACCGGCAGACCGAGCCTCTTGCCACACTCGCGCGCCGAGCTGCACACAGCCCAACGATGGTAGTTCAAGCCTGCCGAGCCATTCCTGAAACGAGTCACACGAATGGGATAGAGGTGGCACGACAACGGCTTGATAAACGAGCACTTACCCTCGCGATAGGCCCTCTCGATGGCACAGAAGGTGATACCATCCTCCTCGAAGGCGTATGCACACGCAGCGTTGTCCACCAGAGGTGTTGTATAGTCACCATCGGTATCCACAACCATAAAGCCCTGCTCCTCGACAGCTCGACGACCCTCCTCGGTCATGTAGGGCGAGTAGTTATCCCACTCCTCCTCGAGGATATCCACCTCCTCAATATCGAGGGGTGCTCCCGAGTCACCCTCTACACAGCAGATGCCCTTGCACTGCTTCAGATCACAGGCAAAGCCCTCTCGCAGCAGGTCGAGGCTCACAATCTTATCATCAATCTCAATCATCGATGGTGCTGTTTAGGGGTTGTAAATATCCTTATAGCGGAAGGCGAGAATCTCATAAACCATATCGTGGAACTGCTCCGCCTCGGTATTTTCGGGGTCGAGCTTGCGAGCACGGTTGAAGTCGTTGATGGCACTACCCCACTCGTTACGGCGGAAGAAGCACTTACCACGCTCCACATAGAGCTGCGCACGGTCGGGAGCCGCCTCGATCATGGCATTTAGCCTTACGATACTACCCTCGAGTGTCCACAGCTGATTATCAACGATATACTTGGCCACCGACGGCGACACCATCTTCGATATATCCTCCTTGCGCTCTGCACGACCACGCACCTCGGTTGACGAGAACTCATGGTAGGGAGCATCCTCCAGCAATGTCACACGCTCGGCAAACTTCTCCACGGCATATCCCTTGCGCGGATATACATATATCTTATACTCGTTGAGTATCCTCTCATAGTCGCGCCACTCGTCGAAGCGCGCCCAGATATCACTGCCCGTGATTATCGAGAACTCCATCTCGTGACCATGGTTCTCCTGGAGGTAGTCCAACGTATTGATGGTGTACGAGGGCTTCTCCAGCACAAACTCAACCACCGAAGGCTTAATCTTCTCGGGATACTTTGACTCGCGACACGCCATCTCCGTCATCTCGTAACGGGCGTACTCGGGAGTCTGCAACACGTCGGTCTTGAAGGGGTTTTGTGGCGATATCACCAACGCCACCTCATCGGCCAGGTCGCGCTCGATGGCATATTCGGCCAGTGCGATATGGCCATTATGCACAGGATCGAACGAACCGAAATATAACAACATACGTTTCTTCATATCGACCATTACTTTATGAAGTTATTAATAATTGCCGCAGCCTCCTCGATGGCTACGTCGAGCTTGTCGTTGATGACCGTATGGTCAAACTCCTCGGACTTCGACAACTCAAACTCGGCCTTGCCTATGCGCTTTACGATGACCTCTTCGCTATCGGTGCCACGGCCACGCAGTCTGCGCTCCAGCTCCTCGATCGAGGGCGGCATGATAAATATCGAGCATGCGTCATCACCAAACAGTCGCTTGAGGTTGATGCCACCCATCACATCCACATCGAAGAGTATCACGTTACCTTTCGCCCAGATGCGCTCCATCTCGCTCTTCAGCGTTCCGTAGCACGTTCCCTGGTATACCTCCTCCCACTCGACGAACTCGCCACGCTCCACACGCGCCATAAACTCATCGTGCGACAGATAGTAGTAGTCAATGCCATCACGCTCCTCGCCACGCGGCTTGCGCGAGGTGGCCGAAATAGAGAACTCGAAGCACGAGAAACGCTTCAACAACTCCCTTACTATGGTTGTCTTGCCCGAACCACTCGGCGCAGAGAATATCACCAACTTTCCCATAGCTGCAATTTATAATATATTGAGCACCTGCTCCTTAATCTTCTCCAACTCATCCTTCATCTTAACCACCAGACGCTGCATATTGGCCTCATTCGACTTCGAGCCCATGGTGTTGATCTCGCGACCCAACTCCTGTGCTATAAAGCCCAACTTTCGACCCGGAGCATCCTCCTCGGCAGCTACCTCACGGAAGTAGCGGCAGTGGTTGTCGAGGCGCACCTTCTCCTCAGTGATATCGAGCTTCTCGATGTAGAATATCATCTCCTGCTCCAGACGGTTGTGGTCTACCTCAATCTGCATCTTCTCGATATGCTCGCGTATGCGACTCTTGATCACCTCCACGCGGGCAGACTCGTAGGGCTCCACCTCATGGCGATACTGCTCGATAAGGTAGATGCGCTTGAGTAGGTCGGCGATGAGTATCGCGCCCTCCTGACGACGGAAATCATCGAGCTGTTGTGCTGCAATCTTCGTAGCCTCGACAATAGCCTTCAGCTCCGCATCGGAGACCTCCTGCTCCTCGGTAGTCACCACATCGGGCATACGCAACACAGCCTGCATCAGTGCATCATCACCCGCCACTACTGCCGACTCGCCACACACCCTGCGCAGCTCCTCGGCATAGGCCTTGAAAGCCTCGGCATTGATATGTGCCGATGTCTCGGCCACAGCAGCCTCAAACGATATGAAGCAGTCCACCTTACCACGTTGTAGCTCACGGGTAACAATGTTGCGCACCTCTGCCTCGGCAGCACGATATCTGCCGGGCAGCTTTATAGATAGATCCAACTGCTTCGAGTTCAGCGAGCGCAGCTCGACGCGAAACTTCTTATCGCCGGCCAGTGCCTCACCCTTACCGAAGCCTGTCATTGATTTTATCATAGATAAACTCTTTTAAGTTCGGATACAAGTACAATATCTCGCAAATGTACAAATTTTATTTGAAAAAACTGCTATACCACGACCAAATAATTTAGTCACAGCGCGCTGTTGCGCAGTAGATGGGAGGTGATGGGGATTGACGGAAGTTGATTGGGCTGAATACGATTTGATAGGAATTAATAGGAGTTGATGGGACTTGATAGGAAATATGGGGTATTGCGCGACTGCGAGTACATTCTCCCTATTTAGTCCTATCCAGTCCTATTTAGTCCTATTTCTCCCCTTTTACACCCAGCAACCCCCACGCCGACCGGATCTTGATTGTTCAATCTGCCGTGGGTCGAACGTTCGCTGCAGCCGAGTGCAAACCAAGAAGGAGCAGTCAATCGAAGATTGTTGCCATTGGCTGACATTGACTGAAAAGTATTTTCAAAGACAATGTCAGCCAATGGCAAAAGTTGCGTAGCAACACTGCTCCACGCAGATAAGTCTGCCGAGGCGCCACCGAAGCGTCTGACCCCGGCTCCGAGTACAAAAAAAGAGAGAGAAACTCTCGTTCCTCTCTCTTCAGTACCCGGAGCCGGGGTCGAACCGGCACAGGGGTGAACCTACTGGTGTTTGAGACCAGCGCGTCTACCGATTCCGCCATCCGGGCATCAGATTGCTCTGATTTGGTGCGCAAATATACGCACTTTTTTCGTATCTCCAAAATTTTTGGTCACTTTTTTCTTCCGACGGCCTATCGTATCCTATCCAGCGAGCGCACCAGCAGCTCATCCTTGAAGATAGCACGACCTGCGAGGTATGTCAGCACAAGCGACACCAAGGGCATCAGCGCAGCCCAGCCCAGCTGCTTATGGTCAATCTCGACACCCTCCAGAGCATTGTGCACCGAGAGCCAATAGTATATCGCAATGAAGGCCACAGCACCCAACAGCAGCACCATCTCGGCACCACAGAGGCGCACCTGCAGCTGACGACGCTTAAAGAGAAAGATGGTTACAAAGGGCAGCAACGTAGCCACAGTAAGCACTATACCCATCCATACGGTTGTGAGGCTCTCACCGCCACCTGCAAGCTCAAAGGCCGTGAGTGTGAAGCAGGTGTCACCAGCTTGAAATGTTGCAATAGGGAGAAATAGGGTCATGGCCATAAGTGCCGTTACTGCCAACAGATAGAGGGTTTGAATACGCTGTATCATAGTTATTTAAGTTTTTATTTATCAATAGTTTCATCAATAAGATAGCTGTTGCGGTCTGTCGAGCGGCGGTTGATCAACTCACCGATGAAACCCGCCAGGAAGAGCTGCACGCCGAGCACTATGGCCAACAGCGCAAGGTAGAACAGAGGCTGCTCCGTGACACCGCGCCACACCAGACCATGCGCCTGTGAGTATAGCTTCTCGGCAATGACCCAGACAGTGGTTATGCCACCCACCAGGAACATCAACGTGCCGAGGCCTCCGAAGAGGTACATCGGTGAACGGCCAAAGTGCGACATGAACGATACGGTGATAAGGTCGAGATAGCCCTTCACCATGCGCTCCAGACCGAACTTCGACTTACCATACTTACGTTCGTGGTGCTCCACCACCTTCTCGCCAATACGTCTAAAGCCCGCATGTTTAGCCAAGATGGGTATATAGCGGTGCATCTCGCCATAAACCTCTATTGACTTAACCACCTTACGGCGATAGGCCTTAAGTCCGCAGTTGAAGTCGTGGAGTTTAATGCCCGACATCAGGCGTGCCGTGAGGTTAAAAAACTTGCTCGGCCAACGCTTGCCAATAGGATCATGGCGACGGCGTTTCCAGCCCGACACAATGTCGTAACCCTCCTCGAGTATCATGCGACGCATCTGCGGAATCTCATCGGGCGAGTCCTGAAGGTCGGCATCCATAGTGAAGACCACCTCGCCCTCGGCCATGTCGAAGCCGCAGTAGAGTGCTGCCGACTTGCCATAGTTGCGGGCAAAGCTGATGGCGCGTATCGCCGTATAGCGCACCGAGAGCTCCTTAACCACCTCCCACGATCGGTCCGTAGAGCCGTCATCGACCATTATAATCTCGTAGTTCAGGCCATTGGCCACAGCCACGCGGTCTATCCACGCCACAAGTTCGGGCAGCGACTCCTCCTCATTATAGAGGGGTACAACGACAGATATATCCAATTTATGCTCCATAGCTATCATCTTCATTGGGTGTATACTTCGGCTCACGACGTACCGTGGCAGCTACGGCCAACGACAGCACCGCCCCGAGTGTCAGGTAATTATATACCGAGCTAACGATATTGTCGAACATCGTAGGTGCCGTGCTGTTGCGCATAGCCTCGCGCATATCGTCAAACAGTCGTCCGTATGTCGAAGGCATGCCCATGCCCTGAATCATCGCCTCGTACTTATCCATCAGCGACATATATCCCGCAACAAAGCTGTCGTAGCCCACAATGGTGATGTAGATGTGGTACATAACTCCCACGATGATGGCGGCAAGTATTATGAGCATCATCGAAAAGCTCCATGCTCGACCAAACGTAAAGCCCTCCTTGGGGTCGCAGTGCGAGGCACGCAGACGGCTAAACCTGAAGAGCATCCACACATAGGCCACCACCGAGAGTATCCACTCTGCGACGAATACGAAGCCGATGCCCACATCCTCGCCCGTGAACATGGCCCACGTCTCGTAGATACGCGACAGACCCATCACAAGGCCAACTATTGCACCATATTTCAGTGCATCATTCCAAAAACTGTTTACCTGTACCATAGTTATCTGATGTTCATTCTCTCCAGTGCACGGTGGTAGGCCGCAGCGTTACGCTCATGCTCGGCGTGTGTGCGTGCGAAGTTATGCCTGCCATCCATCTCGGGACGTGCGCAGAAGTAGTAGTAGTCATGTCTTTCATAGTTCAACACCGCCTCAATGGCCGCCATATCGGGCATGGCAATGGGCGTAGGCGGTAGACCCAAGTGCTTGTAGGTGTTGTAGGGCGACTCCACCTCCAGATGGCGGAAGAGGATGCGCTTCAACGTAGGATCACCCACAGCATACTTCACCGTGGGGTCTGCCTGCAAGGGCATATCTCGCTTCAGACGATTCATATAGACACCCGCCACGCGCGCCATCTCATCTTGAGCGTTGGTCTCTTCATGAACTATTGATGCCAACGTCATAACCTCAAACGAGTTAAGACCAATATCCTCGAGCTTTGCTTTACGCGAGGCATCACCCCAAAACCTATCCGACTCGCCCTTCATCTTACGCACCAGCTCGGCAGGTTCGATGTCGGGATAGACCTCGTATGTATTGGGTATAAATATCGAAAACATAGCCTCGGCACTGTCAAAGCCCATCTCGCGCATAAGGCTCTCACTACGCAACGCCTCGAGCATCTCACCCTGCGATGCATCGATCTGTCGTGCTATCTTCTCGGCCAAAGCCTCGGGTGTGCGCGCATTATTTATCGTAAGACGCACAGCACGGCTATTGCCAATCTTAAGCATACGGGCCACCACAATAACGCTCATACCCGGCTCAAGGATATACTCTCCCGGCTTAAGGGTCTCGCGCAGGTTGATATGGTTGGCATAGAAGTCGAAGGCGAGGTCGTGATCCACTACCTCGTGCACCTTGGCTATATTTGAGGTATAATCCTCATCGGCCATAATGCGCACCGTACACCTCTCATCCACAGCCGAGCCATAGAAGAGCGAGTATGCCGCCAAGCCCATAACAGCCACAGCAGCAGCCACAAAGAGCAGTATGCCAAGAATTTTCTTAATCATTATTCAAAAAATTTTTGCAAAGATACATTTTTTTTGTACTTTTGTGCCCGGGTAAGTCTTATACGACCAGCTCCTACAGAACTCCCCCAGGCGAGGAATCGAGCAAGGGTATGTGGTTGTAGCGGTGCGATATAAGTAGCTTACCCTCTTTTTGTTTTATGGGGCTACCCCACCACAACACCGCTCATCGCGGCCATCACCACGTCGGTAAGCATCCACACCACAACCATCACAACGAGATAGAGCAGCACACTCACCACACCGCTGCGCTTACAAGCCGCACTGAAGGCCACATAGCACCAGTAGAGGTACCACATCACAACTACGCCACACAGCACCGCCATAAGCCATCCGTAGAGTGGATCGCCGGCAATGGCCTGCGCAGGGTCTGCCATGAACGAGGCGTAGGCTACGCGCTGTCCCTTGAAGAGTGCCGGCACCATCAAGAGGTTTACGGGCCAATGGGCATAGAGCACACGGCCAAAGAGCTCCTCGACACCCGTCTTACGGTTGCGTATAACGGCCACGGTGAAGAGTGGCACTGCCGAGACAATCCATATCACAAGGTTGAAGAGCACAACCCATATCAGGGGCACATAGCCCGAAACATTATACCCCACAAGTGAGGTGGGTACAAGGCGGAAGTACCACCCCACCATCGAGCCCACAATAAGCCACGCCACGCCCCACAGCAGAGCATTGCGCGCACCAATATTTGCGGGGTGGTCTATGAGGCGCACCAGCCACGATCTTTCTCTCTTTACGGCCATCGTCGTTAGAAGTTAAGTTTCACACCGGCATTGAAGCCGGCTCCCATACGGTAGTAGTATGCCCAATCAAAAATCTTGCTATTAAGCAGGTTAAAGCCATCTGCATATACCTCGATGAGGTGCGACACACGGAAGCTCACACCGGCACGCAGATCCACCTTCACAGACTCATCAAAGGCGATGGTCACCTCACCCGCCGCATCCTTGGCAGATGACCAGCGACGACGACCTATAAGCTCGGCACCTGCATAGAACTTCCAACGCTTCAGCGTATACTCCGCACGCAGGTCGGCCGTCATACGCGGATCCGACGAGCAGTAGGCCGAGCGTGTGTTGTTGGCATGTGCATGAAAGCCCAGATCGATGATCAGACCTCCCACGGGCTGTATCTCCGCCTCGACACCAAAGAAGAGGCGGTTGTTGGCTGCAGTAGTAAAGCCGAAGAGCCCCGTATCGTAGAGATACCAGAAGAGCTGATCACGCATAAAGTTACCACCCACATAGGCTCTATAGGCAAACCTGTTGGCCAGAGCAGTACCGCTGAAGCCCACCGAGAGGTTGTAGCTGCGGGTATTGGGCAGGGGCGACGTGTGATAGAACAACTCGTTGTAGATGTATGGATTCTCCCTATACAGCGACATCATGCTGTTCTGCTCGACCGTCGTCGAGAGCTCGGCATAGGGTGCAAAGGCCGCTCGTTGCAGGTCTACCACAACCTTGGCACTCGGCATCACAAAGTGCGAGGCCTTATCTCGGTTGCGGACATTGTCGTACATATACTTCAATCCCGCCTCGATATCCACAATACCGAAGCTGCGCTTGTAGCTGCCACCCAGCCAGAAGCGCATATCGCGATAGCCACCACTATGAGGCTCTGCCCACATGTCGTAGCCGGCATCCACGCCCACCACATTCTCGCTAAACATACGCGCCAAGCGCACCGAGCCTCCGGCACGATACATCATATCCATGTGCTGTATATCGGTGATCATAGGCGGCTTATGCTGCCAGAACTCACCATGTGCCTCGACCGAGAAGTTAAGGTGTGTAAGGTCAACAAAGTCGTCGCCATAGCGCACATTCAGCCCCACATCGTGGAAGCCAAGACGCGAAGCGTACTCACCAACCTCCGCATAGCGGTTATAGATGTCGTAGTCATAGTCGATACATGCCTCAAAAAGGCGTTGTGCAAGATAGACACCACCCCTCACATCAAAGCTATTGTTCAGCGCGAAGCTCTGCTGCATGGGACGCAGCACACCATCGCCACCAACACGGCGCATCATATCGCCTACATGGTCAACGCCTACGCCAATATAGCCAACATCGGTATTCTGCGAGGCATAGCGCACCGTAGCCATCGTATTGAAGGGGTAGCCGCCGCCCACACGCACAAACATACGCTTGGCGCGCGTGAAGTCCCAATATGTCGCCGTCGCGGGGCGGAACTTATGGGCATCCAACTCTATCTGCCACGTCTCGGGCTGCACCGAGTAGCGTATCTCGGGCTCGATGACCGGCTCATCCGATATGGTTGTCGGCACCATGAGCTTCGTGGCCTCTGAGACCTCGGGAACGTAGATCGTAGTGACCTCCACACGCTTGCTCTGCTGTGCCATCGCGGCTACCGAGCAGAGGCATAATGCAATCACCACAAGGGGTGTTCTATATCTTCTGTTTCGCATAATTCAATCTATTTAAGTGCCTTAATACGCGCCTTGGCCTCTGCAACGATGCCATCATCCTTGGGCGAGTAGCCATCGACAATACTCTGATAGGTAGCCCTCGCCTGGAAGCTATTGTCCATCTTGACCAGCACATCGCCCAACACCAGGAAGGCCTTTGCCTGCCAATACATCGAGCCTGACGTACCAAAGTCGTAGACCATCTGCTCGGTAGCAGCATAGTCACCCGACGAGAATTTATCGAGGATGAGGTAGTAGTAGGCCTCGGCACCCTCGACCGAAGCACGATCCTCGGCCAGAGCACCATAGAGCTTGTTGGCCTCCGCGCTCTTGCCCTCCCTGCGCAGAACGTGCGCCTTGGCAAGCGACGACTGGCGCAGTGCCCACTGCGTAGCATCATCCATCGCGAGCAGATCATCAGCCATACGCTTCACCGCCTCGTCGTCGCCACACAGCAGCGTAGCCTCGACATAACCCTCCGACGACAGAGCGCGCGTGGCCTCCTTCGTGGCGGCATCATAGAGGTCGCGGTAGGCCTTGGCCGACTCCTCATACATCTTATGCTCGAAGGTCATCGGCGCGTAGACACCAAGCACACGCTCGGTGTACTGCGTCGTACCCTGCTGCAACAGCTCCTTCATCGTCGCCATCGCCGAATCGTTATCCTGACTCTGAACATAGCAGTCGCTCAAGTAGAAGAGTGCCTCGCTGCGATTATAACCCTTCGTGAAGGAGTCGAGGTAGTTCTCGAGCTTCTCGCGAGCACTCTGAAGCTCCCCCTCAAGATAGGCCGTCTTGGCCGCAGCAAAGGTGAGCGAGTCGCGCGCAGCACTGCTCATGTCGCTCTGCACACCGCTGCGCTCGGCATAGGCAAAGTACTCATCCACCCTACCCTCAGATACATATATCTCGCGAATACCACGCATAGCCTCAAGTGCAGCCGACGACTGCGGATCGTAGGCCACGACCTCCTCATAACAGCGACGAGCATCATCCCTGCGATTGATGTTGTAGTAGGCAAGACCCAGATCCGAAAGTGCAGCGATATAGAATGGCGAGGTGGTATCCGTGTCGACAAACTCCTGCAAGGTGGCAGCACCCTCCGAGTAACGCTCTGCCGCGATATAGGTTCTGCCCAGCTCATACCATGCATCGTCAACGTAGTCGCCCTGATTGTCATCGACGATACTCTTCAGACGCTCGATCTTACTCTTGGTCTTCTTCTCAATGCCGTCGACCATTGCCAGCTGATAGCGGGCATAGTTGCGGTGAACGGTAGCAGATGCCACCACCACGTTGTAGGCACGTCGTGCCTGCGTAAAATCGCGCAGAGCATATCGCGCATCACCCAGACGGTTGTGGGCATCGTACATATAGTTGTCACGCAACGCATACTCCTTCACGAAGCTGTCGAAGGCCTCGGCAGCCTCCTCCATACTCTTCTGCTGGAAGTGCGCATAGCCCAAGCCATAGTGTGCCATTGCATACTCCACCTCGCTCTTCGGGGCACGACGTATGTAGGCGTTGTAGCACTCCAGTGCCGTAGCCATGTCGCCACGGGCATAGGCTACCTCACCCTGCCAATAGAGCACCAGAGCGTTATACTTCGGACTTATGTTGATCTGCTCGGCCTCATCCAGCAGTCGGGCAGCCTCATCCATATCACCCTCTTTGAAGGCATCCACAGCGCGGAACACAGCGACCTTCTGCAATGCAGCACGGATCTCGTTATCGGGGTTGGGGTGCTCCTTGATGGCTACATAGGCCGCATCGTAGTTCTTCGAATTATAGTAGGCCGCAATAAGCAACGCCTTAACCTCGTCAGCATGCTCCGAGTCGGGATAGCGACCCAGGTAGCTCTGCAATACATTCACCGCCTCGTTAAACCTTCCACCACCCATCTCATACTTCAGGCGGCCATAGTTCAGCAGTGCATCCTCCGCGATGGTGGCATCGTAGCCTTCGACAGAGGCCAGCGCAAAGGCATCTGCGGCATGGCTCTTATCGCCCGTGCGCAAGTAGCTGTCACCAAGGTGGTAGGCAGCATTCTGCGTCAGCGCATCATCCCTCTCGCACACCCTCTTAAGAGGCTCCACAGCATCACCATAGCGCGCCATGCGGTAGAGCGAATAGCCGAGGATGTAGCTCTCCTGACGGCCCATCTTATCGGCGGGATAGCTCGATAAGTAGTGTATGGCCTTGGCGTAGTCACCCTTGATGAAGTGTGACTCGGCAACGACCCTCACCAAGTCATCGCGCGTAGCCGACGAGGCCGACTCGAGCAGATACTCGCCATGCTCGATAACGTAGTCGTAGTTATGGTTGCGGTACTCGATCTGCACCAGATAGTAGGGGGCGATATTGCGGTATGGCTCTCGGTTGACAAGCTGTTCGAAGCCCTGCTTGGCCTCATCGTATCGCTCGGTCGAGTAGTCTATGTAAGACATGTAGTAGAGTGCGTGGGGATAGTAGTCGCTCTGCTTCGAGATACGCGAGAAGTGCTCATCGGCCGTGAGGTAATCCCCCTTAAGGAAGCGCATGTAGCCCAAACGGACATCATAACGCTCCTTTTCGCGGGCATCCAGACCCTTGTACTTCACCTTCACGATCTCCGTCTCGGCATCCTCCAGCCACCCCTCATCGCAGAGGTACGAGGCGAGCATAAACTGCATACGGTTGGAGTGCAGACCCGCGGGATACTGCTCCAGATAGCCGAGCATCATCGCCTCGGCATCGGGCGTACCAAGCTCTACGACACAGCGCACAAGGTGGTAATCCACCCACTCCATATCGTAGCGGTTCTCCACAGGGTCAAGCTCCGAGCGCAGCCTCTTCAACGCCTGCTTCGCATCGGCCCAACGACGACGCTCGAGCAACTCCTCGGCTTGGTTGCGCATCCTATCGAGCTGGGGGTTGTAGCCATCGGCCGCCACAGGCACAAGGCTCACCATCCACAGCAGAGCAAGAGTTATAATTTTCCTTCGCATAGTATCATATATATATAATAGTCGGCCAAAGATACGAATTTTTCGCCAAACTTACACTATACAAAGGAACGATTATTGCGCTAAAACCGATATATTAACCAAATAAAAACGATATGGTACTAAAAATCACTCTCTCGATGGACGACATGCACACCTTCCATCTCAACGATGGGCGCAACGTCAACGAACTAAATCCCAAGGAGCTACTCCTCTATGCCGCAGCCGACTGCGCGGGTCGCACCATTGTAGCACTACTTAAGGAGCATATCTCCGATGTCAAACTCTTGGAGCTGACCCTCGAAGGGACACTCTCCACACCCAGCGTGGTGGCCGAAAGTCGCTTCACGAGCTTCAACATCATCTACCACGCCGAGTGCCGAGCACTCAAGGAGCAACTCACAATCAGCCGGGCACTCAACCTCGCCCACGACAAATATTGCGGCTTGTTGCAGATGTTGCGCCGCATAGCACCCCTGTCGCACGAGATCTCGATAGTGACCACCGACTAACCTACATATCAAGGGCTGTCACCCTGCGATACGAAGCAATAGCCACCGCATAGTCATACTGTGCGGTGATTGCATTTGTATAGATCTGCAACCAGCTCAACTGCGCCTGCAACACATCGAGTATTGTGGCTAAACCCTCGTTATAGGAGTAGGTGCTGATCTCGAGGTTCTCGCGCGCCAACTCCAGACTGCGACGTGTGGCCTCGACCCTCGATCGGGTGGTCATCAGATCTGTCCAGCCATTACTCTCGGCCAGGGTCAGATCATCCTCCACGCTCTCCACCATAAGCTCTGCACGTTGGTGCGCACTACGCGCCGAGCGCACCGCCTGACGACGTTCACCAAAGTGGTAGAGAGGCGTAGTGAACGACATCAAAACACCCCCATCGAGCAGCGTACCGCCACCCTTAACATGGGGCACCTTGGGCTGCATAATACCGTAGATATTCATATCCATGGATGGCATGAACTCGGCATTAACACCGCGTATATTCCAACGCGCCACACCCTCCTTGGCGACAGACTGCGCATACAAAGGATGACGTGATATAACACCCGTAACATCCTCTCTATCCGGCAGTAGCATACTATCCATAATACCCTGAACAAGTATCACATCGCGCTGCGGGTCCTCGCCACACAACACATTGAAGTGGTGCAGTGCCACCAGATACTCCTGCTCTGCCGAGGAGTGTTGATACCTTGCATCGCTCAATCGCGACTCAACCTGCAACAGATCACCCTTGGCAGTATACCCCTCCTCGAAACGGCGCGCCACGACATCGCGCAGCGAGCTTACAATGTCCAAGTAGTCGGCAATAGCGCGGCGGTATATATCGGCACGCGACAGGCTCCAGTAAGCCACCTCCGCCTCATAGCGCACATCGAGCGAGGTCTGCTCCGCCGCAGCCACGGCAGCACCATACTCGGCCTGGGCACGTTTGGTAGCAGATGCAATCTTGCCTCCGGCATATACGGTCATCGTAAGCTCGGGATTCATACTCCAGCCCCAGGGTCGCTCGATGCCCTTGTCGCGGAACGAAAAGTCCATCGTACGGTGCATCTTCAACCATGGTAACGCCTGTTTGCGCGCTCGTTTCAGGTCAGCCTCGGCACCCTCCACCGAGAGCTCCGCGATGGACAATGTCTGGTTGTATTGCTCAACTGCAATGTAATATTCATCGAGTGTAATCTGTGCCGTTGCCGACAGCGAGACTGCTAAAACAGCCAACATAAGTAGTAGACCTCTCATAATCTTTGGATTTTAATGTTGTGCACAAGAGCGTATATCGCCGGTAGTACGACAAGCACCAAGAGTGTAGCCACAACAAGGCCACCCATGATAGTTGCAGCCATACCACCAAACATGGAGTCAAAGAGCAGAGGTACCATACCCAACACTGTTGTACCCGAGGCTGTTACAACGGGTATAACCCTATCGGCCGTGGCACGCACAACAGCCTCATGTGGCTCGACACCCGAGCGACACTGTTCGTTGATGCGCGAGATGAGTATCACAGCACTCTTCACATTCATACCCACCAGTCCTAGCAGTCCGAGCAACGAGAAGAAGTCGAACATCTTGCCCGTGAGCCCGAGGCCAAGAACCACACCTACGAAGATGAGCGGAATGGTAACCACGACCACCACAGCATCGCTCACACGGCCAAACAACAGCACGAGGACAACAAATATAAGTACCAGCGTCATAGGTAGTTGCGATGCAAGTGCAGCATTAGACTCCTCGCGGCTCTCCTCCTCGCCATAGAGCTTCATCCGATAGCCATTGGGCAGGGTTATCTCGCGCTCCACATCCCGGCGCAACGCCTCGAGCAGAGCGATAGTATTGACACCTCGGCCGGGGTCACACTGCGCCTTCATCACACGCTGTCCGTCAATACGCTGTATCACCGATCGACGAAAGCCGAAGTCAAACGAGGCGGCAGCCTGCTCCAACGAAAAGGCCCTTCCGCGCGCCGAGAATACAGGCATTGTTCGCATCGCCACAAGGGCGCTGTCGGCCATGGGCGTAGTGCGCAGAAGTATGGGCAGTTCGCTATCGTTCTCACGGAAGGTGCCCACGGGCATACCCTCGGTCGAAATCTCCAACGAACGCACCATACCACCACGCTCAACACCGAGCCTCTGGCCCTTAATCTGCGAGTAACGGGGGCTCCACACAGCTACGCGGTTACCCCAGCTGTTGCGCACATTGCGCACATCGTCACGTCCACGCATAATAGCCATGGCGTGAGATGCGAGCCTGCGCAGCGTATCAATATTATCGCCCACAAAGCCTATCTCGATAGTTGCATCGGGCACGGGCGATAGCTTGAAGAGCGAGGAGCGCAGCCACACATCGGGCATACTCTCATCGACCCACCTATCCAGGCGTTGCTCAACCTCGGCCGTAACACTCTTATCGTTCAGCTCAACGAGCACATTGCCATAGTTTGGTCGCTGGGCGTAGCTGCTACTTGCGAGGTAGTAGCGCGGTGGCGACCCACCCGCCATGGTTGATACATGCACCACCTCCTCCTGACTCATCAACCACTCCGCAATACGCTCCAGACGCTCGGCAGTGGCCTCTATGTCGTACCCCTCGGGGAGTATCACATCGGCACGGAAGTAGGGTTTCGAGAGTTGCGGAAAGAAGTTTTGGGGCATGCGACCCATGGCCCACAACGAGCCAACAAAAAGGAGCACTGCGGCTACAACCGTGGCCCACCTGTGGCGCAGCACAACCTGCACAACACCACCAAACCACTTTGAACGGTTAACCACACCACCATCACGGCCACCACGCAGCAAGCCGACAGCCATGGCAGGCACCTGCGTAAGCGAGAGCAGCCAGCTGATCATCAGCGAGAGGGCGATAACCACAAACAGAGGGCGGATGATCTCGGCCACGGATGACGGGGCAAGCTGAAGGGGCAGAAACGAGATAATGGCTATAAGCGTAGCGGCAAGCAGCCCCCAGCGAGGCTCGGTGGCACCTCTTACCACAGCCTCGGCGAGTGGCACACCTCTCCGAGAGAGCATCGTGGCATTATCCGTGACCACAATGGCGTTATCTACGAGCATGCCCATAGCTATGATAAATCCCGCGAGCGAGGTGCGGTTAAGGCCCTCACCCATGAAGAGCATCACCAGCAGCGTGGCCGTAAGCGAAAAGACTAGCGACGAGCCCACCACAACGCCCGAGCGCAAGCCCATAGTAAGCATGATGAGCAAGATGACTATTGCCAACGACTCCAGGATGTTGATAACAAAGTCGTTATTGGCCTTACGCGCTATCTCGTCTTCGGGGTACAAAGAGACTATTTCGAGGCCGGCAGGAAGTCGCGCGGAGGCCACATCGAGCACCTCGCGCACACGCCTACCCACATCGACAATATCCCACTGCGGATCGGCAGCCACGGCCACAGCCACGGCATCACGGCCATCGACACGCAGTCGCAATGCAGAGGGCTCATGGTAGCGTTGTTCGACAGTTGCAATATCACCCAAACGATACTGCTTACCATCCGACGAGGTGAGCAGCTGATTCTCAATATCGGCTATCGAGGAGTAGGCCGTGCCCTCCGAGAGCTCTATACGCAACTCACCGGCACGCCATGTACCCAGCCCCACGATGGCATTTTGCTCGGAGATGGCTCGACTGATGGCTTCGGGACGAATATCGAAGGCTGCGAGGGTTGCAGGGCTGATGGTTATCTGCACCTCGGCTCGCTGCTCACCCTGAAGCAGCACCTTCGCGACACCCTCCACGGCATACAACGCCCTCTCCAGGTCACGGGCATAGCTTCGTATTTCACTCCACGAGAAGCCACCATCCGAGGCCAGCGCATAGTAGAGGCCATAGACATCGCCAAAGTCATCAGCGACACTTATAGGCCCTGCGCCCTCGGGCAGGACACTCTCGACATTGGAGAGCCTACGTCGCAGCTCATCCCATATCTGCGGCACACGGCTCGCAGGGGTACCCGACAGCAGCTTAACCATCAGCTTTGCATAGCCAAAGTGCGACTCGGAGGTTATCTCATCGACACTACCCAACGTGCGCAACTCACGCTCGAGAGGTATGGCAACAAGCTGCTCAACCTCCTCGGGCGTAGCACCCTCATAGCGACATACCACCACGGCTGTCTTGATGGTAAAAGTCGAGTCCTCCCTCTTGCCCAACTTCACAAAAGCATAGATACCACCCATGAGGAGCAAGACGAGAAAGAGCCCCACTACCGAGCGGTGTGTGATGGAGTATTGCGAGATATTCATCTTCTCTCTTCGTTTAGTTAATAACCCTCACTCGTTGACCATCTTTAAGGCGGTAGACACCGGCCACAACCACCCTATCGCCCGAGGCCAACCCACTCAACACCTCGACGCTCTGCCTACCCACAGGCATGCCGAGCCTGACGGCTTGTTGGCGCACCCTATCGTCACCACCCACAACCCATACATAGTCACCACCCTCCATAGGGGCATAAATGGCCGTAAGCGGAACACTCACCGCAAGGCTGTTGCTCTCGGCCATGGTCACCGTGGCTATGCAGGTCATGCCGGGCGTTATGCGGTAACGCTCCGGGTCGACATCCACCAATCGCAGCGACACCGGAAAGCCCAAAGCATCCGACGATGTACGGGCATAGCTCTTAATCACAGCATCGAAGTGTTGCCGTGGCCATGCATCGAACTCGACGGTAAAGGTTGTTGTGGGCAACGAGAGCTTCGTAACCACACTCTCGGGGGCAGTAAAGCCAATGGTGGTGCTCACGGGCTTGACAATGCGCACCACCGTCTCCCCCGATGCAACGCGCTGAAAAGCATCAGCATAGGTGCGCTCGATCACACCATCGAAGGGTGCTGTGATACGGGTATTGGCCAATAGATCAAGGCTATTTTCGTAGGCCGACAGAGCCTGCGCCACAGCACTCTCCAACGACTCTACCTCCTGCTGCGAGATAGCATCGTGCTGCAAGAGCCTGCGACCTCGCTCCAAACGTGACGAGGCCTCATCGTAGGCAGCCTTGGCAGCATCGACCTGAAGGCGCACATCCCTATCATCGAGCTCGGCAAGCACCTGCCCACGGCTGACATGCTCACCCTTGGCAACGGGGATATCCACAATGCGCCCCGCGATCTTAAAGGCGAGGTTCGAAGCATCATCGGCCGTGGTGAGAGCCGCAAAGTCGTGACTTATGGTATGCAGCGAGGTCGCCGTGACACACTTGACAACCTGCGGATGAGACTCCTCGGTAGTGGCAACGCGAGCACAACCCGTCGCCAATATCAGAGCTATGAGTATAGAGGTACGCATAAACAAAAAATTGACCGTTTCCTTGCGGAAGCGGTCAATTATCTTGCCAAAAGGGGAGCGTCTAAATATCGCGATGGCTGCGTTTATCTCGTATCATACCACTCTCGAGGATGATAACACCAACCTCAGAGCGCATCATCGAGCGCAGGGTCATAGCATCGAGCGAGTAGCACTCCATGTCTAAAATATCGGATAGGGCCACACAATCATCAGCCGTAAGCACAACAATTGCCTCTGTCGGATAGAGCTCTCGCAGCCTATCGATAGAACACATTGCACGGGCATTGAGCGACTCACGGTCGCGCACACATAGCCACGCAACACGCCCCTCACGCATCAGTAGATGCTCGGAGCACTCCTCACCCATACTATCGAAAATCGTAAAATCGGCGAAGTGCAACTCCTCGTCGGGCAGACTCTCAAGGCGCGTGTCGACAACATCCCAGCCATCCCACCACTCCTCGGACGATGAATCGAACTCGCGCAGCTCGCCCGTGGTCTGATTTCGACAGATGAGCACACTGCGCTCGGCACTGCTCACTGCCTCTCTCTCGGCCATGACATCACCACGCAGATCCACCCCCACCTTGTAGGGCAGAAAGTCGATAATAGGCTGATGACGAAGCGCATATAGATTTATGGCCAAACCCAGTGCAAGCGCGATGGCCACCACCATCCACTCGCCACGCGAGGCCGTAGCATCAACCTTATCGGCTCGCCACAGCAGGGCTACAGCCACCAACAACGCCACATTCTTGGCAAAGGTAGCCCAAGGGCTCAACGTCACAGCATCGCCAAAGCATCCGCAATCACCAATGGGCAACAGCGTAGCACTCAACAATGTAATGACGGTAAAGATCGATATAAAGAGGGTCGTAAGCAGCAGCGTAAGACGATAGCGGGCGCGCATAACAAGCGAGGCACCCAACGCGAACTCCACAACAGCCAGCACCACAGCGATAGGTAGAGCCAGAGGCAGGAGCACCTCCAAAGAGTAGGTAGCGAGGTACTTTTCCACAAATACAGATGTACCCACAGGGTCTACCGCCTTGACAAAGCCCGAGAAGATAAATACTCCTCCGACAAGCCAACGCAATAGTGTCAATGCTATGTTACGAAGCGACGGCATACTATTTATAATAATGGTGTGACGTGCTTGATGATACGCTCATAGATGGCCTCGGGCGAAGCCATCTCACCCTCGGCCGTAGAGCAATCAACGACCTTCAAATCGGGGTAACGCTCCGAAGCCTCGAGGTAGACCTCACGCACACTGCGTTGCAGGTCGAGCGATGCCTCATGTATATCCTTTCCACCCTGGAGGTAGGCACGATCATCACCCTCGCGCGTTTCGGTGAGCTTACGCTGTGTGAACTTAAACGGAACGTCGAGGAAGAGCGACAGGTCGGGGCGAGGTATTGAGAACTTCTCATACTCCACATCAAGTATCCAATCACACAGCTTGTTACGTTCGTCACCTGAAGCAATTTTGGCGCACTGATAGCCAACATTCGAGTAGACATACCTATCGGCAATAACCACTCGACCCTCGGCCAACCAACCCCGTATCGTAGCAGCATAATCGGCCCTATCACCGGCATAGAGGAGTGCAACAAGGTAGGGGTTAACACTCTCTACCGAGCCGAGGTCGCCGCGCAAGAATCGGGCAATAAGATCGCCATAGACGGGGGCATCAAAGCGCGGAAAGTGAACATACTCCGTCGCCACACCCCTCCCGCGAAACATCTCGGTGAGTTTGGCAATCTGGGTGGACTTACCTGCGCCATCCAAGCCTTCGAGAACTATAAACATAGTTTAAAAGATTTTACTTAAGCATCCTTACAGCTCGCTCGACACCGCGAACAAGCAGTTCGACCTCCTCAAGTGTATTGTACATACCGATAGAGGCACGACACATACCCGGCACGCCATAGTGCGTCATGACAGGTTCGGCACAGTGGTGACCCGTGCGTATGGCGATACCCAACTTATCGAGGATCATACCCACATCGTAGGGGTGTGTACCCTCAACGGTGAACGACACAAGCGGGCACTTGCGCTCCGCCTCGCCATAGATACGCAGACCTTCGACAGTCTTCAACTGCTCGGTCATCGCGCACAACAGATGCTGCTCATAAGCCTCAATATGCTCCATGCCGATGCTATCGACATAGTCCATAGCCTCCATTAGGCCAACAGCACCGATAAAGTTGGAGGTGCCGGCCTCAAACTTCAGAGGCAGAGGGGCATAGGTTGTCTTGGCAAAAGTCACCTTGTCGACCATATCGCCACCACCCATAAAGGGAGGCATCGCCTCTAACAGCTCCTCACGGCCATACAACACACCTATACCCGTAGGGCCATAGAGCTTGTGGCCCGACATTGCATAGAAGTCGTAGCCACGCTCTGCCACAGCACCACCTCCATGGACAATACCCTGGCAGCCATCGACCATCACCACAGCACCTACGCTATGCGCCTTGGCAACGATAGGAGCCAGGTCGGGACGTGTGCCCAGCGTATTTGAGGCCTCGGTGACGGCCACAAGACGTGTGCGCTCGTCGATGAGCAGATCAAGCTGATCCATACGCAACTCTCCGCGATCGTCGAAGGGCAGCACCCTCAACTCGGCACCCTTGCGCTCGGCAGCCAACTGCCACGGCACAATATTGGAGTGGTGCTCCATCTCGCTGACCACGATATTGTCACCCTCCTTCAGGAACCTCTCACTCCAAGCATAGGCCACAAGGTTTATCGAGGCCGTAGCACCCGACGTAAAGATCACCTCCTCGCGCTTTGCAGCACCGATAAAACGGCGCACACGCTCACGGGCCATCTCGTACATATCTGTCATCCTACCCGAGAGGTGGTGCACACCACGGTGTATATTGGCATTATGCTCGGCCATAAGCTCCTCGGTACGACGAATAACCGCAAGAGGCTTCTGCGCCGTAGCTCCACTATCGAAGTAGACCAACGGACGGTTGTTCACC
>CALGRZ010000069.1 GCA_937880705.1 uncultured Alistipes sp.
GGGGTCCCCGCAATGGCATTTGCCGCCAGCAAACTAAAGGGTGTAGCCAAATCACTACTCGTTCCTATATCATTAATCGTAGGCTGTATAGTTTATTACGCAATATATGGAGGATTTACAGATATAGTAAGCACATCAAGCCATAGCGAGGGAACAATATTTATCCCTGCCATAGAGTTTGATGCAAGCCTCATCTTAGCCTTTATATTCAACGACATTGGCTCAATCCAGGCTCTGGGAGCCATGCTCAACACCGACAATACCCAACACCGTTGTAGGCGAGGAGTCGAAGTTACGGGCATATTCAACATCATAGCCGGAGCAATAGGTGTAATCGGACCTGTCAACTACTCTATGTCGCCCGGAGTAATTGCATCATCGTCGTGTGCATCACGCTACGCACTAATTCCTGCTGGCGCAGGACTTATCATCTGCGCTCTCTTTCCACAATTAATCGCCATCCTCACAGCGATTCCAAACACAATCATCGGCGTTGTGCTCCTATATCTTATGGGTACACAATTAGCTGCAGCGTTCAGTATGCTTAGTGCAGACAAATCAGCAGACAACTGCAACAACGCACTTATAGTAGGATTACCTATAATGATAGCACTACTATTCTGCATGATTCCGATGGATGTAATCCCTGCAATTATTAAACCTCTCGTTGGCAATGGTTTTGTGATGGGAGTAATCAGCGTAATAGTACTTGAGCACGTGATTTTAAGGGTAAAAAGATAATTTCACAAACCGACTCGTCACAAACACCTTTTTCCTGAGAATTTAGCGAAAAACACTCGCTAAATGGGTATACCTATATATATAATATAGACAAGAGCGGCAGACTCACCACCTAAAAATTAGTGTGTTACGCTCTTCGAGCCGAGGTTCAGCACCAGCACACCCGCGACAATGAGCATAAGGCCGATAATGGCGGGCAGGTCGAGGTGTTGTTTGAGCAGCACGACACCCAGCAGGGCTATGAGCACCATTCCCGTGCCGGCCCACACAGCATAGGCAATACCCACGGGCATCGTGCGCAGGGTGAGGTTAAGGAAGTAGAGCGCGGCGAGGTAGGCCACCAGGGTTGCCACCGTAGGCCACAGTCGTGTGAAGTTCTCGGTATACTTCAACATTATGGCCCAGGCCACCTCGAAGATGATGGCAAGCAGCAGAAAGATATACTGTTTCATCGTTATGTTGCGTTGAACGTCACTATTAAAAGTGCCCCGAACGAGCCTCGTCTACGGCTCATTCGGGGCAATACGCAGGGTTAAAAGTCAACCCTTATCTGTTATCGAACCTTGAAGTCGGGATCGGCCATCTGGGGGATAGGCTTGATATACTCGCCCGCCTCGAACTTGGCACGCACGGCCTTGAAGGTGTTGATGGTGTACTCCACATCCTCCATGGTGTGAGCTGCGGTAGGAATAACACGCAGGATGATCTCGCCCTTGGGGATTACGGGGTAGATAACAATCGAGCAGAAGAGACCGTAGTTCTCGCGCAGGTCAACGATAAGGTTGGTACCCTCCTCGTTACCACCCTTCATGTAGATGGGTGTCACGGGTGACTGGGTTACGCCGATGTTGAAGCCATTCTCGGTAAGACCCTTCTGCAGAGCGCGAGTGATCTCCCACAACTTCTCCTGATACTCGGGGTGCTTGCGGATAAGGTCAAGACGCTTCAGCGCACCGATAACCATAGGCATAGGCAGCGACTTGGCATAGAGCTGCGAGCGCATGTTGTAACGGAAGAGGTTGATCAACCAACGGGGACCCGATACAAAGGCACCGATACCTGCCATAGACTTGGCGAAGGTGTTGAACAGCACGTCGATCTGATCCTGAACACCGAAGTGGTCACCAGTACCGCGACCGCCCTTACCCATAGTACCGAAGCCGTGAGCATCGTCTACAAGCAGACGGAAGTCGAAGTCCTTCTTGCACTTAACGATGACATCGAGGAAGCCGAGGTCACCCTTCATGCCGAATACACCCTCGGTGATAACCAACACACCACCATTCTGCTGATCAGCCAACTCGGTAGCGTGCTTGAGCTGCAGACGCAACGACTCCTCATCGTTGTGAGCATATACAAAACGCTTACCGGGGTGCATGCGCAGACCATCGATGATGCAGGCGTGGCACTCCTTGTCGTAGACAACAACGTCGCGGGGAGTAAGCAGGCAGTCGATGATAGAGATCATACCCTGATAGCCATAGTTGAGCAGGAAGGCATCCTCCTTACCTACGAACTCGGCCAGCTCACGCTCGAGCTGCTCGTGGTACTTGGTCTGGCCAGACATCATACGGGCACCCATGGGGTATGCCATACCGAAGTCCTTGCCGCCCTGGGCATCAGCCTCACGCACCTCGGGGTGGTTAGCCAGACCGAGGTAGTTGTTCAAGCTCCAGTTCAAGACGGGCTTGCCACGGAAAATCATGTGGGGGCCCAGCTCACCCTCCAACTTGGGGAATGCAAAATAGCCGTGTACAGCCGACATATACTGGCCGATAGGGCCGCCGGCGTTCTTCGATAAACGATCAAAAATATCTACCATTGTATCAAATAAGTTAGGTTAAATTTTCTGTCCATCAAGGCGTATGCCGCAACCATAGGTTGCAGATACTGCCACTTTATCCATACAAAGGTAGTGTTTTTTATTTAATTTATCCTTTATCAACCACTTTTTTCTCGCGCAACGGGTAGATAAATAAGCACAAATACCTACTCCCTACATCAACTCCCGGGCTCTGCGGTGTACACCATACAGACGTGACGACAGCGATATCTGCGTGACACCGAAGATGATGAAGGCCACCGCCACGGTGACCACCACGGCACCCACACCGACGGTTGTAGGCAGCCACAGCACCGCGAGGGAGATGGCGATAACTATGGCCGAGCCAAAGATAACCCACCCCGCATCGCGTACACCGTATTGTTTGAGGTCGAGCCCCTGCATCATGGTCGATATGCCGCGGTAGAACAGCCATAGGCCGAAGATCAGCGGGAGCATGGTCTCGGAGAGCAGTATGTTAAACATCAGCAATATGCCGATTATAATATCGAGCACCGAGACAAAAATTATCCAGCCGCGGTGCACAAAGTAGTTATCCGTAGAGAGTGCCAACAGCAGCGTAAGGAGTCCCGACACGAAGACCGATACTCCGAGCCACAAGGCCACGGCAAAGTAGCTCTCGGCGGGGTTGATAAGTACGATAAAACCCACGGCGATGGCGAAGATGCCCACCAGCAATGCAAGCCACCAGCGACCCACGGGCTGCTCGCAACGATCATATATACTTCTACTCATACACTTTTGTTTTGGTCATTGCAGTACAATTTGCAGACCAAACTCCCGAATAGAGCCCACGCATCCTCTCTCGTTTGAAAAAAAATTTGTATATTTGTCATTATAACTACTAAACGCCACTCTGAAATGGGAAACCGCGCGCATAAACTTCGCCTTTTCGTTGCCTCATCAATGACTCAATCGCAACGCAAACTAATAACCGGATATGTCAAAGCTGTGGAGAATAGTTTTCGCATGGTGGGTCAAGACATCTCCTTTGACGTTATCGCTTACGGCCAGAGTGCCATGGCAGATCTGGAGGAAAATACGCAAGAGTTGCTCAACCGCAAAGTTGCCTCAAGTGATATATTCATATTGCTTGCCGACAACAACACACATATAGGGGCAAAGACTATCGAGGAGTATAAAACAGCTCATGAACAGGCTGTTAGATCAGAGAACACCACATCCTATATTAAAGTATTTGTACTGAAATCGACAGAAGAAGAGCCGGTGGATATCACCTACACGAATGAGGATGGTGTTAAGGAGAGTTTCGAAGAACGATTATCTCGCGATTCGCAACGATACATTCAATTTGTACTCCGAGACAATTTCGAAGAGTTCTTCAAGAGTTGGCTACAGAAGATTGTTGTGGAGGGACCGGATGTAATATTCTCACAGTCCCAACTCTCGTATGGCAACCACCTGTACAAGATCCGTCAAGGTAATATCAGAAAGAGTAATCAACGCTACTACCGACGTCCGAAACTTGACGATGAGATAGACTCTATCGTAAGACGCTCACCACTGCTCATACTCGAGGGCAACACATATAGCGGTAAGACCCGTGCAGCATTTGAGCTCATGAAAAATCGTGAGGAGTGGTCAAAACACCACTTCCACATCTATCACGTCGAACATAGCATTGAACGTCTTAACGCCATAAACATCGACCTTACCAGCACAAATCGCGGAGATGTATATCTCTTTGATGATATCAATGATATTATTAAAGAAGATAGCATCAAAGATCGTGACATCACCCCTCTATGGAGATTGTTGAATAGCTTCGACTTTGAGAATCCTGAATCCAACATGGCTTCATGGGGTAACACTCGCATTATAATAACCGTATCGGGAAGGTTGAGCGAGACAGACAAACATGAGCTCTACAAAAAAATATTCCACAATGACGGCATAGCTTTCGTAAACGCATTGAGTCATATCACGGTCAACTTCGACATCTACGATAAGATATCTTTCAAGGAGATGGTAGATGCAATGGCACGCGATGGTCTTATCCAAGCCAACCAACTGCGTCCGGGAAACTATACCATTGGTTCACTATTTATCAATACTGAAGATATCTATTTAAAGATCAAAACGATAAACCAACGAAATACTATTCTACTTCACTCTATAGTAGGCCATTGGCGTTATGCTATCAACTCAAGATTCGAGGGTCTTTACGATGAGATTAAGGACTTATATCTATATCTTAAAGGTGACAGCACAACGTTTGATTCTGATATCGAAGAGCTGCGTAAAGAGGGACTCTTAATCACTGATACGGTTAATGGACAGATTAGTCGCATCCGCATAGACAGGTTTATTGTCGAGATGTTCGAAAATACTATCGCAAGCGAGCAACATCTCTCTATCAAACTGAATAACTGCCTATTAGACTATGCGAAATATCGTCAAGAGCAGGCCAATAATGATAAATACCTAGTGTTCAATATAGCCCAAATGGGATATATGTTGTGCGACCGCAACAATTTCGATGACGATCACATTTACGCCCTGGTAGAGTCAACTGCAAACCTGCTACAATGTCAAAAATTTGCATATCAGGAGAGGTACCTGAATTTCTGTCTTCAGCTAAGTGAGATAGCTTCATTAGCTGGTCGCTACCCTATGGTATTATGTGCAACAGCCCTGGCCAAGTTGCAAGATTTTGACACAATTATTAACGTGCTCAATATCCTGATTGACCCCGCAAATCAAACTAATAGCACCGTATCACTCTATAAGCATACAGCATATGCTATGTTGTCATCAAGCAATAGACGGCTTACGATGGCACAGCAGAAAAAGATCACAAGCATTATATTAGACGAGAACAAGGAGTGGATAGCACCATTCTGCGAGGATGACCTTCACGATGTATTCCACCTATCACGCATATGTCCATACATCAAACATGACAGCAAGGAGATTATCGCTTTAGCAGCAAACTCTATTCTGGATGGCTATCAAAACAAGATAACACCTATCAAGACCATCAATCTTCGTGAGCTTAAGGCCATGGCCTCTTGTCATACAAACGACTTGGATCAAGATATTATGAAGAAGATCTACCTCGTTCAGTTGAGCAAGGTTATCATCGCGGCATTCAACAAGGTAGATAGCTACGACGAGTTCAAGGATGCGGTGGGTACACTGCAAAGCTGCTGCAGCACCTCGCCGAACCTTATGGAGGCCGTGACAAAGACCCTGCCTGTATCCTTCTACAAGTCGCTATCCTCGATTGCCAAGCGGTTGTCCTTCGAAAATCGCCTCCTGCTATTCGACTACGTCCTCAATATCGACGATAGCCGAGGCCCCTTCAACAACACCACCTGCCCGGCCGAGAGCATCGAGTTCTTCCGCACGCACCGCATCATGGCTATGAATCAGCTCCTTGAGCGACTCGATGAGAACGATGCCGTGCAGTCATACAACAGGATGATCAGCCTCAATCAGTACGATCTTCGCACATGCTCACACCTGCTTAAGAACGAGTTGGTCAACTTCGAGCAGGCACTCTATATTGTCAGCAACGGAGGTAGCCAGAAGAACTTCATCACGCTCAACCAGCTAATGAAGAAGGCCGAGACCACGACCGATGCCAACGCCTGCCTGCGTCTGATGGGCATTGCCGATAACGACACGACCAAGCTTCGCGATGAGTACGCCTTCTCGCAGTATCTGGCCATCAAGAGTATCGACCAAAAGCGTTGCATCGAGCTTGTCAAGGCGTGGAGGAAGGCCCATTCGGGAAGAACGCTCTCGGAGGTTGTACTCAACATCATACTTCGCAAGTTCTCCTTGGAGCAGCTTATCGACATCTTCTTCCCGAACAAGACAAACAGCGTTGCGGGTTACTACATGCAGACCTATGGCCTTGCTGACGCGGAGATAGCGGCTGCGCGCAATAACTCCATACTGATCAACATTCTCTTCTTCCGCGCAAATGGCGATGAGCAGACTCTCAAGATATCCAAGCGTATCAAGCGGCGTTTCGAAGGTATGATGAAGGATGAGAAGCAGCGCAAACTAATCATCGACCCCGACCATAACGCCAACAACGGTATCCTGTCGGTATACCTCAAAAACAGGCTCATCTTCTCCGACTACGACTCGATGAAGAGCGAGCTGGATAGTATCTGCACGACGTATGGAGCCACTATTCGCAAGACCGAGCACCTCTACTCGCCACTGCTATGGCAGATAAAACAGATGTACAAGGACAAGGACAAAAAGTGCAGTCGCGAGAGTGCCATCAAGCAGGTTAACGAGATACTTATCGAGGCCTACAACTACTTCACCGAGTACTACGACTACTCGCAGGTAGTGAAGATGATAGCATCGCTCTACCAGTATCGTATCGCGCTGGTTGAGGAGGGTGACTTCAACACCAAGCAGCCCTACGCCTACGAGGGTCAGACCATGGAGTTCACCTTCAAGGAGTACCTCAACCATCTGCTGAAGAGTAGTCCGGCCTACGCCGACGGCACATTTATATATATCGCCCTGACAACGATGCAGAGCCACGTCGACCCCGACATCTACAAGCATCTTGCCGACATTGCCGAATACAACCATGATGGCGTAAAGTACGACACCATCTACAAACCCAACAAGGATACCACAGCTTTGTCGAAGCCCGTACGCGAGCTTCTGTTGAGCTACAACCGAAAGACGAAGAGCATCCGGCTGGATCGTAGCTTTGTCTACAACGTATCGATTATCAAGGTGTTGTGGTGGTTGATGAGCAGCGATCGCATGACCTTAGACCAGGCCGAGGAGTACCGCATCGAGAACAACATCCCCATCACGCAGACCTATCTTAACATCGTCTTCAAGAGCCTTGATATAACGTCCAACAAGCTGTGGAATAAGTCCTCCCATGATAGCAAGATATTGGACGAGTACTACGATAAGATGGTCGACTATATGGATAGCTGCTCTCTCGATAGAAACGACGTACTACACAGGAGCATACAGATGTGCATATCGTTGATAAGCACCTCGTCGAGTGTAGGTCGCCTCGAGCGCATCTTCAACGCACTCAAATTTGGTCAGTACCGCTCCCACACCGAGGTTATAGGTGCATACCTCAACCAGCTGTTGCGCCTGCGCCACAATACGATGCTGGCACATAAAACCATGGATGAGTTCCAATACTATATAAGGAACTACAAAAGTGCCATCAACATCCATATCATCAACTGCTACCTGCACATGCTGGTCAAGATCAGCAAGAAGGAGCTGATGTACGATAGCCCAAAGGAGCCTATCATCGACGTAAGTGCCATCTTTGCGCGCTGCTGGAAGACGCTACTCAACGAGCGTAAGATTGATGTCAACGAGCTGCTCGGCACCTGCGGTGAACAGGAGTGGAAGATCGAGGCTAACGTGCAGACCTTCTCCTACTTTGCCGACTTGTGTCCCACGCTGATAAGCACCATGAACAGTTGGTTCGATGGCGACTTTACCTACGACGACAACAAGAAGAAGTCGTGTCTGAAGGATGCGCTGAAGAACTACAGCTACTGCTACGAGCGCAAGCATAGCCGGTTGCCCGAAAGCGGCAAGGAGCTGGATAGGATTGCCGACATCGCCATCCGTTCCAAGAATGTGGCCGTCCTCGATGAGATACTCAAGGAGTATATATTCAAGTCGTATAAAGGTTCCAAGGGTTTGCGAGCGACCAGCCTTCTCTGGCTCGAGCTGCTGAAGAGGGATTCGATAAAGAACCGTGCCGCGTATATCTTCTACACCCTTGTGCTCAACATCGACGATGCGATCGGCCGTGGCGAGCGTTACCACATCCCGATCCTCAAGGAGGATACTGCACGCTGCACGCAGCTACACGAACTGCTGGCCTTCGACAAGCTGGATGTGCACACACAAGAGGACCTCAAGAGTACCTATGCCAAGCTGAAGAGTGCTCCGGCAAAGGAGATGTTTGCCCTTATCTACGACTTTAATGAGGCATAAGAGAGCTATATTCACCTAATTTTTGTACCTTTGGCATCGCAACAAGCAGTCAATATATAAAACATAGATAACATGAAGCAGATAAACAGACTTCTGGCCATCGTGGTGGCCATCGTAGCGACCTGCGGCACGGCGCTGGCAGGTAGCTTCAACATCGTTCCCCAGCCCGCATATATCGACCCCGCGAGCGAGGGCGTGTATCAGGTTACGGGCAAGACCGACATCATCGTCAACGACGAGATGTGGACCCCTGCCGAGATCTTTGCCGAGGAGATGATGTCGTACTTCCACCTTAAACGACCTATGCGCACTGCCAAGCGTGGCAAGGGCATCAAGGTGCGTACCGACCGCTTTGTTCCCGCCGAGGGCTACGAGATGACCATCTCGGAGGAGGGCATCCTCATCATCGGTGGCAGCGAGGCCGGCGTTTTCTACGGCTTGCAGAGCCTCAAGCAGCTTATCGTAGCCAACAAGGGTGCCGTGCCCTGTGGCTTTATCGCCGATGAGCCCACGTTCAAGTACCGTGGTGCCCACCTCGATGTGGCACGCCACTTCTTCCCGGTGGAGGATGTCAAACGCTATATCGACATCCTCGCGGCACATAAGCTCAACCGCCTGCACTGGCACCTCACGGACGACCAGGGCTGGCGCATCGAGATCGATGCCTACCCCGAGCTTGTAGCCAAGGGCTCGATGCGTAAGGAGACCCTTGTGGGCCACGGCCTCACACCCGAGAAGTGGGATGGCACGCCCTATGGTGGCTACTACACCAAGGCCGAGATTAGAGATGTCATCGCCTATGCCGAGGCGCGCAACATAGTCATCATCCCCGAGATCGAGATGCCCGGACATGCCCAGGCAGCACTCCACGCCCTGCCCTGGCTCGGCTGCGACGAGCAGGAGGTTGAGGTGTGGACACAGTGGGGTGTCACCCCCGAGGTTATGTGTGCCGGCAAGCAGACGACATACACCTTCTTGGAGAATGTGCTGAAGGAGGTCATCGAGCTCTTCCCCTCGGAGCTGATACATATCGGTGGCGACGAGTGCCCGAAGGATCGTTGGAAGGAGTGCGAGCACTGTCAGGCCATGATCAAGGCACAGGGTCTGGAGAATGAGGAGCAACTGCAGGGTTACCTCGTTGCCCGCATCGAGAAGTTCCTCCAGAGCCAGGGTCGCAGGATGATAGGCTGGGACGAGATCCTCGATGGTGGTGTCACCCCCACCGCCACGGTGATGTCGTGGCGTGGTGCCAACGCCGGTGTCTATGCTGCCAAGCGTGGCAACGACGTTGTCATGACCCCCATGACACTCTGCTACTTCAACTTCTACCAGACCGAGAGCCGCGAGGGTGAGGGTCTGCAGATCGGTGGCCACATACCCTTCGAGATGGTCTACGCGTGGGATCCCTATGTGAACCTCGAGGGCGAGGCGCGCGACCATATCATCGGCGTGCAGTGCAACATGTGGTCGGAGTACCTCAAGAGCATGCGTGAGGTTGAGTTTATGCTGCTGCCCCGTCTGGCAGCCATGTCGGAGCTGCAGTGGGCTGCCGACCGTCGCGACGAGAATACCATCCGCGATAGGATGAACACCCTGCGCGGCTATTACGACTACAATGGTTGGAACTACGCCCCCTTCTATTTTGAGGGCAGAAAGTAGTGGCAACAACACTATACGACAAGCGCGACCTAAATGGGTCGCGCTTCTGCTTTGAGGTAGGCATCGTTGGCGGAGAGAGATAGGAGGGGATAGGACGGAATAGGAAGAGATAGGAAGAGACAGGATATTTCGGGATAGCAGGTTGCTACCGGGTAAACGTCGGCCGCGCTCCTGCCCATCAAGTCCTATTAAGTCCTATCAAGTCCTATCGACTGCGCAAAGTCCTATTCGACTGCGCCCCACGCCCTGCGCCACCCTACCCGTCTGCGCCCACCACAAACAAAAACCCCGAGGGCGGACTGCCCTCGGGGTCTGTTACGTTGGGTTGTTAAACTACTTTGACTGGAGTATAGCCACCAGAGTACCCTCCGAGAGGAAGAGCATCTTGTCGGCATCCATCTCGTAGTGAGTAACCTTGTCGAGCATCTCGAAGAATGCATTCTCGGCCTCCTGGTTGGGGCAAAGACGACGTGTCGAGCCTATATTCTCGATATGGAGGTCACGCTTATCCGACGTGGTATAGGTCGCGGTGAAGCGGTTGCAGTCACCCTGGCCGCTCACCGTGTCATCGCTATGGAAGACGATGGTGAAGCTCTCGCCCGCGGGTGTCACATCCTTGGCCATAATCTGTACCAGCTGCCAGGTAGTGCCCTGCAGAGGCTTCTCGAGTTTCTGCGCCTTGCGGCAGTCACAGCACGACATCGACACAACGGTGAGTGCCGAGAGAAGAAATAAGAGTGTACGTTTCATATATTTCCAAATTTTTTGTATCTTTGTAGTCGCGCAAAGATAATACAAAACTTTTAAATTAATACTACCATGAAGAAAGTTATTGCATCGCCTCTGGCTCCCAAGGCCGTAGGCCCCTACTCACAGGCTATCGCCTCGGAGGACACTCTCTATGTTTCTGGTCAGCTGCCCATCGACGGTGCTACCGGCAAGATGGCCGAGGGTGTCGAGGCACAGACTCGCCAGTCGATGACCAACCTCGGTCACATCCTCAAGGAGGCTGGCTTCAGCTTCGACGACGTTGCCAAGACCACCGTGCTGCTGGCCGACATCGCCGACTTCGGTGCCATGAACGCCGTATATGCCGAGTACTTCCCCAATGAGAAGCCCGCACGCATCTGCTACCAGGTAGCCGCTCTGCCCATGGGTGCACTGGTTGAGATCGACTGCATCGCCATCAAGTAAGGTAATACTTTACGGTTACGACCCCGAGGGATAGCACTTAAGGTGCAGCCCTCGGGGTATTTTTTTGCCGGAGGGCGAGACCTCCGCGCAAAAGGCCATCAATGACGAAAGCCCGAATGGGAGCTTCGCTTAACGAAGTGCTCCCATTCGGGCTCTATCATCAGAGGGAGATAGCCTCCCGACGTAGCGAATTACTCTGCGGGGGTCAACGCCTTGATAACGGCAGCCGCATTCTCAACATTACCACCTGCGGTAACGCTCTTCATGGCAGCAATAGCCTTGTCGAACTGCTCCATCTCGTTGTAGGCAACACCCAGGAGGTAGTAGATGTCGCTCACACCCTCATCGGTGGTCTGTGCTGCGAGGGCAGCCTCCGAGAGCTCTACCATCTTGGCAAACTCCTTCTTACCGTAGTATGCCTGCATGGTGATCTTCTGTGCCATGGCAGCATCCTCGAGCTGCTCGGCCATAGCGATGATGCCGTCGTAGTCGTTGGCCATCTGGAGCTTTGCAACCTCGTTGTTGGTGTACATTGCCATCTTGGCCTGTGCCTCGGCGATAGCCTCTGCGAACTTATCGGTGTTCAGCGCGCTGATAGCGGTGCAGATGCGCATACCATCCTGGTACATGTTGCTGCGGAAGTAGCTCTCGGCGAGGTTCAAAGCCATATCGGTGTTGCGGGGATCAGCCTCGTAACCCTTCGAGAATACTGCAATGGCGGTAGCATAGTCCTCCGAGTTGAAGGCGTCGGCACCCTGTACCTGATATACCTGACCGATAAGCGAGCGGTTCTTGTTCATGTTGGCCACATCCTCGAAGAGCTCGGCATAGTTGGCAGCCTCGGTAAAGTTCTGGATTGCAGACTCATAGTCCTTGGCGTTGATAGCAGCTACACCCATCTTGTTGTAGCATGTAACGACAAACTTCTTCGAGCCGGCGATAGCCTTCAGCTCGTTGGGATCCTCGGTCTCGAGGTCAAAGCTTGCATCGATAACCGACTGGAACTGTGCGATAGCCTCGGTGTAGTTACCTGCTTTGGCATTGGCAAGACCCTGCTGGAAGTTTACGATAACATCGCTCTGGGCAAAGAGAGTTGTAGCACCCATAAGGGCAACAACGGTCATAATGAGTTTTTTCATAGTTTTGGTTATTGTTTAGTTTTTTATTGTTTGCCTATTTTATTATTTGCCTGTAGTCTATGGCTATGCTCAAATTGGAGCAAACCAAACGCAAATTTACTACTTTTTTCTAATATGCAATACTTTAACAAACCATTATTTTCTTATCGACCGAAAAAAATCGTTCATCAACGCCTCACACTCCTCACGCAATACACCCCGTGTAAGCTCGGTGCGCGGGTGCATGATACGCTCCGAGAAGGTTGTGTAGCCACGCTTCGCATCGTCGGCACCCCACACCACACGACCTATCTGGCTCCATGCCAGGGCTCCGCCACACATCACACATGGCTCGACGGTGACGTAGAGCGTGCAGTCGTTGAGATACTTACCTCCGAGTGTCGACATCGCAGCGGTGATGGCCTGCATCTCGGCATGTGCCGTAGCATCCATAAGTGTCTCGACGAGGTTGTGGCCTCGGCCTATGACCCGATCACCGGCAACCACCACGGCACCTATGGGTACCTCTCGTTTATCTAACGCAAGGCGCGCTTCGTTTAGTGCCATACGCATAAATTTTTCATCTTTTGTCATCTCTGACTTAATTTTTTCGGCCATCATTGAAGTGGTTAACTGAAAATTTATTACTTTTGTGGGTTACAATTCTTCAAACAAAAATTTCGTTTGCCACACTTGGGGCGGTTGTTGGTGCAAGGGGCTGTTGCTTATGCTCCATCGTTCCGATGGCAAAGGTACGAAAAATGAGTTTCGTTTGCCACACTTGGGGCGGTTGTTGGTGCAAGGGGCTGTTGCTTAAGTTCCATCGCTCCGATGGCAAAGGTACGAAAAAGAGTGATAGGAAACAAAAACTAATAACTATAACGCTATGTATAGAAGTCACAACTGCGGTGAACTCCGCATTGAGAATGTGGGTCAGAGTGTCACCCTGGCCGGTTGGGTACAGAAGGTGCGCAACCTGGGTGCTATGACCTTCATCGACCTGCGCGACCGTTACGGCATCACGCAGATCACCGTCGAGGAGCACTCGCCGGAGGCTGCCCGCGCCGTTGCTGCCGAGGTAGGCCGAGAGTATGTCCTCCAGGTTACCGGCTCGGTTATCGAGCGTCAGTCGAAGAACAACAAGATTGCCACCGGCGATATCGAGATCTCGGCCACCGAGCTCAAGATCCTGAACCGCGCCGTGACACCCCCCTTCACCATTGAGGAGGAGTCGGATGGCGGTGACGACCTGCGCATGAAGTATCGCTACCTCGACCTGCGTCGTCCGCCCCTGCAGCGCGCCATGATCCTGCGCCACCGCATGGCACAGGCCGTGCGCCAGTTCCTCGACAAGGAGGGCTTCCTCGAGATCGAGACCCCCTACCTTATCAAGTCTACGCCCGAGGGTGCTCGCGACTTTATCGTGCCCTCGCGCATGAACCCCAACCAGTTCTACGCTCTGCCCCAGTCGCCCCAGACACTCAAGCAGTTGCTTATGGTTGCGGGCTACGACCGCTACTTCCAGATTGTGCGCTGCTTCCGCGATGAGGACCTGCGCGCCGACCGCCAGCCCGAGTTCACGCAGATCGACTGCGAGATGTCGTTTGTTGAGCAGGAGGACGTATTGGAGATCTTCGAGCGTTGGGCACGCTACATGTTCAAGGAGGTTATGGATATCGAGTTCGCGGAGCCCTTCCAGCGTATGCCCTGGATCGAGGCTATGGAGAAGTATGGCTCGGATAAGCCCGACCTGCGCTTCGGCATGACCTTCGCCGATGTCACCGACCTGGCTCATGGACACAATTTCGTTGTCTTCGACTCGGCCGACTACGTTGTCGGCTTCGCTGCCGAGGGCTGCGCCTCATACACACGCAAGCAGATCGACGAGCTCACCGAGTTTGTGAAGCGTCCCCAGGTGGGTGCCAAGGGTCTTGTATGGATCCGTGTGGATGCTGAGGGTGGCGTTAAGTCCTCTATCGACAAGTTCTTCAGCCCCGAGGAGGTTAAGGCTATCGCCGAGCGCACAGGTGCCAAGTGTGGCGACATGGTCTTCATCCTCTGTGGCGAGAAGTTCAAGACCCTCACACAGCTCTGCACGCTGCGTCTGGAGGTTGCCGAGAGGCTGGGTCTGCGCGACCCGAAGAAGTTTGCACCCCTGTGGGTTGTCGACTTCCCGATGTTCGAGTGGGACGAGGAGACACAGCGTTTCTACGCTATGCACCACCCCTTCACCTCGCCCAAGCCCGAGGATGCCAAGTACTTCGATAGCGGCGAGCTGGGTAAGATGCGTGCCAACGCCTACGACTTCGTATGTAACGGCACGGAGATTGGTGGTGGCTCAATCCGTATCCACGATGCCGAGCTCCAGGCCAAGGTGTTTAACGCCCTGGGCTTCACGCCCGAGGCTGCCGAGGAGCAGTTCGGCTTCCTGATGAACGCCTTCAAGTATGGCGCACCCCCTCACGGTGGTCTGGCCTTCGGCTTCGACCGTCTCTGCTCGCTGTTTGGCGGCTCGGACTCTATCCGCGACTATATCGCCTTCCCGAAGAACAATGCGGGTCGCGATGTGATGCTCGACGGCCCCTCGCCCGTGGCACAGGCACAGCTCGACGAGTTGTATCTGTCGCTGGTTAAACCCGAATAACATATACGACAATTGAAGTGACCCCAAAAGTTTTTTGTCCAAACTTTTGGGGTCACTTCATTTTTACTTGAGGTTGAATAAAAAGATGTAGTTTTAGGCATACAAAGCCCGAAAAAGCGGAGTT
>CALGRZ010000070.1 GCA_937880705.1 uncultured Alistipes sp.
TATTCGTTGTTTTGTAGCGCAAAAGTAGCCTATTTACGCCGAGTTGCCAAATTTTGTGCAATCTTTTTACTCCTGGTTCACGCAGCAGAGGTTTCTGTCGCCGAATCCGTTGTCGATCTTCGATACGTAGGGGAAGAACTTCGACTCGCGTACCCAATCGAGCGGGAAGGCGGCCTCCTCGCGCGTGTAGGGGTGCGACCACTCGCCGCACAGCTCCTCGGCCGTGTGGGGTGCCATCTTCACCACATTATCCTCCTGACCCACAGCTGCCTCGCACTCGCGCTTGATGCGGATCATGGTCTGGATGAAGCGATCCATCTCCTCCTTCGGCTCCGACTCCGTAGGCTCGACCATCAAGGTCTCGTGTACGGGGAATGAGAGCGTGGGGGCGTGGAAGCCGTAGTCCATCAAGCGGTGAGCAATATCGCCGCAGTCGATGCCATAGTCGTGCTTGAAGTGTGTGAGGTCGAGAATCATCTCGTGGCCCACGCGGCCTGTCTCGCCCGAATAGTAGGTGCGATACTCGTTCTTCAATGCCGACGACATATAGTTGGCATTTACGATAGCCATCTCGGTAGAGTGACGCAAGCCCTCCTCGCCGAGCATCTTGATATAACCATAGGTAATCGGGAGCAACATCGCCGAGCCCCATGGTGCTGACGATACGGCTGTGATACCATCCTCACCGCCCGTAGCAACAACGGGGTGCGATGGCAGGAATGGCTTCAAATGCTCTGCCACGCAGATAGGACCTACACCCGGGCCACCGCCGCCGTGAGGCATTGCGAAGGTCTTGTGAAGGTTGAGGTGGCATACATCGGCACCAATATATCCTGGGTTGGTGAGGCCGACCTGTGCGTTCATATTCGCACCGTCCATATATACCTGACCACCCGCATCGTGTACTGCATCCACAATCTCGCGTATGCGGCTCTCGAACACACCGTGGGTCGATGGGTATGTTACCATCAAGCCGCTCAGCTCCGAGCTATGCTCCTCAGCCTTTGCCTTCAAATCCTCGACATCGATATTTCCGTTGGCATCGCACGCCACAGTTACAATCTTCATACCCGCCATAGCTGCCGATGCAGGGTTGGTGCCGTGTGCCGATGAGGGGATAAGGATGATGTTACGGTAGCCCTGACCACGGCTCTGGTGGTAGGCGCGAATAATCATAAGACCTGTGTACTCGCCCGCAGCACCAGAGTTGGGCTGGAGAGTACAGCCTGCAAAGCCTGTGATAACAGCGAGGTAGTTCTCAAGGTTGGTGATAAGCTCGCGGTAGCCCTCCGACTGGTCAGCAGGAGCGAAGGGGTGCATATTCTGGAAGCCAGCCAACGACAGAGGCTGCATAAGCTGTGCAGCGTTGAGCTTCATTGTGCAAGAGCCCAACGAAATCATAGAGTTCATAAGCGAGATATCGCGCAACTCCAAACGCTTGATATAGCGCATCATCTCGGTCTCGGTGCGGTAGGCGTTGAAGATCTGCTCGGTGAAGAACTCTGTGCCACGCTTAACATCCTCGGCGATAGCGGCACACTCAACACGCTTTACGGTCTTAGCCTTCTTGCCACGAGCCTCAGCAAAGATATCTACGATGGTCTGAAGCTCCGCATCGGTTGTAACCTCGTCAAACGACATACGCACGCAGTCGTCAGCGGGATAGTAGAGGTTAATCTCGCGGGCGAGGGCGATATCCTGAATTACAGATGCCTCGGCCTCAACCTCGATAGTGTCGAACACGGCCTTGGTGCGTACCACATAGCCCATAGCCTCCAACGCTGCCTTCACGCTGAGCGCTGCGGTGTGAGCGTTGAGTGCAGCACGCTGCAAGCCCTCCTTACCGTTGTAGATACAGTAGAAACCTACCATCGACGCCATAAGGGCGGTTGCGGTACAGATATTCGAGGTAGCCTTCTCGCGCTTGATATGCTGCTCACGCATCTGCAACGACATACGCAACGCCTTGTTACCCAAGCGGTCTACAGATACGCCGATGATACGGCCGGGCATCTGGCGCTTGTAGGCATCGCGGGTTGCCATATAGCCTGCGCTGGGGCCACCAAAGCCCATAGGACAGCCAAGGCGCTGGGTAGAGCCTACGGCAATATCGGCACCCCACTCTGCGGGCGACTTCAAAAGTGCCAACGAGAGAAGATCGGCAACGGCAGTAACGGTAGCACCTACGGCGTGTGCCTTCTCGGCAAAAGCGGCATAGTTGCGTACCTCGCCATTAGCTGCGGGGAACTGCACCATAGCACCAAACTCCTTACCCGTAAACTCATACTCCGAGAAGTTGTCGCGGATAATCTCGATGCCGAAGGGCTCAGAACGGGTGAGCAACACATCGAGGGTCTGAGGGAAGATGCTCTCATCTACGAAGAGCTGGTTGCGACCCTGCTTAACGGCCTCGCGTGAGCGCAAAGCGAACATCATAAGCATAGCCTCGGCAGCAGCTGTTGCCTCGTCGAGCAACGAGCAGTTGGCAACCTCCAAGCCTGTGAGCGAGAGGATTGCGGTCTGGTAGTTGAGCAACGCCTCCAAACGGCCCTGCGAAATCTCGGCCTGATAGGGGGTGTACGAGGTATACCACGCGGGGTTCTCGAACACATTGCGCGTAATCACTGCAGGTACGGCATTGGGATAGTAGCCCATACCGATAAACGAGCGGAAGGTGCGGTTCTTCGTGGCAAGCTCGGCGATATGCTGAGCATACTCATACTCGCTCATTGCCTCAGGCAAGTCGAGATCCTTCTTAAGACGGATATTCTGGGGAATGACCTGCTGAAGAAGCTCCTCAACAGAGCCTACACCAATTGTTGCGAGCATCTCGCGAAGATCCTCAGGTGAGTTAAGACCTGTGTGGCGGTCTACAAAGCTGTCAAAGGTTTTCATTTGATAGTTGTTTTTTATAGTTTTAAGTTGTTTTATTTAGTATTTGAACGAGCTGCCTCCGATAAACTCTCTCAGCAGCGAGGTGGGTGGTATCTCCTCTGGCGATATTGCCACGAAGTTGTCGAGGAACTTAAGCAGACGCTTAGCCTCGGCGTGCTCCACCACTGTGTCGGGCACTTCACGCAAGATTGGCTCGGCAATAGCCTTGAGCACCGAAATCTCGTAGAAGAGCGACGAGTTGAACATCACATCGGCATTCTCCTGATAGGGGAATATGTGACGCTCCTCGCCACGGCGCACATCGGGCCACATCTCCAGCGTGCGCTGGGCGTTATGGCCGCGTGTGGCGTTGTCGCGTATGGCGCGGCGCAGCATGCGGTTGTCGGTGGTGGGTATGCGCGAGTAGTTGTCCATGGCCACCGACGTGAAGCACGAGATGTATATCTTGAACTTCTGACCATCGGCAACGCTCGGCGTGAGGCGCGGGTTGAGGGCGTGGATACCCTCCAGAATAAGTATCGAGCGGTCGGTGAGCTTCAGCGGCTTATCGTGCCACTGACGCTTGCCCGTGATGAAGTCGTAGCGCGGAATCTCGACACTCTCGCCACGCGACAGACGTGCGAGGTGGTCGTTGAGCGTGGCCAGGTCGATAGCCTCCAGAGCCTCGTAGTCGGGCTTGCCGTTCTCGCCTATGGGGGTCTTGTCGCGATCCACGAAGTAGTCGTCGAGGGCTATGAGCACGGGGTCGAGACCACGCACGCGCAGCTGTATGCCCAGACGCTTCGAGAAGGTGGTCTTGCCACTTGACGAGGGGCCCGAGATGAGGGCCATGCGCACGCCGCGCGAGTCGTTGGCCTCGGCTATGCGGCGGGCGATGTCGGCGATCTTCAGCTCGTGGAAGGCCTCGGCGAGCTTTATAAGCTCCGAGGCATCACCCTCCATCACACGGCGGTTGAGGTCACCCACCGTCGGCACACCCATGATGTCTATCCACGACTGGTACTCGTGGAAGATGTCGAACATCTTGTGCAGGGCCACCGAGGGCTTTATCTCCTCGGGGTTATGTCTGTCGGGCAGGGCGACATAGAAGCCGTTGTAGAGCGACACGATGTCGAACTGCGCAACGTAGCCCGTCGAGGGTGCCAGCGTACCGTAGAAGTAGCCGGGTATGTCGTCGATGTGGTTTACCGTGCGGTAGAGCGTAGGACGTGTGGTGAGCAGCTCCATGCGGTCGTCGTAGCCATACCTCTCGTACTGTGCCATCACCTCCTCTTGGCGCAACTTCGAGCGCGTGATGGGCCTGTCGGCGCGGATGATATGCTGCATGCGCTCCTTGATGTTGGCCAGATATGCCTCGTCGGGGGCGATGCGGTTGTCCACCTCGCAGTAGAAGCCGTTGCCCAGCGTGTGGCGTATGCGCAGCTTATCCTCGGGGTAGAGCTCCGTGAAGGCGGCCTGCAACACAAACGATATGGTGCGCTGGTAGACGCGGTAGCCCTCCAGCGTGCGCATGTCGAAGAACTCCACCGTCACCGGCTTGTAAATCTTGTAGCCCAGCTCCTTGTAGCGGTTGTTGACACTCGCAGCAAGGATGGGGTAGGGCCTGTCGAAGTGTGTGGCCGAGAGTATCTCACCAAGCGTGGTGCCCATCTCCGCCTCGATGGTGGTGTTGTCGTTGAGGCAGATAACGGTATGTGTATGGAGCTTATTACTCATTTTTTTGTCAATTAACGTGTAAAGATAGTAATTTTTTGTAACTTTGAGCCAAATAAATCGATATAAATTAACGCTATGAGGAAAATTTTTATTGCCACCTTCTTTATTTTGCTCTTCACAACATCGTGTCGGGAGCAGAAGAGTCTTCCTTTGGAACACCTCTACATCGTGGCAACCAACGATATACACGCCAACATCTACGCCATGCCCCAGCTCGCCACGCTTGTCAAGGAGTATGAGAGCCGTGGCGATGTGCTTGTGGTGGACTCGGGCGACAGGGTCTCGGGCAACGCCTTTGTGGATGATGGCGCAAGGCCGGGTGTGGCCATCATCGAGCTGATGAACGCCATAGGCTACGACGTGGTCACGGTGGGTAACCATGAGTTCGACAAGGGCCCCGCTGTGCTTGGCGACATGGTGCGCACGTCAGAGTTTAAGACCGTGTGTAGCAATGCCTTATCGCTTACTGAAGAGGTGCCCTTCGAGTCGGTCGTGAGCTTCGAGTTTGGCGAGCTTAAGGTGGCCTTTGTGGGTGTTGTCGACACCGACGATGGCGGCCATCCTCTGGGCCAGGAGCAGGTCTACGAGGAGTTCCGTTTTACGAACGACGTCGAGTCGGCCTACGATGTGTGTGCCTCGCTCGAGGACGATGTGGACTTCGTTGTGGTGCTCTCGCACATGGGCGACAACATCGACGAGCAGTTTATCGCGCTCAACCCCCGCTGCGACTGGGTGGCAGGTGGCCATACCCACGAGATGCGCAACCGCAGGATCAACGGCATACAGCTCACGCAGAGTGGCAAGAACCTCGGCAGCGTTATGCTCGCCCATATCTCGCACCGCGATGGCGAGGTCGTGGATGTTGAATACGACACTATTGCCCTCGACAGGTGGATTGCCGACAGCCAGCTCACCGAGCTTGTTGCCCAGATCAAGTCGCGCAACCCCGAGCTCAATGCCGTTGAGGGCTATGCCAACGAGCATATCACGCGCGACGGCGTGGCCAACCTCACCGTGGCGGCACTCAAGGAGTACCCCTACGCAGGTGGTCTTACGCCCGACATCGCCTTCTACCACTACGGCGGCATACGCCTATCGTCGATACTCAAGGGTGCGATCACCCGTGGCGACATCTACAACAACGACCCCTTTAACTCGTACATCCTGCTTGGCGAGATGACCACCGAGCAGATACGCACCTTCATCCTCGACAAGTACAACGCCGTGGGCGAGGGTGGCCGAGCAGATAAGGAGTCGCACTACCCCTACTTCCGAGCCAACATACCCTATGAGATTGTCGTGGGCGAGGATGGCGATGCTTCAGATATAAATATAGGGTTGACACCCGGGCAGAGTTACAGCGTGGCCATCTGCGACTATATAGCAAAGAAGTATATCGACGAGGCTATCGTCCGAGAGCAGTTCCGCGAGGCGGGTGTCACGGTGCGTGAGGCACTCCTGGAGTATGTCCGCACGGCCACCGAGGGCATCACCCCCGACAATGTAAACCATCAGGTCGAGCTACGATAGCCATGTTGGAGAACTGCTACCAGTATGACCTGCTCGAGGCGGGGTGCGACGAGGCGGGCCGCGGATGTCTTGCCGGCTCGGTCTTTGCCGCTGCCGTGATACTGCCTCCCGACTTTCACCACCCGCTGCTCAACGACTCGAAGCAGATGACGGAGCGTCGTCGCGATGCGTTGCGCGAGATTATCGAGCGCGAGGCCATCGCCTGGTCGGTGCAGGAGGTCTCGGCCGAGCGTATCGACAAGATAAACATCCTCAACGCCTCGATCGAGGGCATGAACCTCGCCCTGCGTGACCTTAAGCCGCAGCCGGGCTTTGCTGTCATCGACGGCAATAAGTTTCATACCGACCTCACCATACCTTGGCGCACCATCGTCAAGGGTGACGGCAAGTATGCCGACATTGCCGCCGCCTCGGTGCTTGCCAAGACCCACCGCGACGAGTATATGTTGCGCCTCGACGAGGAGTACCCGATGTATGGTTGGCGCAAGAATAAGGGCTATCCCACACGCGAGCATCGCCTCGCGGTGCGCGAGTATGGCCTCTCGCCCTACCATCGCCTCACCTTCAATGCCGTGCCCGAGCAGTTGGAGCTCTTTTAGCTATTATTTGCCTCGAAGAGAGACCTCAAAGCCACCTCACGGCATACTTTGTGGAGGAAAAATTTGATAAATCCAAAAAATCATTCTACCTTTGTGATGAAATTATGAGGGGTTCTGATCTATGATGGATTGGAATTCATTATTTTTTTATGCTTATTGAAAATAAAAAATTAAGTTTTACAAAATCGACCTGCGTTCTCACTCATACTGATCCATATTTGCAGCATGGCGTACAGCATTGATCTGGGTTTTAACGAGTGTTGAGGATGTCACATTGATAAGATGCTCAATCTTCTCAACACATGCAATCTCTTTGCCGTACTGTATGACGCGGTATTTGCCGTCACCGAGGACGCGGACGATTACGTCTTTGTTGTCGGTGCATCCGATGGCTCCAGCGCAGGTAACCTCGTGATCAACGGCGGTACCTATGTTGGTGAGACTTCTGTGATCTCCGTCACTAAGGGCAAGCTTACCATCAACGGCGGCGAATTCTCCGTTGGCGATGATGATGCTTACAATTCCGTATATTTGCTCAATTGCATTGATGCAAATTATAAGGACGGCTCTGCCGTCATCGAGGTGAAGGGTGGTATCTTCCACAACTTCGATCCCGATCAAAACGCAGCTGAGGGCGCTAACACCAACTTCTGCGCTTATGGTTATGGCGCTATCGAAAATACACCAAACGTATGGACAGTAATACCAAAACAAACTATGACTGCTGTGGTTAAAGACGGCTGGAACTGGTTCTCATATTATGTTGAAGGTGATGTCCTCGACCAATTACAAAGTTCACTTGGCACTGTTGGAGTACAGATCAAATCTAGAACAGAATTTACACAATACTCAAATGGAGATTGGAACGGAGATCTCGATTCTACAACACCAGCAGAATCATATAAGATCAATGTGAATGCTGATGCAGTTATCAACGTTACAGGTAATATCGTAAATCCATCAGAATGCCCTATCATGTTGAATAACGGTGGCACTGGTAATGGTGCATGGAACTGGATCGGTTATCCATTAGCACAAGAGACTTCTGTCGCAACAGCATTTGCAGGTGTAGTTAAAAATGGTGACGAAGTTAAGACACGTACAGGATTCGCTGAATATGTAAACGGTCAATGGTGGGGTTCTCTCATGACTTTGAAACCAGGTGTAGGTTATATGTATTTCAGAGCAGGTGCTAACGAAACAGTAAGTAACTTTACATATCCAACACCATCATCGAAGGAGGCTGTACAACCTAACATCACAGCAGATGCTAACCTCTGGGTACCAAATTCAACATCATATGCAAACAATATGACAATGGTTGCAGTATTGAACATGAACGGTGAGATGATGAACGACAACTACGAGGTTGCAGCAATGGTTAACGGAGAGGTACGCGGCAGCGCACGTCCTATCTACGTAGAACCAATGGACGCTTATATGTTGTTCCTCACAATCCACGGCGAAGGCGTAGAAGAAGTGACATTCCAATGCTACGACTTTAACACCGACACAGAATATGTACTCAACAACACAATAAACTATTCAGACGATGCAAGATTGGGTTCAGTGAATGAGCCATACGTACTCTGCTACGGCACAATGGGCATAGGCGAAAACGCAATGAACACAATAAACATCTATCCTAACCCAACAACAACAGATAGAGAAATCAACCTCGGAGCTACATGCGATAAGGTAGAGGTCTATAACGCACTCGGCGTAAAGGTTGCAGAATACCAAGATGTTGACACTCTCGATGCTATTGAAACAGCAGGTATTTACGTGATAAGAGTAACTAACGACGGCGATGTTAAACATTGCAGACTCGTTGTTAAATAATGTACAATTAACAATGTATAATTAACAATTAGCTAAGAGTTTTGGAAGATGACCGTTGACCGTTGTCTTCCAGGACTCTTACCCTAATGATAGAAACTAACAAATACTAATACTAATTCAAATGAAAAGAAGATTAACATTTTTAACATTATTTATTACACTTTGTTTTTTGGGTTTTGCCCAAGAGAAATACTTTCAATTTAACTCATATCTGGGAAATGATATGACAATTACTTCTCAGATTACAATTGATGGGGAAATTCAAGGTGAATACATTGAAGTAGGTGCATTTATTGGTGATGAATGCCATGGAGCTGCAAGAATCACGAATAAAAATACTCCTAATAATAGTTATTTAGCATTCTTGAGGGTTTATGGTGCAAATGAAGATATAGGTAAAGATGTAACCTTCAGACTTTATGACCACAATAATCAACAGGAATTGGATTTAGTGTCCAATAGTACTGTCGAATTTCATGATGATGATATAATAGGTAATGTAAACCCATTTCCCGTTGCTTATAATTCAGTGGCAGAGACAAACGGAATTAAATATGGCAGTCTTCCTTCTGCAGTAGCAGCAGCACAAGACGGTGGTATTGTAACACTCACCAACACAAGCGAAGGCCCTGGTGTTGTGATTAATAAGAATGTTACAATAAACTTTGATAGCAAGACCTATACTTTCAACGAAGGTGTGGGATCATCAGAAACAACACAATCAAATGGTTTCCAAATTCTTGAAAATAATACAGTAACCTTAATGAATGGTACTTTAAACGTAGCTGAAGAAGCTAAAGATAAATTCTATATCTTGGTTCAGAACTACGCAAACCTCACAGTAGAGGATATGGTTTTAGACGGTACCAATTTGGATAAATGGTCAACAGTTGAAAACAACTGGGATTCATATACACTCTCAAATAATAGCGGTACAGTAAATATTACTGGTACAACAAAAATTATTGTTAACAACGAAGGTGTCAACTCATACGCATTTGACGTTTGCAAATACCAAGATTATCCTGCTCCTGTAGTAACACTTGGAGATGATGTTACTATAGTTGGTAAGGTAGAGATAACAGGCGGACAATTCTACACCAATAAGGAAGGTGTTGATGCCGATGTTAAGAAGACCATTGCTGGCGTTGACGCAGAAACAGGTTCAAAAATAGGCTGGAATACTATCAGCACACCTATAGCAGGTGCAGTTATCCCTGAGGCTACAGCAGGTACACACGATCTCTATCGTTATGACGAAGTAGAACAACAATGGGAATACTATACAGGAAGCAACGCCTCAAATCCATATGCTACATTGGAATTGGGACGTGGTTATCTTTATGCTAACACAGAAGACATCACATTAACATTAAACGGCGAAATTAATGTTAATGATGTAATATTCCCACTCAGCTATACAGAAGGTAATATCGTAGCAGGTTTCAATATGGTTGGTAATCCGTTCACATACGACATCACACAAGATAACTTTGTTACAACAAATGCAGAACTCGCTGATGGTTTCTATTTGATCTCAAATACAGGTGCTTGGGTTCCACAAACTGCAGGAACAAAGATAGCTCCAATGCAATCTGTTCTTGTTAAAACAGATATGGCAGACAATCTCACTATCCTCAAGAATCAAAATAATAGAAGTCAAAGAGCTGAAGAGGAATCATATATTGCTATCAATGTATCAAATGCAAATTATAGCGACATAGCTTATGTTTCATTTAATGAAGGTTATGGTTTGAATAAGATAAATCACCATAACACAGAGATTCCTATGGTCTATGTTTCAGTTGAAGGTAAGGATTATGCAATTGCAAAGATGAGCCAAGATGTTACAGAGATTCCTGTATCATTTGTAGCAACAACAATGGGTGAATATACAATAGCTGTTGAAACAGAAGGTTGCCAATATTCAGGTATGACACTTGTCGATAGTCAAACAGGTGTAGAGACAAATATGTTGTTGGAAGACTATACCTTTGTTGCGACATCAAACGACAATGTTAACCGTTTTGTTTTGAGATTAGTTAACGGTCAACAGTCAACAGTCAATGATCATTTTGCATATATTAACAACGGCACTTTGATTATCAATAATATTGAAGGAGATGGCGTTATCAGAGTATTGGATGTTTTAGGACGTCCTGTAGCTGAATACAAGGCAAAAGAATCTGTAAATATCTCGACATCTGCATTTGGAAGTGGAGTATATATGATTCAAATGTCAGACAATAACGGTGTTAAGGTACAAAAGGTAGTAATTGAATAATTGTTTAATCAAAAAAGGTATAAACAAAATGAAGAAATTCTTATTAACAATATCACTAGTAACAGCATTGTGTTTTAACGTAAATGCACAAATAGAATACAATAACAACACTCAAAATACTGATGGTTTCTTCTCAACTGCAACACCTAGTGGCAATTTCCGTGATGGTACAGCTGGTGAGGGTTCTATATTTCCGGAATTACCTGGCATGGGATTGTTTGATGACCAATATGCAGTTCCTGTAGGTTCAGGAATATTGTTGCTCGCAGGCATGGGAATTGCATATGCAGTAAGAAAGAGAAATGAAAACTAATCTCATAGAATGCAATATTTAAACCCAAGTAGGGTTTAACATTATAGTTTTTATAACCGCGTTGTGATAACGCGGTTTTTTTTTATTCGGTAAGGTTATGAATAAAAAATATATTATATTTGTATTCTCATTAAACAAATTATTGTTAACAAAAAAATAGAAAAATGAAAAGAATTTTTACATTATTAGCTGCTCTTATAATGAGCATTACAGTTAAGGCACAATGTCCTATAACAGAAGCCATTGATTTTACGGCTACAGATTGTCATGGACAGGAGATTCATCTTTTTGATATTCTTGACGGTGGACAATATGTGTTGATCGACTTTTTCTTCACTACTTGCGGACCTTGTCAGTCAGCCACACCAAGTGTTGTTGAAGCATATCACGCATTGGGATGTAACGACTATGAGGTGTTCTTTATGGAGATCTCACCTTCCGATAACGATTCACAATGTCAGGCATGGTGCGATCGTTTTGGTGTTGAGTATCCAACTATTGGTACACCAGGTGGAGGAGAAGCAATATGCAACAACTATCAGATAGGATTATATCCTACAGTTATTCTTATTGCTCCGGATCGCCAGATAGTAGTTCAAGATATTTGGCCAATCAGTACTCCACAAGACGTTATTTCAACACTTGCACCATTCGGTATCGAAGAACATGAATGTGGTGTTGCTCTCGACCCACAGGTTGAGATAACAGTTGGTGAGGTTACAAATACATCTGTAGAAGCTACATTTACACCAAACGAAGACTGTGCTTCATATTATATCTTGATGAGTACAGCTGCAGAGATGGAACAATGGGTTAATATGATGGGTGTATCATTAGAAGATTTGGTAAAACAATGGGGTATAGAAATGACGACAGAAAATACTTATGTATGGGAAGATATGGTACCTAATACAGAATATACAATTTATGCGCTTCCTTTGGATGCTGATGGTAATATGTATGAACTTAACACTGTCATAGCAACAACAGAGGCAGGTGGCGGTACTGGCGTATCAGTTATTGATTTAGAAGTTTTCGTAGTGAATGATTCTACAGTAAATACTATAGCAACACCTAATGTTGAAACAATGTTATACCATTATGGTTTGATGGAAAAGGCGTTATTCGATTCTATCGGAGAAGATGCTGCAGTACAAATTATCCGCGAAGATCCATATACATTCTACGATGTTGATGAATGGACATGGAGCCCACTTACACCATATACTGATTTCTATGCTATCGCTTCAGGTCAAAATGCAAATGGCGAATGGGGAGAGACAACGATAGTGTCATTCAGAACAGATCCTGACGGATGTATAGAACTAGTATCATTTGAATATGATTTATATCCAAATCCAGCATCAACATATATCACTATCAGTTCAGACATTAATTCCGATATGGAAGTTAGAATATTCGATATGATGGGACGTTGTGTTAAGAATGTCATTATTTCTGATAATAACGCGACATTGGATTTAAGAGATATTAATAAAGGTGTATATCTTATCAATGTGAATGGAAAAGTTGAGAAACTTATAGTGGAATGATGCACAGATCCTAAACAAAAAAATGAGATGTCATAGATTTAATGGCATCTCATTTTTATTTAAAGTAGGAGTCTGAGTCTTATTTCATCTCAAATAAACTTCCTTAGTAAGTACTCATTGGCGTTGATAATTCACCTTCATAATTCAATGCGAAAGGTAGCATAATGCCATCATCGACGGCATTGCCAACGATAGTTACAACATAAATATTATTATTATTAATTACCTGCAGTTCTCCTATAATATCAAAATCGTTCATAATGGTTTCTATTTCTGCCTGATACAAACCTTCTGAGGTGAGGTTGTAAGTGCCAGGAACTAAATTGTTTAAGCCTTCTAAGGATATTTCAACGATAGTACTAGGGTTTGTCTCTCCGATGAAAGTTATTGTCACCTCCGACTCAAATCCTTCTGTCTCAACATAATATAATGCTGTTTTTATAGGATATGATGTCTCGTCAATCAATATAGAATTATCGGTAGGTACTTCACCGCTGCCGCCATTTCCGCCGCCGTTTTCGAACTCGCCTTGGAATGTTAATGAGAATTTTTCTGGACCACGATCTTTATATGCATCACCAGATACTGTTACAGTAATGACATCAGATGACTCGCTTATTGTCAAAGCGCCTGTAATCTCATAGTCGTAATCTTGGAACAACATATCTGCTTCCGCAGTATATTTTCCTTCACGAGTAAGCTCGAAGGTTCCCGTAGGAATCTTATCAAAACCATCAAGTTCAATATTTATCTCCAGATCGTTACAATTAAATTTAAGCTCTACATCATTCTCATTGTTATCTACAACGAAGATAGCAGAATTGATCTCATAAACATTGTCGCCGATAGAAGTTGAATTTGTAATAGTTTCTCCACCTCCATTGTTGACACCTTGTCCTGACTCAGGTTCAGACTTATTGCAGCTTGTCATAGTTGTTGTTAGCGCAAGGATAAATAATCCTAAAATCAATAGTGTTTTTTTCATTTTGTTGTGTTTTTTAATTAGCATATAACAAATAACGCAGAAAAATTGCTTATAGTGTAGTGCTAAAAAAATGATTTTTCATATTCCGATATTTTTCGTAAGGATAATATTTTTATTTTTATACTTTCAGATTCTTTTTGATAAAATAAGCGTGGATATTGTTAAATACAAAACATTCTGTTTAAGATTTTTATTATCTTTGGACTGAGTAAAAATACTCAATTCACTGAGTAAAATGTAATATTATGTATAAAAGAAGTGAATATCATACAATTATAACAATGAACAAGAAAAATTCTATCTATATTATCTTCATATTGATATTATGCCTTCAGTCGTGTGTGATAACAAAAGGTATTAAATACGTTAACGCATCAGTAGATGATCATAGCTTATTTAGACAAGATACAGTTCATAATGGTTTGCAGACTTTTCATTTCGCAAGAAATCTGGAAAATGAACATCTCATAGATACTCTTAAATTCGATATTTACTTGTCAAAATCAGATACACTTCTTAATCTTACTCTTCGTGAGACTATGGATTATATGGATGTGCCGGCTGCTGCCATTGTTATACAGAATGATACCGTACTTTTCGAACATTATAGTGGTGGTTGGAATGAAGATTCTCAGTCATGTATATTCTCAGTAACAAAGACAATCACAAGTCTTCTCTGTGGTATCGCTCTGCAAGAAGGATATATAAAAAGCTTAAATGATCCCGTGACAGAATACTTGCCTGAATTAAAAGACGCCGACCCGATGTTCTCTCAACTTCAAATTGAACATCTGCTGGATATGACAGCAGGAATTAAATTTAAAGAGAACTATAGCTCTAATCCTTTTTCAAAGATGGCACGACTATATCTCGGAAATAATTCGTATAAGGTCATTAAAAATTTAAAGTTCTCTAATAAACCTGGCGAGATTTATTCCTATAAGTCTGCAACAACTGCCATACTTGGAATGGTCATAGAAAGAGCAACCGGAAAATCATACGCCCGATATCTGTCAGAGAAAGTCTGGCAACCACTCGGAATGGAGAAATCTGCATTAATAGGACTCGATAGCGACAAACATCATGTTGCCAAAAGTTATGGAGGTCTCACGACAAATGTAAGAGATTTGGCAAAGATAGGTAAACTGTTTTTGGATAATGGCAGTTATAACGGAACTCAAATTGTTGACTCTTCATTCGTTCAACGTTGTTTGAGTACAAATAATGCTGGAATCAAGAGCAAAGGTCGTTATTCATATTCCTGGTATTGGGGATTTACGGATGATGAATATAATAACGGTCAAAAATATTTTGAAAGCAAAGATAGTCTTGTTGATTACTATCGTTTAAATCCTGTTAAAGGTGAACTTGATGTATGGAAAAATGATAATGGTTATTATGTAGTGATACACAACGGCGGCTATTGGGGATTCGGACTTTATGGTCAGGTCTTATATATAAATCCAGAAAAAAATATGATTGCCGTTTTCTTAGGTGCCGACCGTCTCGAAGACTTTCAGATTCTTTTTGATAAAATCAGTGTGAATTTAGATTGAAGTACTGAAAGGACAGCAGATTGGATAAATTCCGACAACTTTTCAAACCTGATACTTCGTTCATAGTTGGAGACGGCGGCATCAAAGTCGAGGACTTTTTTACAATGGATATAAGTAAGTTGTTTTAGATAATATCTGATCACAAAACCTCCGCATGAGAAGAATCTTTATTTGCGGAGGTTTTATGTGTTGGTAGATTTTATTATCTTTGCGCATTATCCTTAATTATTATTAATTTATAAATCTAATATGTCAGAGTTAAAGATTAATATTTCCAATAAAAATAGATTGATTAATGTTCTGTTAACTTTTGTATTGATGCTGACTGCTTTCATTGTAAGGTTCATTTATGTTGGCAAAACTGATATTGGCAATGACGAATGCTTCTCACTTTATTACTCTCAGTTCTCGACATTGGAAATATTTAAATCGTTGGTTACGGGAGATGGTTTTGCTGCCGACAATCCTCCATTATGGGAATTGATTTTAAGTGTATGGATAAAAATATTTGGAATAGGTCTGTTGTCGCTCAGATCATTATCATTGTTATTTAATGTTTTGACAATCATTCCACTTTATCAATTAGCAAATAACTTTTTCTCGAGAAGAATTGCCGTTGGCACATCATTGCTTTACATATTTTCTTCTTTTTCGCTCTTCCTTTCACACGAAGGACGAGTTTATAGTCTTGTAGGCTTCTTGGCAGTGTGTTCCGTATATTTGTTTATGAAACAATGTGAAAATCCTAATAAGTCACGATGGTTGCTACTTTTACTTTCGAATGTTCTTCTTGTTTATTCTCACTATATGGCGGCATTCTGGATTTTAGCAATGGAGTTCTCTGTTATTATCTTATTCAAGGATTTGAGGAAGTCATTATGGAAAGGATTGATATTCCTCATTATAGGATTATTGACATTCTGTTTCCCTCTTATTCCTGTTGTTATTGAAAGATTTATGGATTCAGGGATGCATGGCACATGGGTGGAAAAATGCAAGGGAATTAGTGATTTGTATAGTATGATTTGTACGTTTACAAATGCTCCTGTACCAACGGTTTTTGCAATAATGATTATGTTATCTTCATTAGTAAAAATGGTAACATCACTGAAAACGAATAAGTTGAAATTATCACCTTCATTATTAATCGTTATTTTTTGGATAATACCATTAATACTATCGTTTGTATTGTCTTTCATTGTAGGTTTCTTCCTAAACAGATACTTCTATTTTCTGATGCCATTTTATCTGTTGACGATAGTATTATGCATCAATTATTTATTTCCTGAGAAGAAGATATATAGAGTTATAATAGAATGCATACTTTTCTTTTCAATGCTCTTTTCTTTTAAAATGGATAGTGGAGCAATGCGTTATGGAGGTTGGAAAGGTGATGTCAGCAATGTTGCTCATCGTCTTATGGAACTTAAACAAGAGAAAGATGCGTGTGTGATAATATCGCCTAACTGGATTGATAAACAGTTGGTTTATTATTTTGATGAAGAACATGTAATTTTTGCTAATGAAGGAAAATTGACAGAGCCTGTTTTCTCTGATTATCTCAGGTCACAAGCTTATTATTACGAGTGCAATTATCAATATGAAGATTATCAGGAATATTCCAACATTCTTGTGGTACATGAGAATTGGTATGATATTTCCTTTATTGTTGATAATCTGACAGTTAATGGATATACGCAAGCAAACTGTGAAGAATTTCAGCAGATGAATATTAGGATTTTTACTAAATAACGTAATTTCGATATAAGTAAGTAACTAACATATATCAATCAATAATCTTCATCAGGTGAATTATAATCCTGAAGAGAAAAAAGAGATGCCATCTTTAAAATGACATCTCTTATATGCTGATAGCTGACTGCTAAAAGCTGATAGCTATTATCCTCTACTTGCCAAAAGCAAATCTAACATCTTGATAGCTGAGTCGCTGATGACTGAACCTGGTCCGAAGATGGCTGCTGCACCGGCATCGTACAAGAATTGATAGTCTTGCGGAGGGATAACACCACCAACAACGACCATGATGTCAGGACGACCTAACTTCTCAAGTTCTTCAATAACCTGTGGAACGAGTGTCTTGTGACCTGCTGCCAAACTTGAAACGCCGAGGATGTGAACGTCGTTTTCTACTGCTTGACGTGCTGCCTCTGCCGGTGTCTGGAACAATGGTCCCATGTCAACATCGAAACCTATGTCGGCATAACCTGTAGCAACAACTTTAGCGCCACGGTCGTGACCGTCTTGTCCCATCTTGGCAATCATGATACGAGGACGACGTCCTTCGACTTTTGCAAATTCGTCAGCCTTAGCGACGGCTTCTGCAAACTTAGCATCACCTTTTGTTTCCATAGAATAAACTCCTGAGATTGTACGAATAACTGCTTTATAACGACCTGCTACCTTTTCACATGCCATAGAGATTTCGCCTAATGTAGCGCGGCATTTTGCTGCTTCTACTGCCAACTCTAACAAGTTGCCTTCGCCTGTCTCTGCTGCCTTTGTGATAGCTGCTAAACAACGGTCAACGTCAGCTTGGTTACGTTTGGCGCGTAAGTCGTTGAGACGTTTGATTTGTGATTCGCGAACTGCTGTGTTGTCGACTTCGAGAGTCTCGATAGCGTCTTCATGTTCGAGACGGAACTTGTTGATACCGACAATGATTTCTCTGCCGGCATCGATACGTGCTTGCTTGCGTGCTGCAGCTTCTTCGATACGCATCTTTGGAAGACCTGTCTCGATAGCTTTTGCCATACCGCCCATAGCCTCGATTTCCATGATGTGTTCCCAAGCTCTGTCGGCGATTTCTTTTGTCAATGACTCAATGTAATATGAACCTGCCCATGGGTCAACGACTTTACATACGTTTGTCTCTTCTTGGATGTAGATCTGTGTGTTACGTGCGATACGTGCTGAGAAGTCTGTAGGAAGAGCGATGGCTTCGTCCAAAGCATTGGTGTGCAATGATTGTGTGTGACCGAGTGCTGCGCCCATAGCTTCGATACATGTACGTGCTACGTTGTTGAATGGGTCTTGTTCTGTCAATGACCAACCTGATGTCTGTGTGTGTGTACGTAATGCCAATGACTTCTCGCTCTTAGGATTGAAAGTCTTGACGATCTTAGCCCATAACATACGAGCTGCTCTCATCTTAGCTATTTCCATGAAGTGGTTCATGCCAGAGCACCAGAAGAATGAAAGACGTGGTGCGAAAGCGTCGATGTCTAAGCCTGACTTGACACCTGTGCGGAGATAATCCCAACCGTCGGCGAGAGTGTAAGCCAACTCGATGTCGCAGGTAGCACCAGCTTCTTGCATGTGATAACCGGAGATAGATATTGAGTTGAACTTAGGCATCTTCTTAGAAGTGAATTCGAAGATGTCGGCGATGATACGCATTGAGAACTCAGGTGGATAGATATATGTGTTACGAACCATGAATTCTTTCAAGATGTCGTTTTGGATTGTACCTTGAAGTTCTTCGTAGGTAGCGCCTTGTTCCAAAGCAGCGACGATGTAGAATGCCAAGACTGGCAAAACAGCGCCGTTCATTGTCATAGATACTGACATCTTATTTAAAGGAATCTGGTCGAATAAGACTTTCATGTCTTCTACAGAGCAGATGCTGACGCCGGCTTTACCTACGTCGCCCATGACGCGTTCGTGGTCGGCATCATAGCCACGGTGTGTAGCGAGGTCGAAAGCTACTGACAGACCTTTCTGTCCGGCAGCGATGTTACGACGATAGAAAGCATTTGATTCTTCAGCTGTTGAGAAACCTGCATATTGACGGATTGTCCAAGGACGCATCACATACATTGTTGAATAAGGTCCGCGGAGATAAGGAGCGATACCAGCTGCGTAGTTGAGATGCTCCATGCCTTCAAGTTGTGCTGAGGTGTAAGCTGGACGGACGTTGATATGTTCAACGGTTTCCCATTCTGGTTTTATACCGTTCTTGTTTTCCCATTCTTTTGGGTCTTCTGTCTGAGGTATAACGTTGATGTTTATATCTTTAAAATTTGGCTTCATGATAATTCCTTTCTTTATTTTGTTATACCTAATTTCTTTTGAAAATCTTGTAATGTCTCCAAGACGTTGCTCTTCACGTGGATGAAATATTCCATGCCTGCTGCTTTGAGAACGTCGGCTGTGCCTTCAGGATTACCTGCCAAGACGACGATAGCCTGATCTTTAAGAGCTTCGTAAATCTTGAGAGCGTTGCCTTCACCATATTCTTCATCTGATGAGCAGATGACTACTATCTCAGGTTTCACTTCTTTAGCGGCAGCGATACCGTCTTCAACAGTCTTGAAGCCAGCGTTGTCAACGACTTCAAAACCGGCGCATGCGAAGAAGTTAGATGCGAAGTTGGCGCGGGCTTTCAACATTGCCAAGTTACCGTAAGTCAACATCCATGCTACAGGGCGTTTGTTGCTTTGACTGTAAACGTCGGTTGCATAACGTAATTGTTCGAATTGTTGAGCGACGCGGTAAGTAACTATTGTGTCGATTTCTGCGTTTTCGTCGCGACGGCTGTTAGCTTCAAATACCCAAGCTTCTGGATTCGACTTCATTGTCTCTGTGAAGTTAGGGAATTGGTTTGTACCGAGGATTATCTCGCGGCGTGTTGCTACGTTGTTGAGACGTTTAGCTGCGTTTTCTTTAACCATCTTTTGGATAGTTCCCTTACGCAATGCTGCTAAGTAACCGCCTTCTTCTTGAATTTGTAAGAACAAATCCCAAGCTGCTTTCACCAATGAGTCGGTGAGGTTTTCGATATAATATGAACCTGCTGCAGGGTCAGCCACTTTGTCGAAGTGTGATTCTTCTTTCAAGATGAGCTGTTGGTTACGAGCGATACGTTCTGCAAATTCTGTTGTTGGTTCATAAACCATGTCGAATGGTGTTACGCTGAATGAGTGAACGCCGCCGAGAACTGCCGACATTGTTCCTGTTGTGGTACGTAACATATTGACGTATGAGTCGTATAAACTCATGTTGATTTGTGCGTTGAAAGCATGGATGAGCATCTTGGCGTTTTCTTCTTTTGCGCCATAAGCCTTAGCGATGTTTGCCCATAAAACTCTGTAAGCACGCATCTTAGCCATCTCCATGAAGTAGTTCTGACCTACTGCCACGTTGAAACGCATCTTAGGAAGAATCTCGTCGATAGTTAAATCTGTATCTGTGAGTTTATCCAAATATTCTGCTCCGATTGACAAAGCGAAAGCCATCTCTTGAACGATGGTAGCGCCGGCGTTAGTGAAGACGTGGCTGTTGATACCGATGGTCTGGAATCCTGGCATCTCGGCTTTTGTCAAGATGTAAGCGAGTTCCATATCTGTTGTTTCGGAGATGAACCATGTGCCGCGACGGATGTAGCGTGTCAATGGGTCGTAGTTCAAAGAACCGCGTAATTCAGGGATTCTTGAGAGTTGCTCTAAAAGTGGCAAGTGATATTTGTTATTGTAGAAACTCAACTCGACTTCTTTAGCGTTGATGCCGTTGAGCAATGCTGAGAGTTCTAAGTCGGTGTAGAGATGGTCATATTCTAAACGGAAAGTGATAGCGTTGGCGCCTCTTGAGATGGCATCCAAAGCTTTCTCGTTAGCGGCTTTGCAATCTTTGACATTGATGTCTTGGCAGATGAGCCATTCGTTGCCTTTAGTCTTGTTGCCGCGGACGAATGGGAACTGGTTGGGTTCCACATTGTTCCATGCAATTGAATTGAGGTCTTCAGCACGGTAATAAGGTCTTACCGAGAAACCTTCTGCTGTCTTCCAAACAAGTTTCTTGTTGTAGTCAGCTCCTTTGAGGTCTTTTTGAATGACGGCTTCCCATTGTTCTGTTGTCACCGCTGGAAATTCCTCAAAAAGTTTTTTGTTATTACTCATATCTTTTATGTTAAAAATTATTGATTATTCTTGTTATTAAGACGTATCAATCACATATTGTTATTTCTTTGATGATTGATGCGTCTCTACGTTAATTAGCTATTCTGTTTAATTTATTGAAAACGCTTTTCTTCAATTGGAATGCATCCCAACGTGTTCCTTCTTCTTTATTTGTCGGAATGTCGAGGACGAATTCTAGTTGATTGTTGTGATAAACGGTAATTCTTGCTTTTGACTTGGAAAGTCTCTTTGAATCAGGGTTATTACGATTTGAATAATCGTGGATATAGCAATTATATGTGGCATTGTCGTCAACATCTGTGATAGTAATAGTTTCTGGACCTTTGCCATTGGTATCGTCTCTGTCTAATTTTGCGGAACGGTCGTCAGCAACTCTCTTGTGATGATATGATATGTGATAATCACCAACTTTCTCAAGATGGAGGTCGAGGTCTTTAGGTGTGTTGTCCCAGTCTAAGACAATACGGATCTGACCTAAATCCATAATCTGAGAGACAGAGAAACGATTGAAATAAATCATCCCTGCAACTACTTCAAAAGTGAAGTCGGCTGTGATATAACCAGCTTTACTGAATGAAAAATGATATTTTCCATCTTGTTGCATAGGAAATCTTACCAGACCTTCGACGTTTGTCGTAAAGGTTCCAATATTATCTATAGTAATGGTAGCGTTATTCACAGGTTGATCGCTCTCAGCATCAGCAAAACGTAGAGTAAACTCTTCATTGTCCATGATTTCCATCTCATCTTCAAGCACTTGGAACATATTGTTAAAATCATCGTCTATATCTCCTTCAACCTGAGAAAAAGTGATAAAAGGCAAAATGAAAGCCAAGAATAAAAGAAATTTCTTCATAATAGCATATATTTAAATTATCCTACAAAAATAATTAAAATTCTTAATCTCAAACAAAATTACCTAATAAATAATAAATGAAGATTTTATTGATGAAAAATGATTATTTTTGTAACCAAATGTAGGAGTGTCACCACAAGACATCTTCACCTTTTGTTTAGAAATTAAATAAATTAATTATGAAAAATACACTATTATTTTTACTCTTATTTCTGCCTTT
>CALGRZ010000071.1 GCA_937880705.1 uncultured Alistipes sp.
TTCCGTGTGCCTATCGCACGCCTTGCAGCGGCTCACGCAGCTCTCAGCCAGAAGTAATATACGACACTTCCGATAGCGGTGGGGTTGTCCTTTGGGGACAGCCCCACTCTTTTTTCACACCACCTCGCAGAGCAATATTTGGCCATTCGGAAAATTTTTGCTATATTTGTATTCGCACAACACGCGCAATGCCCTACCGAGATTCACTGGGCACTACAACTGTTCAACACTATAAACCTAACGATATGAAGAGATTATTGATTTGTCTGGCACTACTCTGCGGCATTATGCTACCCACCGCGGAGGCTTCAGCACAGGAGGCGGGAGAGTTTCGTCTGGGTCTTCGTGCAGGATACTACACTCGAGCCAAGGCCATGGGTGTAGGTCTTTATGGTAACTACGGCATCACCGACTGGCTCAACATTGAGCCGGGCGTAAATGTTATCTGCAAGCATGACAGCTCGGTAGATGTATACTGCGACTTTCAGGTACCCCTGGAGGTAGCACTCTACTGGCACATCTTTCCGATTGTGGGTATCAGCGTCAACGACATCGCCTCGCGCAGTGCACACGCCGATTCATGGTCGTTTGGTGTCAACCTCGGCATGGGATGCAGCTACGATTTCAGCATGCGCTGGAATGTCACCGGACAGGTCAAGTGGATGGGTCAGACGGCCAAGAACAACAAGAGCCCGGTAATCATACAGGTGGGCATGGGCTATAACTTTTAGGCGTGGGCCTCACGATAGCATAGGAGATAACCTTTAGGCATGGAGCACAACTAAACTAATCGCGCATGTACGCGCATAGCTGCTCACACAGCCACACAACATAGGGGCTTTGACCGTCGGTTTTTACCGAGCATACGAGGTCAAAGCCCTCGTTTTTTATGGTGACACCAAATAAAAACGGTAAATACGAAAAATAATTCGAGTTTTTTGGTACACCCAATAACTTTTTTTCGTATATTTGTGTAAAATTATGGGGTGCCGTATTCAGGCACGCCTGTGTGACTATGAATATATCAAAATAACTATTAACATAAATCTACAAACTTCACTACAATGGACAAAGTTAATGTACATGAGCTGCAAGATGTTGTAATCCGTTTCTCGGGTGACTCTGGTGACGGTATGCAGCTTACCGGTACACTCTTTTCGGACACTTCGGCACTGTTGGGTAACGGCATCTCGACCTTCCCCGACTACCCCGCCGAGATTCGCGCACCGCAGGGTACTGTTGCAGGTGTGTCGGGCTTCCAGGTACACATCGGTGCATCGCGCGTGGACAACCCCGGCGACTACTGCGACGTGCTGGTAGCCATGAACCCCGCAGCCCTTATCGCAAACCGTAAGTGGCTCAAGCCTTCGGCTACGGTAATCATCGATGGTGACACCATGACCGAGGATAACATCCAGAAGGCTGGCTTCAAGACCATGGATCCTATCAAGGAGCTCGGCTTGGAGGGCTACAACGTGGTTATCCCCGACATCACCACCATGACCAAGGAGGCTCTGAAGGATCTGGGCATGGACAACAAGGCTATGGTAAAGTGCAAGAATATGTTTGCACTGGGTATCTGCTTCTGGATGTACAACCGTCCCGATGACTATGCTCGCAACTTCCTCGACTCGAAGTTCGCCAAGAAGAACCCCATCGTTGCCGAGGCCAACAAGCTCGTTATCGAGGCCGGCTACAACTATGCAGCCAACACCCACCAGTTTGCCAACAACTATACCATCGCTCCCGCCGAGCTGGAGAAGGGTGTCTACCGCTCAATCAACGGTAACACCGCTACCGCATGGGGCTTCTGCGCCGCATCGGAGAAGTCGGGTCGTCCCCTCTTCTGCGGTTCATACCCCATCACTCCCGCAACGGTAATTCTCGAGGAGCTTGCCAAGCGCAAGGATCTAGGTGTTAAGACCGTACAGGCCGAGGATGAGATCGCAGGTATCTGCACCGCCATTGGTGCTGCCTATGCAGGTAACTTCGCCGTGACTACCACTTCGGGCCCCGGTATCTCGCTCAAGAGCGAGGCTATGGGTCTTGCGGTGATGGCCGAGCTGCCTCTGGTTGTTGTTGACGTACAGCGTGGTGGCCCCTCGACAGGTCTTCCCACAAAGACCGAGCAGAGCGACCTGAACCAGGCTCTCTATGGCCGTAACGGTGAGTGCCCCATGGTTGTTATCGCAGCATCGTCGCCCAGCGACTGCTTCCACTACGCATTTATGGCAGGTAAGATCGCCATGGAGCATATGACACCCGTTATGCTGCTCTCTGACGGCTTTATCGCCAACGGCTCGGAGCCTTGGAAGATCCCCTCGATGTCGGAGTACCCCGCTATCGTACCTCCCATCGTAGATCCTCGTCAGGGTGAGGAGTTCATGCCTTACGCTCGTAACGAGAAGCTCGCTCGTGGCTGGGCATTCCCCGGCAAGGAGGGCTTGGAGCACCGTATCGGTGGTCTGGAGAAGGATAAGCTCAAGGGTAGCATCTCGCACGACCCGAAGAACCACCAGGAGATGGTTCACACTCGTAAGCGCAAGGTTGAGCTTGTTGCCGAGGAGCTTCCCGAGTTGAAGGTATTTGGTGCCGAGGAGGCCGATGTACTTGTTGTCGGCTGGGGCGGTACCCGTGGTCACCTCCACAGCGCAGTTAAGCAGCTGCAGGATGAGGGCAAGTCGGTGGCACACCTCCACTTCAACTACATCTATCCCATGCAGAAGGGTGTAGGCGATATCCTCAAGCGTTACAAGCGTATCGTAGTATGTGAGCTCAACGAGGGTCAGTTTGCCAACTACCTCCGTCAGCAGTTCCAGCACGTTACCATCGAGTCATTCGGCAAGACCGAGGGTCAGCCCTTCACCGTTGTCGAGCTCAGGGAGCATATCGAGTCAATGCTTTAAGATTTAGACACCATAAGTTAGAAACTGTTTAACACTTTAGATTAGAACTATGGCAGATTTCAAATATACAGCCGCTGATTTCAAGAGCGATCAACAGGTTAAGTGGTGTCCGGGTTGCGGTGACCACGCCATTCTTAACGCTGTACAGCGCACCATGCCCGAGGTGGCAGATGCACTGGGCAAGCCCCACAACATGTTTACCTTCGTGTCGGGTATCGGTTGCTCGTCGCGCTTCATCTACTACATGAAGACCTTTGGCTTCCACACCATCCATGGTCGTGCCAACGCCATTGCTACCGGTATCAAGACCGCCAACCCCGAGCTCTCGGTTTGGGTATGCACCGGTGACGGTGACTCGTTGGCTATCGGTGGTAACCACTTCATCCACGCCATCCGTCGTAACATCGACCTCAACGTGATCCTGTTCAACAACGAGATCTACGGTCTTACCAAGGGCCAGTACTCTCCCACCACCAAGCTGGGTAAGATCACCAAGACCTCACCCTTCGGTACTGTGGAGAAGCCCTTCACACCCGGTGAGTTGGTTATCGGTGCCAAGGGTACCTTCTTTGCCCGCACCATCGACCAGGAGGTGATGCTCACCAAGGAGTGTCTGCTCGCAGCAGCCAAGCATAAGGGTATGGCTGTTACCGAGGCTCTGGTTAACTGTATGATCTTCAACGATAAGACCCACGCACTGTTTGCAGGTGACAAGGCTACTCGCGAAGAGAACACCATACACTTGGTACATGGCCAGAAGATGCTCTTCGGCAAGGAGAAGCAGAAGGGTCTGGTATTCGAGAATATGCGTCTTAAGGTTGTCACCGTCGGTGAGGATGGTTACACGCTCGACGACGTGTTGACCCACGATGCCAAGACTGCCGACACCACCCTGCACTCGATGCTGGCCGCTATGAAGTACCCCGAGTACCCCGTAGCAGTAGGTGTTATCCGCGATGTTGACGATGAGAACGTCTACGATCAGCGCGTTGAGCAGCAGGTTGAGGAGGTTAAGGCCAATGCCAAGATCAAGTGCGTTGACGACCTCTTGCGTTCGGGTCAGACTTGGGAGATTAAGTAATCTCTCTCTCGTATCGCACAGTCCATGGAGGGCTATCCGACAATTGTCGGGTAGTCCTCTTTTTTATCCGATGCCAATTTTTAGAGGTGGCGGCCCGTAAATATCAATAATTTTTCTTATCTTTGAGCGTTTAATCATAGATTATGAGACTCTTCACACTGATAGCTACCCTGCTACTCGTTGGCTGCTCCTCGGACAGAGCCACCATCGAGCGCATCGCCACGGCCGAAGCCTGCCTTGCGGAGCAACCTGCCGAGGCACTCGCCATAATGCAGGGTGTTGACCCTGCACAGCTGCGCGGCAACGGAGATCGAGCACGCTACGCACTGGTGATGAGCGAGGCGATGTACTACAACCGCATAGCGACCGATTGCGACAGCCTCACCCGCAGCATGGTGGAGTACTACAACAACAATGGCAGTGACGAGCAGCGCGCGCGAGCCCTATACCAACATGCGTTGGTGGTGAGCCGCAGTGGAGAGAGGGCCGAGGCCATGTACTCGCTGATGATGGCCGAGGAGGCGTGCGCCCTCATAGATAACCCCCGCCTCGAGGGTCTTGTACACCGCACCATGGGTGATATATATGGTGATGACTGCCTCTTCAACAATGCATATCAGGCCTACCTGCACAGCCACGACTGCTTCGAGCGTGCATCGTTAGTCGAGCACTGCGCCTTTGCCGAGTACGACATGGGCTGCATGCTCATTGCCATGCGCGACTACGACCAGGCCGAGGAGGTGCTGCTCTCGGCACGCGACTACGCCATCAATGAGCAAAACAGCAACCTGCTGTGTGACGTGCTTCACAAGCTCGCAGAGCTATATATCGACAGCGACAACTTCGCGCAGTGCGAGAGCTGCATGCAGCTCTTCGACGAGCATGAGTGCCTGCACTACGGCGAGGCTAACTACCTATGTTATAAGGCTATGTGCGAGGCCAATCGCGGCAACGGCACTGCGGCCTACGAGGCCCTTGCCTCGGCCTACGAGGTGGAGAAGCGCGATGATGACTACATCACCTACGCCCGCTATGTTGTAGACCGCACGCTGAACAACGTGGATGGTGCGCTGCTCTGGCACGAGATAAACAAGCATAAGCAGGACGATATGCTGCTGGAGGTTTTGGAGCAGCCCGTACTCAACATGCAGGTCAGCCTGTTGAGGCAGACGCTCGACTCGGAGAAGCGCGAAAGAGAGCTTATCACGCAGCGCAACACCATCATCTGGATAGGCCTCACGCTGCTGGCCATAGCCGCCATATTTATATATTGGTATCGCATGCGTCGCAAGAATGAGGATATCGCACAATATGTCGAGACTATCGGTGAGCTGCGTCGCGTCAACAGCGAGCTGCCCAAGGCCATGAACGACTCTATCGCCGCACTCTACCGCGACCGCTTCAGCGAGCTTAACGAGTTGTGCGAGATATACTACGACCACAACGGCTCGACACGTCAGAAGAACATGGTATTCTCGAAGTTGTGCCGTACCATCGACGTCATCAAGTCGGACGAGGGTCGCATAGAGAGCATGGAGAGTGCCGTAAACACCTACCGCGACAACCTTATGAGCCGTCTGCGCGAGCAGCTGCCCAAGCTCTCGGAGCGTGACCTGCGTGTGGCACTATACACCTTTGCCGGCTTCTCGAACCGCACCATCGCCATCTTCCTGGATAGCGACCCCATATCGGTGTCGAAGATGAGGTACAACATCCGACATAAGCTCCGCAAGATCGAGAGCGAGGAGGCCGAGGCCATCTATAACGCACTTACCGAGAAGTAACCACTATGAAAGGAGTCCTCACATACGCCATTACGTTGGTCGGCATAGCTCTCTTGGCAAGCGGATGTTCAAAGGATGATAGCATATATGACCCCTCCAAGACACCTCCCATCACCAAGCGTCCCAACAAGACCATCACCATACGCCGACCCAAGAGCGTACGCCCGATTACGGCCGAGAGGCCTCTATCGGTTCAGTCGGATGAGCCTACGAAGGAGTATGACACGTTATCCCAACAACCAGACACACGACCATGAAACAGATTATAATACAAGCCCTTATAACCATCCTTGTTGCGATTATGGCATGTGGTTGTGAAGCGATGGGACCACAGAACCCCGGACCTGATACTCCGCCACAGCCTGTGTTCAAACCCAAAAAGACAATAGTCATTCGCAGACCCCAAAAGGGTAAGCCTATCACCACACCGCGTCCTCTATCCGTCGGCACTCAAGATGAGCCAAGTGAGGGGCCAAGCGAGGGGTTGAGCGAGGAGATAGTATTGAGTGAGGAGGAGTTTGAGCAATTTTTGGAGAGCAACAACGACTACTTCTACGTTGTAGAGTAGACCCTCGGAGAAGACACAGCAGATGAAGAGCGACCTCAAATCGCTCTTCGTTTGTATTATTGTGTGGCTGGTTTGTATTATTCGAGGGTGTGATTTTAATTTTTATAAAAATTAACGTATCTTTGTAGTTAAAGCGAGTAGCGACAAAATGTGACAAAACTTACAACTAAATACAAACACTTATGAAACCTATCAAATTATTGGTTATGTCAGCATTACTAACCATTGCAGGATGCTCTGCCGAGACAGCGGAGCGCAAGGCTGCCATCGAGCGCGATGAGGCTCTCGAAAGCCGTGTGGAGGAGATTCTCTCGAAGATGACCCTCGAGGAGAAGGTTGGCCAGATGGCCGAGATAGGCATCGACATGTTGGGCAACAGCGTAAGCGGTGTTGCCGACGACACTGCCTTCGTGCTTAACGAAGAGGCTCTCGAGCAGATTGCCGCACAGTACAAGTTCGGCTCGGTGCTCAACGCCCCGGGCAAGGCCCTCACTGCCGAGCAGTGGAACCAGGTCATCGAGAAGATCAACGAGGTATCTATCAAGCATACGGGTCTTCCCACGCTCTACGGTATTGACGCTATCCATGGTGCCACCTACACCTGGGCATCGCCCCTCTTCCCGCAGGAGGTCAATGGTGCCGCCTCGTTCAACCGCGAGATGGTGCGCCGTGCTGCCGAGATGACAGCCTATGAGGTGCGTGCCAGCAACATCCCCTGGACATACTCGCCCACGATGGATCTGGGTCGCAAGTCATCATGGCCCCGCGTATGGGAGAGCTTCTCGGAGGATGCCTACCTCTCGGCAGAGATGGCTCGCGAGATGGTGCTCGGCTACCAGGGCGAGGACCCCAACCACATAGATCAGTACCATATCGCCTCATGTCCGAAGCACTATCTGGCATACGGCATGCCCAACTCGGGTCAGGATCGCACACCCGCCTATGTCTCTATACCGGAGCTGCGCGAGAAGCACTTTGCACCCTTCAAGGCCGCTATCGAGGCCGGTGCACTCTCTATCATGGTTAACTCGGCATCGGTAAACGGCGTTCCCACGCATGCCGACCATGAGCTGCTCACCGTATGGCTCAAGGAGGGTCTTAACTGGGATGGTCTGATTGTCACCGACTGGTCGGACATCGTAAACCTCTACACCCGCGAGAAGATTGCCACCGACTACAAGGATGCCATCCGCCTCTCGATCAATGCCGGTGTCGACATGTCGATGATACCCTACGACGTGAACTTCTGCCCGCTGCTCGTCGAGTTGGTCAACGAGGGCAAGGTGAGCCAGGAGCGCGTTGACGATGCTGCACGCCGTGTTATCCGCATGAAGCTGCGTCTGGGCCTTATCGACAGACCCAACACCTACCTCAAGGAGTATCCCAAGTTCCAGGGCGAGGAGATACGTCGCGCCTGCTACGAGGCTGCATGCGAGTCAATCACGCTGCTCAAGAACGAGGACAACATTCTGCCCCTTAAGGCCGATGCAAAGGTCTTCGTGACGGGTCCTAATGCCGACCGCATGCGTCCTCTGTGTGGTGGTTGGAGCTACTCATGGCAGGGCGACATTGTCGACAAGGTGCTGCCCAACGGCGTAACCTTCCTCGATGCTATCAAGGCTATCGGCGGCAACAACGTAAGTTATGCAGCAGGTGTTGAGTATAAGGATGTTACAAAGTATGACGAGGAGTGCAACATCGACATTGCAGGTGCTGTACGCGCCTCACAGGGCTCGGACGTCATCGTACTCTGCCTCGGCGAGAACTCATACTGCGAGACCCCGGGTAACCTCCAGGAGATGGAGCTGTCGAAGAATCAGCAGAACCTGGCCAAGGCGATGATCGCCACGGGCAAGCCCGTAGTGCTGGTGCTCAACGAGGGTCGCGGCCGCATCATCTCGTCGTTCGTGGATGGCGTGAAGGGTGTTCTGCACACCTACCTGCCCGGCACGGAGGGTGCAGCGGCACTTGCCGACATCCTCTATGGCAAGGTGAACCCCTCGGGTAAGCTGCCCTACACCTACCAGAAGTTCTCGAACGCCATGACCACCTACGACCATAAGGTTTCGGAGAGCGTGGGCACCATGGAGGGCGCATACGACTACAACGCCGTCGTAGCAGCACAGTGGGCCTTCGGCTATGGTCTGTCGTACACCACCTTCGAGTACAGCAACCTGCGTGTTGTCGAGGGTCAGGAGTTCAAGGCCGGTGACAAGATCCGCATCGCTGTGGATATCAGAAATACGGGCGATCGCGCCGGCAAGGAGAGTGTTCTGCTCTTCATCAACGACGACGTAGCCTCTATCGTGCCCGATGCACGTCGTCTGCGCGACTTCCAGAAGATCGAGCTTCAGGCCGGCGAGCTTCAGACCGTAGAGTTTGAGCTGGCTGCCGAGGAGCTGGCCATGGTAGGTCGTGACGGCGAGTGGCACCTCGAGGAGGGATCCTTCACCGTGCAGTGCGGCTCGCTTGTCGAGAAGCTCAACTGCGTGAAGAGTGCCGACCTGGGATTTAACATCTAAATCGTTCATAGATAATGAGACGACTTCTATTCACCCTCTTGGCAGCCCTCCTCGTGGCGGGCTGCCAGAGCGATGTTAAGACACGCACCATCGAGGATTTCAACTTCGACTGGCGTTTTACGCTGGGCGATGACCCCGCCTATGCCACCATGGCGTATGATGACAGCCAGTGGCGCGAGCTGCACCTACCCCACGACTGGAGCGTGGAGGGCGAGTTCTCGAAGGAGAACCCCTCGACACCCGGTGGCGGTGCTCTGCCGGGCGGCATCGGCTGGTACAGAAAGTACTTCACCACACCCGACACCACGGAGAAGGTGGTCAACGTCGAGTTCGACGGCATCTTCATGAACAGCACGGTATATGTCAACGGACATGAGGTGGGACACCGACCCTACGGCTACTCATCTCTGTCGTATGACATCACCCCCTACCTCAACCCTGCGGGTGCAGAGAACCTTATCGCCGTGCGCTGCGACAACTCCGAGCAGCCCAACTCGCGCTGGTATGCCGGCTGTGGCATCTACCGCAATGTGCGCCTGGTAACTACGGCCGACACCTTCGTGGAGTACTCGGGAACATATATCACCACACCCGAGGTGGATATCAACTCGGCCGTAGCACATATTGCCGTTACGCTGACCAACAAGGGCCATGAGGATAAGACCGTAACCCTTGTCAACATCATCCGCAACGCCAACAACAAGCAGGAGCGCAAGAGCGAGGCTGTGCGTACCATCAAGGCAGGTAGCAGCATCGAGATAGAGATGGATATGCAGGTACCCACGCCCACGCTGTGGGATATCGACAACCCCTACCTCTACACCCTCGAGAGCCGCGTAGAGATCAACCACCAGCCTATCGACCACTACTACACACCCTTTGGTTTCCGCACCTTCGAGTTTGATGCCGAGACGGGCTTCTGGCTCAATGGCCGCAACCTCAAGTTGCAGGGCGTATGCATGCACCACGACATGGGTGCCCTCGGCACCGCCGTGCACCGTCGTGCACTGGAACGCCAGCTCGAGATACTGCGTTCGTATGGTGTAAATGCTATCCGCACCTCGCACAACCCGCCCACGCCCGAGCTTCTGGAGCTCTGCGACCAGATGGGCTTCCTGGTGATGGACGAGGCCTTCGACATGTGGCGTAGAGCCAAGACACAGTACGACTACTCGCGCTTCTTCGATGAGTGGCACCAGCGCGACCTCATCGACTTTGTGAAGCGCGACCGCAACCACCCCTCGATCATCATGTGGTCGGTGGGTAACGAGATCCTCGAGCAGTGGGATGCCGATGGCCAGAGCCTCGACAACCTGCCCGCCGAGCAGCGCAACCTGCTGATGAACTTCCTTGCCGAGAGTGCCCCGGGAGAGATTACCGATGCCGACATCAACCCCAACGTGCTGCTCACACGCCACCTCGTGGCTACGCTCAAGAAGTACGACGACACACGTCCCGTGACGGCAGGCTGCAACGAGACACGCCCGATGAACAACCTGTTGCGCTCGGGTGCCCTCGACATCGTAGGTTTCAACTACCACGAGAAGGACTACGACTCTGTTCCCAAGTGGTACCCCGGCATGCCCTTCATAGGCTCGGAGACCGCCTCGGCACTCAACAGCCGCGGCTTCTACCTCCACCCCTCAAGCGAGTTGCACGTCGTGCCTGCACGCTGGGATCTGCCCTACGACACCGATCACCACCAGTGCTCGGCCTACGACCACTCACGCGCACCGTGGGCTACGCTGCACGAGGAGGCATGGATCGTGGTACGCGACCGCGACTACTGCGCCGGCACCTTCGTATGGACAGGCTTCGACTATATCGGTGAGCCTACACCCTACTCATGGCCCTCGCGCTCGTCATACTTCGGCGTTGTAGACCTCTGCGGCTTCCCCAAAGATTGCTACTACATGTACCGCTCGGAGTGGACCGATGAGCCTACGCTGCACCTCTTCCCCCACTGGAACTGGGAGGTGGGCCAGAAGATCGACATGTGGGTGTACTACAATACTGCTGACGAGGTAGAGCTCCTGCTCAACGGCCGCTCGCTTGGCAAGAGCCAAAAGAGCGATACCCGCCTACATGCACTGTGGGAGGGCGTAGAGTTTGAGCCGGGCGAGATTACCGCCATAGGCTATAAGGATGGCGTGGAGGTGCTGCGCCATACACGCTATACGGCCGGTGAGCCCTCAAAGCTGACCCTCACGGCCGACCGCTCGGAGATCGAGGCCGATGGCTACGACCTCTCGTATATCACCATCGACTGCACCGACGAGGAGGGTCGCTTCATGCCTTTGGCCATGAACCAGCTCTACTTCAAGGTGGAGGGTGCCGGTGAGCTTGTAGGCGTGGATAACGGCAATGCGGCAGGTAGCGAGTCACTCAAGGGCGACAAGATGAAGCTCTTCCATGGCAAGGCACTGGCCATTGTACGCTCACTGCGCAACCAACCCGGCGAGATAACACTCACCGTGACGGGTGATGGCGTTGAGGGTGGTCAGATAGTCATCCGCAGCAAATAGCCCTCGGGCATACCTTTTGGGGTAGAGCAGAGAGCACTGCTCTACCCCTTTTTCACCCTATAAACGTAGATCGTTATGAAGCCATACCCCATAGATACTGCCACACCCATCGAGGCCGACATGCTCGGTGAGGTACGCGCAGGCTTTCCCTCGCCCGCCGATGAGGAGCCACACGAGAAGCTCGACTTGGTGCGCCTTCTGGTGCGCCACCCCGCCTCGACATTCTTCTTCCGCATAGGTGGCACGTCGATGGTCGATGCCGAGATGGACGAGGGCGACATCATCATCGTCGACCGCAGCATAGAGCCCTACAACGGCTGCTCGGCTGTATGCTTCATCGACGGCGAGTTCACCGTCAAGCGCGTAGAGCGTCACAACGACCATACGCTGCTTGTGGCTGCCAACCCCAAGTTCAAGCCCATACGCATCACCCCCGATAACCAATTCACCATCTGGGGCGTTGTGACATACGTCATCAAAAAGGTATAATGCAGATGTTCGCCCTTGCCGACTGTAACAACTTCTTTGTCTCGTGCGAGCGAGTCTTCCGCCCCGACCTGGAGGGGTGTCCCGTCATTGTGCTCTCGCGCAACGACGGCTGCGCCATAGCCCGCTCGAATGAGGCCAAAGCCCTCGGCATCAAGATGGGCGACCCGCTATTCAAGATACGCGACATCGTCAAGCGTCACAACGTGCACATCTTCTCGGGTAATATGTCGCTCTACGCCGACTTCTCGCGCCGTGTACGCTCGGTGTTGCGCGAGTGGGCACCCAGCGTCGAGGTATACTCCATCGATGAGGCCTTCCTCGACCTGCGTGGCGTGGATGCCGACTTCGACAGCTGGGCCCGCGAGCTATCCTCACACTGCCGACGGCTCACCGGCATACCCATCTCGGTGGGCGTAGCACCCACCAAGACACTCGCCAAGATAGCCTCGAAGCTCTGCAAGCAGTACCCCAAGCTCCGTGGTGGCTGCTATATGCATCGCCCGGAGGATATCGAGAAGGTGCTGCGTAAGTTCCCTATCGAGGATGTGTGGGGCATAGGTCGCCGACATACGCCACGCCTCAAGGCCCTTGGCATAAATACCGCCTGGGACTTCTGCTCCGTGAGCGAGGAGTGGGTACGCAACCGCATGGGCATTACGGGTGTGCGCACCTGGCGAGAGCTGCACGGCATACCCTCCATAGAGTTTGAGCACGCCGTGGCTGCCAAGCAGTCTATATGCAACTCACGCAGCTTCTCCAGCGAGATATACGACCTTGCCGAGTTACAGGAGCAGGTGGCCAAGTTCGCGGCCATGACCGCCGAGAAGCTCCGCGAGCAGGGGTCGTTATGCTCGCAGCTGATGGTCTTTGCCGCCACGAACCGCTTCCGTCAGGATGCCTCACAGCAGTGGGGCAACGCCATAGTACCGCTACCCACACCCTCGAACAGCACGCTGGACCTTGTGCGCCATGCTCGCGAGGCTATATCCGAGATATTTATCTCGGGGCACGGGTATAAGAAGGCGGGGGTAGTAGCCACGCACATCACCCCCATAGAGGGTAGCATGGCACCTATGTTCGAGGGGGATAAGTATGAGCAGCACCGTCGACTTATGAGGGCCATGGACAGCATCAACCGCCAGTCGGGGTGCCAAGCTGTGGTAGTTGCCTCGCAAGGCATGGGCTCGGTCAAGGCCTTCAGTGACCACCGCTCACCGCGTTATACCACCTGCTGGAGCGAGATTCCCATTGCGAAGATTGGTTAAAGCGCATTTTTCGGGAAAATAAATGTCAAAAATTTTGGAAACAAGAAAAAAGTTCGTATATTTGCACACCGATTTGGAGACAGATCGACATGGTGGATGTAGCTCAGCTGGTTAGAGTAGAGGATTGTGGTTCCTAAGGTCGTGGGTTCGAATCCCATCTTCCACCCAAAACAAACAAATCAAGAAGGTGTCGCAAGACACCTTTTGTTTTTTTGTAGGAGTGGCGGAAACTTGTTTACGCAGAGTCCTACAAAACAACAAAAAAGGTTGATCTATCAACTTCTTGATGAAGTGAAGTTTTGGAGGTGCCCGCGCGGCGAGCGCAAGGGAAAGGCGTCAAGCGAAGCAGACATAAGTCTGCGAAGTAGTCAATCCCATCTTCCACCCAACACAAAAAGATGTCTTGCGACATCTTTTTGTGTTTTTGTACCATGCGCAGTCGGTAGGACTGAATAGGACTTAATAGGATGAGATAGGACGGAATAGGAGTTGGCGCGGGCGACATTTATCCGTAAGCAACCTGCTATCCCTAACTTCCCCATCAAGTCCCATCAATTCCTATCAAGTCCCATCGCACCCATAAAAATTTACCCCGAGGGTTGTACTTGCGGTACCATCCCTCGGGGTCTTTCATCTATGGTAGGACTGAAAAACAGGCTCTCGACTACTCGTACTGGCCGGTCTTAAGACGCATAACCTCATCCTTGGTGAGGAAACGCCATGCACCACGCTTCAGGTTCTTCTTCGTAAGACCTGCGTAGTAGACACGGTCGAGCTTCTGAACAACATAACCCAGGTGCTCGAACATACGACGCACAATACGGTTACGACCAGAGTGTATCTCCACACCTATCTCGCGCTTATCCTCCGAGGCGTAGGCCACCTCATCGGCAAAGATATCGCCATCCTCGAGGGTGATACCCTCGGTGAGTGCCTCCATGTCGGCACGGGTGAGGGGCTTGTCGAGCGTCACCTGATAGATCTTCTTCTTGCGACACGAAGGGTGGGTGAGCTGACGTGTGATATCGCCATCGTTGGTGATAAGCAGCAGGCCCAATGAGTTCTTATCCAGACGACCTACGGGGTACACGCGCTCGGTGCATGCATTCTTGACAAGATCCATCACCGTCTTATCGGCATGGGGATCATCCAGCGATGTCACATAGCCCTTGGGCTTGTTGAGCACCAGATATACGTTCTTCTCGCCCTGCAGACGCTCGTCGTTGAAGCGTACCTCGTCCGTAGGCAGGATCTTCGTACCCAGCTCGGTGACCACCTGGCCATTTACCGTAACGACACCTGCAAGGATGAAGTCATCGGCCTCACGGCGCGAGCAGATGCCCGACTGCGAGATGAAGCGGTTGAGACGTATCTCACCGGTCTGCTTATTGGGGTTGTACTTGGGATAGCTCTGGGGCTTATCGTTACGCGACTTTGAGCCATAGGTGCGCTTGGTGCTGTTGCCACCCTTGTAGCTATCGCGCTTCTCGTCGTTGGCATAGCGACCCGAGGGCTTTGCACCGCGAGTGTCGCGTGAGCCGAAGCCACTCTTCGACTTGAAGTCACCACCACGCGACGTACGGGTCTCGGTGCGCTGGCCACCACGCTCCTGGCGATAGTCACCACGCTCCTGACGGCTGTCGGTGCGCTCACGGCGGTAGGTTGTAGTACGCTCGCCACCCTCCTCCTGACGATGAGGACGGTACTCCGAGCGCAAGCGGTTGTCTTCGCCAAAGTGGGGATTGAACGACGCACGCTTGACGGTGGTTGTGTTGGTGCGCGAACGATACTCGCGCTGTCCCTCGTTGTCGGCCTCGCGGCGAGGGCGGGGACTACGCTCAACGCGCTCCGAAGAGCTGATACGCTGACGCTTATCGCGTGCAAAGCGCGACAGGTTAGCGGTTGAGTCTGTCTTAAAATCTTTCATCTTGGTAATCATTAATAAAAAGTTGCGACAAAGGTAACGATTTTTTTTGAGTTGCAACATCTTTTGCAAGATGTGTACCACATTTTGCACTTTATATATTACCTTTGTGCAGAAATTTTGTGCACTATGAACCGAGAGATACTACGTCTGGCCATACCCAACATCATATCGAACATCACCGTACCGCTGATGGGCATCGCCTCAACAGCCATTGCAGGACACGTCGGTGGCTCGGATGCCGCAACGACAATAGGTGCGTTGTCAATCGGTGTAGCCATCTTCAACTTCATCTATTGGAACTGCTCGTTCATTCGTATGGGCACCAGCGGTCTTACAGCCCAGGCCTTCGGTGCCGACAACGCCCGCGAGTACACGTTGATGCTGTGGCGAGCCATGCTGGTGGCACTCTGCCTGGGTGTCGTAGCCTTTATGTTGCAGTACCCCATCGGCGAGTTCTCGATACGCTTTATGAGCACCGGCATAGCGCAGAGCGACGACCTTATCTCGGAGTACTTCTACACCCGCATCTGGGCTGTGCCGGCAGGCATACTTCTCTTCGCCTTCAACGGCTGGCTCACAGGCATGCAGAATGCCGTAGTACCTATGGTTGTGGCCGTGCTGGTCAACATACTGCATATCGGCAGCAGCTACCTCTTCTCGATTGTCGGGTCGTGGGGGCTACAAGGCATCGCCCTGGGCTCGGTAGTGGCGCAGTGGACGGGTGTCGGCGTGATGATACTTATCATCGGCGTGATGTACCGCAAGAGGCTTATCAGCGTGAGCCTCAACGAGGTTGTCGACCTCCATGCCATGCGTAAGTTCTTCGCGATCAATGGCGACATCATCATCCGCACCTTCTGTCTGGTTGCCGTCTACACCTTCTTCACCAAGGCTTCGGCCGATAGCGGCGACAGCAACATCCTGGCTGTCAACGCCATGCTGTTACAGCTCTTCACGCTCTTCTCCTACATGAACGATGGCTTTGCCTACGCTGCCGAGGCCCTCACAGGCCGATTTATAGGTGCCAGGGATGGTGCTTCGCTACGTCGTGCCGTGAAGTTGTGTGTGGTGTGGTGCATGGTCGTATCGGTGATATTCGTGGGTGTGTATGTGGGCTGGTGGCGCGACATCTTCTCGCTGTTGGTGGATCGGAGTGCCGATATAACAACGATGCTCTCGGTGGCCGAGCAGTACATCGGCTGGATCATTGTCATCCCCATCGCCTCGGCAATGCCCTTTGTGATGGATGGCATCATGGTCGGTGCCACACGTAGTCGCATAATGCGCAACTCGATGATACTATCGTCGTTATGCTACTTCGTAATACTCTACGGCCTGGGGTGGATAATTGGCAACAACGCCCTTTGGCTGGCCTTCACAAGCTACATGTTCCTGCGTGGCGTATTCCAATACTTCATGTCCGACAGGTTAAGGGATATATACTCCGAGGCCGACAGATAAACAATTAGGGCTCCGTATCGCTGATACAGAGCCCTAAATGTTTATTTGGTTCTACGCTACTTTACCCAGCCTGCAATCTTATCGCGAGCAATGAAGTAGTATACTGCCAATCCTATCCAGCTGGTTGCGACCAACAGGATGATGAAGATAAGCTTCTTGATAAAATCGCCCTCCAACTTCAATATCTCCAAAGCTGCCTTGATGCAGAGCAAAATACCGATGATGTAGATAATAGTTCCAATCATAGTTGTTATTGTTTTATGGTTAATATGACACAAATATACGATTATTTATTCGATTAAAACAATTATCGGGGTAAAAAATTGCAGATTATATTGAGCAATCGGCAAAAAAAAGCTATCTTTGTGTTAATATAATCTTTCACAAAATGACTACACAAAGCCGTACTTCGAAACTATCTATCGGTAACATCTTTAAGGTCTACATCGTAGATGCTTTGAGCTACATGGCCATGGGTCTCTTCTGCTCGCTGATCCTCGGCCTGATCATTAAGCAGATAGCCCTAATTCCGGGCCTTGACTTTCTGGGCGACATAGCCGCCGTGCTGCAATCTGCACCTGTGGTAGGTGGCTCGATAGGTCTTGCCATCGCCTATGGTCTTAAACGCGACCCGCTGGTGACCATCTCGGCCGTGGCCGTAGGTGCTCTGGGCTACCAGTTTGGCGGCCCCATAGGAGCCTACCTGGCAGCTATCGTAGGCATTGAGGCCGGCTCGTTAGTGTCGAAACGCACACCCGTGGATATTATCATCACGCCACTTGTCGCCGTGGTCATAGGTGGTCTATTTGCCAAGTACTGCTGTGCACCCATCAACGAGTGGGTGATGTCGCTGGGCGCGGTCATCAACCGAGCCACGATGCTCAACCCCTTCACCATGGGTATCATCGTATCGGTGTCGGTGGGCTGCATCCTGACACTGCCCATCAGCTCGGCGGCACTCTGCATATCTATCGGCATTGGCGGTCTGGCCGCAGGTGCTGCAACGGCAGGATGCTGCGCACAGATGGTTGGCTTTGCCGTGATAAGCTACAAGGATAACGGCCTTGGCGGTCTTATATCGCAGGGTCTGGGCACCTCGATGCTGCAGATAGGCAACATCGCCCGCAAGCCCATTATATGGCTCGCCCCCACACTCGCCTCGGCCATCCTCGGCCCCGTGTCGACCGTATGGCTCAAGATGGTGAACAACGCTGCCGGCGCAGGCATGGGCACAGCAGGTCTGGTAGGCCCACTGGGTTGCTGGGCCGAGATGAGCCCCACGATGGATAGCGGTCTGCTCCTTATCCAGATCATCGGCCTCTACTTCGTGGCTCCCGCACTACTGAGTCTGCTCTTCCACCTTATCATGAAGCGTCTGGGATGGGTCAAGGATGGCGACATGAAGCTTCAGCGTTAACTGCTCTACGTCTATGATTAAATACCGAGCAACAACACTTAAAAACGGCCTTACCATACTCGTTAACCGCGACTGCGCCTCGAAGCTCGCTGCGGTGAACGTATTATATAAGGTAGGTGCGCGCAACGAATCGGAGGACAAGACGGGGTTTGCGCACCTCTTCGAGCATCTGATGTTTCGAGGCACCTACAACGTGCCCGAGTTCGACGTTCCGGTGCAGATGGCATGCGGCGAGAACAACGCCTTCACCAACAACGACTACACCGACTTCTACATCACCCTGCCCAAGGAGAACCTGTCGACAGCCCTATGGCTGGAGAGTGACCGCATGCGCAACCTCAACCTATCGGAGGAGGCCTGTCAGACCGAGAAGCAGGTGGTCATCGAGGAGTTCAAGCAGCGATACCTCAACCAGCCCTATGGCGATGAGCAGCTGCTGCTCCGCGAGCTCTGCTACAAGGTGCACCCCTACCGCTGGTCGACCATAGGCATCAGCCCCGAGCATATCGAGCGCGCCACGCTGGAGGATGTACGCGCCTTCTACGAGCTGCACTACCGCCCCTCACGCGCCATACTCTCGATATCGGCAGATATGGACGAGGAGGAGATGATAGCTCTGGCCACGGAGTACTTCGACGACATTGAGGACTATGGCGGCAGCATAGCTCCGATACCTACCGAGCCCGAGCAGCTGGAGCCCCGCCGTCTGGAGGTCGAGCGCGAGGTGCCGGCAACAAACCTTACCATCGCCTTCCACATGGGCGACCGCCTCTCGAAGGACTTCTTCCTCGGCGACCTCTCGTCCGACCTCTTGGCCGGTGGCGAGTCGGCACGTCTGGTCAACCATCTGGTTAAGGAGCGAGGCCTCTTCTCGAGTGTCAACGCCTACATCACCGGAAGCCTCGACGCAGGTCTGTTTATCATCAAGGGGCGTCTGATGCCCTCAACCTCGGAGGCCGAGGCCGAGGCGGCTCTATGGGACGAGCTGCGCGAGCTGATGGCAGAGCATATATCGGATTACGAGATGGAAAAGGTCAAGAATAAGTTCGAGGCCAACATGCTCATGGGCGAGATAAACGTGATGAACAAGGCGATGAACCTCGGCTTCTATGCCATGACAGGTGACCTGGAGCTGATCAACCGCGAGGCCGACATATACCGCTCACTGACCATTGGTCAGGTGGGTGACTTCGCTCGCCGAACATTCCGCGTGGAGAACTCTTCAACACTTATATACCGAGCCAAACGATGAGAGCACAACCCGACATAATAATTCCCGACAGCGTAGAGATGCCCAAGACGGTGCTACACACAGCACCCAACGGCGTGAGGATATACACGCTTCCGACCAACAACTTTGAGGTGGTGCGTTTCACCTTTATCTTCCGTGCCGGCACCTCGATGCAACATAAGCCCTTCACGGCCTCGGCTACGGCAAACATGCTGGGCGAGGGCAGCTCCAATCTCACGGCACAGCAGATTGCCGAGACGCTGGACTACTACGGCTCGTACTTCGATGTCAACATTGACCGCGACTATGCCTACATCTCGTTCTGCTCGTTGAGCAAGTTCTTCGAGGCCACGGCCGACGTAGCCTCGGAGATTATCCTGCACCCATCGTTCCCCGAGCGCGAGCTGGAGGTCTACCGCTCGAAGCGTAAGCAGAGCCTGAAGGTCGAGCGCAGGAAGGTCGACGTACAGTCGCGTGAGCTCTTCGCCGAGGCACTCTTTGGCAAGAGCCACCCCTATGGCATATCGGCCAACGAGGAGCTCTACGACGAGCTTACATCCGACGACCTGAAGGGGCTCTACCGCGAGCTATACACGGCCGAGAACTGCTTTATGGTGTGCAGTGGCCGCATAGACGACGGTGTGCTCACCCGCTTGGAGGCCATGGCAATGCAACTAAACCACGGTAGCTGCCCCGAGGTGGCCTTTCCACCGATGCAGACCACACCTACGCTGCACCGCGACATAGACACCGCCCTGCAATCATCCATACGCATAGGCCGTCTGCTCTTTCAGCGCACACACCCCGACTTTGTGGGTATGCAGGTTGTAGCAGCAACCCTTGGCGGTTACTTCGGCTCGCGTCTGATGCAGAACCTGCGCGAGGAGCACGGCTACACCTATGGCGTGATGGCGGCCATGGTCAACTTCGACCGCACGGGCTACCTGGCCATCGCCACACAGGTGGCACGCGAGCACCGCGACGATGCCCTGCGGGAGATATACCGCGAGATAGAGCGTCTGCGTAACGAGCTCATCGACGAGGAGGAGTTGCAGATGGTAAAAAACATGATGATTGGCGAGATACTGCGCATCCTCGACGGCCCCTTCGGCATTGCCGATGTGACCATCGAGAATATCATGTGCGGCATGGACAATGAGGCTACCGAGCGCAACGTCGAGCAGATATTTGCCATCACGCCCGAGCAGGTTCGCGCGCTGGCCGCGAAGTACCTCACGCGCGATGCGCTGGTAGAGGTTGTTGTTGGATAGTCTAAAACAGATCATATATGAGAAGGATTGTTTGTCTGGTTGTGGCCCTCATCGGCTGTTGCACACTCTGGGCACAGGAGTACGCCATGGTGCGCGACATCAACTACTCCGATGTGGATGACTACGCCCGCGAGCGGTGTATGCTCGATGTCTACTACCCCACCCAAATCGACGAGTGCGCCGTTGTGGTATGGTTCCATGGCGGTGGCCTTACCGGAGGTAACCGCTTTGTCCCCTCGGAGCTTACCGAGCGCGGAGTGGTCATAGTGGCGGTGAACTACCGCCTGATGCCCCGTGCCGAGATTGGGGCGTGCATCGAAGATGCAGCATCGGCCGTAGCATGGACATTTCGCAACATAGAGCGATATGGCGGCAGCTCGGAGAAGATCATCGTCGCCGGGCACTCGGCCGGAGGCTACCTCACAAGTATGGTAGGACTCGACCGCAGGTGGCTGGCACACCACGACATTGATGCCGACAGGATAGCTGCGCTGGTACCCTTCAGCGGTCAGGTGATAACCCACTTTGCATGTCGCCAGGAGCGCGGCATGTCCGAGCTTCAGCCACTCATCGATGAGTATGCGCCACTCTACCATGTTCGTGCCGACGCTGCGCCCTACATCATCATCACCGGTGATAGAGAGCGTGAGCTCTACGGTCGCTACGAGGAGAATGCCTACATGTGGCGTATGATGCGTCTTGTGGGACACCCCCATGCCGAGATTTACGAGCTCGACGGCTTCGACCACGGGGCCATGTGCTCGCCGGCACACCACATTCTGCTCGAGGTCATCCACAAGGTTAATCGTAAAGAGTATGGTCGATAGAGAGCTTCAACGCTACATAGAGCAACACATCCTGCCGCTATACGACAATTTCGACGGGGCACACCGCCGTGACCATGCCGAGGTGGTCATACGCCAGAGTATGGCTCTTGCCGAGCACTACGATGTGAACAAGGATATGGTCTACGCCATCGCTGCATACCACGACACGGGGCTTCAGCATGGGCGCGAGCGACACCACATCCACTCTGCACAGATCGTGCGCCACGATGCGGAGCTGCGCCGATGGTTCAACGCCGAGCAGATCGAGATAATGGCCGAGGCCGTGGAGGACCACCGCGCATCGTCGAAGGCGGCACCCCGCACCATCTATGGGCGTATCGTAGCCGAGGCCGACCGCCTCATAGATAGCCGCTCGATTGTACGTCGCACGATACAGTTCGCGCTCACGAACCACCCCGAGCTGGGACGTGACGAGGGCTACACAAGGCTGCTGGAGCACATGCACCAGAAGTACGATTATGGCGGCTACCTCACGCTCTGGATCGAGGAGTCGGAGAATGGCCAACGGCTGGAGCAGCTGCGACAACTCATAGCCGACGGGCCGTCGTTGCGCAAATTGTACGACGAGCTATACGATGAGCTCACCACGCCCTCAAACTAAAAACGTGGTCAATACTAAACAGATAACGACTAATTTTTCGACCAATCGCAGGTGTGGTAAAAAAATATTTCACAAAAGTGTGTTGAGTTCGGAAAATTTTTAGTAAATTTGTTTGGTTAAAATTCACTTTAGCAATAAACCGAACTATTAACAATCTATAAAACTACTGTCGTATGGCAAAAATCAAAGGA
>CALGRZ010000072.1 GCA_937880705.1 uncultured Alistipes sp.
AGTAGGACGGAATAGGAAGAGATAGGAAGAGATAGGGAATTTCGGGATAGCACACCGCCCACGAATAAATGTCGGCCGCGCTAATACCCATCAAGTCCTATCAAGTCCTATTTAGTCCTATCCGACTGCGCCAAACCCCATCAACCACACCATACAATAAAATTAAGCACCTTAATATTTGGACTTTGCCCAAGTTTTTGTATATTTGTAGGTTGAAAAATCACAACTATGAGCAATAAACTAAAGATTGGCATCACCCAGGGCGACACCAACGGTATCGGCTGGGAGCTTATCCTAAAGATATTTTCCGACCCTCGCACCACGGAGCTCTTCACCCCCGTAGTCTATGGCAGCCAGAGTGCCGCCAACTACTACCAGAAGATGCTCAAGGATGTTGAGCCCGTGAAGTTCTACACGGTGGAGGATGTGCGCCGCGCCAACCCCAACCGCGTAAACCTTGTGGAGTGCGGCGAGAAGAGCCTCGAGATCACCCCCGGCAAGGGCTCCAAGGCAGGTGGCGCAGCAGCGGCAGCAGCCCTCAACCGCGCCATCACAGACCTCAGGGCCGGAGATATTGACGCACTGGTGACAGCACCCATCGACAAGGAGATGATCCAGAGCGAGAGCTTCACCTACACGGGTCACACCGAGTTTCTGGCCAAGGAGCTCGACGGCACACCGCTGATGATGATGACCTCGGAGCTTATGCGCGTGGGTCTGGCAACGATACATCTGCCCGTGGCACATGTGGCCGAGGCACTCACCCAAAAGCTTATCGTGGAGCGCATAAGGCAGATCAACGACTCGCTGAAGCAGGACTTCGGCGTGGTACGTCCCCGCATCGCCGTGATGGCCCTCAACCCCCATGCCGGTGATGGTGGCCTGCTGGGTCGCGAGGAGCAGGAGATAATCAAGCCCGCCATCGTGGAGTGCTACGAGGATAACATCTTGGCCTTCGGCCCCTTTGCTGCCGACGGCTTCTTCGCTGCAGGACAGTACAAGAGGTACGATGCCATACTGGCCATGTACCACGACCAGGGTCTGGCACCCTTCAAGAGTCTGTCGCCCGACGGCGTGAACTTCACCGCCTCGCTCTGCGAGGTGCGCACATCGCCCGACCATGGCGTAGCCTACGACATAGCCGGCAAGGGCATTGCCGACGAGCAGTCGATGCGCAACGCCATCTATGAGGCCATGGACATCGTGCGCCACCGCCGCGAGTGGGAAGAGTGGAACGCCAACCCGCTGGAGCACTTCGAGCGCGAGAAGGGTCGCGACATCTCGATCAAGGATCTGCCCGAGACGGAGCATAACGACTAATTAAGGAGGGGTATTCGACCGATGTTAAGAGTTGTCGTAAGCATAGTTATCAGCGCTGTGTTGCTGGGTTTGGTGGTTGTATATTGCATCAACGCTTGGATGCCCACCGAGCCTAACGCCTGGATTTTGTGGGGCGCTTCGGTGGCAGTTGGCATTTCGGCCATCTACCGCATCTCGAACCTCGCCAAGGCGCTGGGTATGCTGGACACCTACGGTGCCAAGATCATCGCTCAGGACGAGCTGGTTTGCGTGAAGATTCCTCTGTAAACAGAGGACAATTTGAGAGAGGGGGGCTTTCCCCCTCTCTTTTTTGTAAGAAAGGAGAAAACATGAAGCACGAACTGTTTGTAGAACAGCCTGTTCTCGATCTTAAAGAAGGAATCAAAGTTTCCGCTGACACGGAGCTTTCATATAAAAACGACAAGGTGGAGCAGGTGCTGAAAGACAGCCTGTTTGTCCCCAACGATACTTATATGGACAACAGTGAAAACCGCATGCAGATCATCACCGGCCCCAATATGGCCGGTAAATCCACCTATATGCGCCAGGTGGCCCTCATCGTCCTCCTGGCCCAGATCGGCTCCTTCGTCCCCGCCGTGGAGGCCTCCATCGGTGTGGTGGATAAGATGTTCACCCGCGTGGGCGCGTCGGACGATCTGGCAAGCGGTCAGTCCACCTTCATGCTGGAGATGAACGAGGTGGCCTACATCCTCCGCAA
>CALGRZ010000073.1 GCA_937880705.1 uncultured Alistipes sp.
ACTTGAATTATGGCTAATGTACCTGCTAATTTGAAGTACTCTAACGACCACGAGTGGGTTCGTGTAGAGGGTGATGTTGCCGTTATCGGCATTACCGACTATGCACAGTCGGAGCTTGGTGATATCGTATTCGTTGACGTTCCCACCGTAGGTGAGACCATCGAGGCTAACGAGGTGTTCGGCTCTATCGAGGCCGTTAAGACCGTATCGGATGCCTTCACTCCCGTGAGTGGTGAGGTGATCGAGTTCAACGAGGCTGTTGAGGCCGACTCATCGTTGGTAAACAAGGATCCCTATGGTGAGGGCTGGTTGGTTAAGATCAAGATGTCTAACCCCGCAGAGGTTGACACTCTGCTCGATGCCGCAGCTTATGAGGCTTTGATTGGCTAATACAGTCGATTTAACCTACTTGGGGCTTGCCGATTTGGTAGGCCCCAATTTTTTTTGTACATTTGACAAAAATATAGACCTATGAAGAGACTCCTAACACTCCTTATGATGGTGTTGAGCAGCCTTACGCTCTCGGCACAGACCAACAGCATAACCCCCGCACCTGCCAAGATCGAGCCGCAGCGTGCAGGCGATATGTTCGATGCCATGCGTCGACTGACGCTCTACATCGAGGCCGAGGCCGAGGATGCCGCCCGATTAGAGAGTGCTGTGCGCGCAGCAGGCCTCGACATTAAGGTCGTAGGTCGTGCATCGAAGGGTGATATATCTATCGTGGTGGATAGCCGTGCGGGGCTGCCCGCGGAGGGCTATCGCATGGTGACCACCCCGCGTAGTGTGCAGATCACGGCATCGACGGCTGCCGGTGCCTTCTATGCCGTGCAGAGCATGCGCCAACTCATCGAGGGCGACTATCGTGGCGGCTGGCCCACAGGCACCATAGAGGACTATCCGCGCTTCGACTACCGTGGCGTGCTGATCGATATCTCGCGACACCACCGCTCGTTGGAGTTCCTTAAGCGTCAGGTAGATATGATGGCGCGCCTGAAGATGAATCGCCTGCACCTGCACCTCACCGATGCTGCGGGCTGGCGACTGGAGATAGAGAGCTATCCACGTCTGGTGAGCTATGCCGCATGGCGCACACCCAGCGACTGGAAGAGCTGGTGGTATGGTGAGCGTAAGCATGTCGACGAGGGTAGCGAGGGTGCCTATGGCGGCTACCTCACCAAGGCCGAGGCGCGCGAGCTGGTGGCCTATGCTGCCGACAGATACATCACCATCATTCCCGAGATCGAGATGCCGGGGCACTCCGACGAGGTGTTGGCGGCCTACCCCGAGCTGAAGTGTACACATAAGCCCGAGCGTCAGGGTGACCTCTGCATAGGTAAGGAGGCAACCTTCGAGATGATGGAGGCGATATTGGAGGAGGTGCTCGAGATATTCCCCTCGGAGTATATTCACATAGGTGGTGACGAGGCCGGCAAGGGGGATTGGAAGCTGTGTGAGGATTGTCAGCGACGTATGCGCGAGGAGGGTTTAGGCTCCGTGGATGAGCTGCAGAGCTACATGATACACCGCATGGAGAGGTGGCTCAACGAGCGCGGACGTCAGATTATCGGCTGGGATGAGATTCTTCAGGGTGGCCTTGCGCCCAACGCCACGGTGATGTCGTGGCGTGGTGAGGAGGGTGGCCTCGCCGCTGCCCAGGCGGGTCACGATGCCATAATGTCGCCTCACGGCTACTGCTACATTGATGCTCCGCAGGATGCACCACACACGCAGCCCGAGAGCATAGGCGGCTACCTGCCTCTGGATAGGGTGTACAGCTATGAGCCTGCGCCCGCGCAGATGGCCGACGAGGTGAAGCGACGTATCAAGGGTGTGCAGGCAAACCTCTTTGCGGAGTTTATCGTTGAGGATGACCACTATGAGCACATGCTCTGGCCGAGGGCCATAGCCGTTGCCGAGATAGGGTGGTCCCAGCCCGAGAATAGGGAGTTCGCGCTCTTCCGTAGGCGTGCGGTAGCCATCGTCGACAGGATGATCGAGGAGGGTTACTCGCCCTTTGACCTTAAGAATGAGATAGGTAACCGCCCCGAGTCGTTGCAGGAGATTGACCATCTGGCTCGTGGTAAGCAGCTAACCTACAACGCACCCTCGTTCTACTACGCCCCGAAGTATGCCGCAGCAGGTGATGTCGCACTCACGGATGGTCTGCGCGGAACGTGGACATACGCCGATGGTCGTTGGCAGGGCTTCCTGGGACGTGGCGGTGTCGACGTGACCATAGATATGGGTGAGCCTACGGCGATACGCTCCATCACGGCCGACTTTATGCAGAGCTGTGGCCCGGGTGTATTCATGCCCTGCAAGGTGGAGATATGGCTCTCGACGGATGGTGTAAACTACGACAAGGTAGCCGACATTGACCACGAAGTCGTAGTCGAGGATCTGCCCTCGTTCAAGAGCTTCGGCTGGGAGGGTGAGGCCTGTGCGCGCTACATCCGCTACAAGGCGCACCGTAGCCGTTACTCGGGCTTCCTCTTCACCGACGAGATCGTGGTGAAGTAGCTTAACATCAGCACTTGTCATAGAACCATCAACTATAAGGGGGTGTCTCAACATACTTGTTGGACACCCCCTTATGCTCTAATATTTTTAAGCTCTTCTATCTCGCGTTAGAAGGCCTTGCCAATGGCGAGGAAGTCCTCGGCCTTGAGTGCTGCACCGCCGATAAGGCCACCGTCAACATCCTCCTTCGAGAATATCTCGCCGGCATTCGAGGGCTTGCACGAACCACCATAGAGGATGGGGCACTCCTCGGCTGCTGCACCGAACTTCGAGCGCAACACCTCGCGGATGTAGGCGTGGATCTCCTGTGCCTGCTCGGCAGTGGCGGTCTTGCCGGTGCCGATAGCCCATACAGGCTCGTAGGCAATTACCAGATTGCGGAACTGCTCCTCCGAGAGGTTGAACACTACCTCCTCGATCTGTGCCTTGACAACGTCGAAGTGGCGGTTGGCCTCTCTCTCGTCGAGGTTCTCACCCACGCAGTAGATGGGCGTGAGGTTATTCTCGTAGGCACGAGCCATCTTCTTGTTGAGCGTCTCCGAGGTCTCGCCGTAGTACTGGCGACGCTCCGAGTGTCCGAGGATGACATATTTGCAACCCAGCGCAGCGATCATCGAGGCGGCAACCTCACCCGTGTAGGCACCCTTTACCTCCGTGGCGCAATCCTGTGCACCTACGGCGACACCGCTGTTGCCCAGAGCCTCAATGACGCTCTGAAGGTGGGTGAAGGGGGGACATACGATAAGGTTCACGCAGTCGCATACCTCGGCCTTGCCGGCGGCTACGCCCTTGGCCAACTCAACGCCCTCCGAGGGCAGAGTGTTCATCTTCCAGTTACCTGCTACAATCTTCTTTCTCATAGTCATATCGTGTTTTAATTCGTTACTACTCCTTGTGGGCCTCGATCCACGCCTTGATCTCGGCGGTGGGCAGACCCAGCTTATTCTTCTTGTTGAAACCACAGAGGTCGTTGAAGAGCTTCATGCCACCGCTCTTGGCCGTATTCTCGAAGGCCTCGAGGGTGATGTAGCCCATCTTCTGTACCACGGCCACCCACTCCTGGGGTATGCCCGCCTCGGTGTATACCGCCTCATCGTCGGCAACAACCTTCTTCTCGGGGCGCATCGTGGGGAAGAAGAGCACATCCTGGATAGAGGTCTCGCCCGTCATAAACATGGTGAGGCGGTCGATGCCGATACCCATACCCGAGCATGAGGGCATGCCATACTCCAGTGCGCGAACAAAGTCCATGTCGATGGTCATAGCCTCGTCGTCGCCCTTCTCCGAGAGTCGCATCTGCTCCTGGAAACGCTCCAGCTGGTCGATGGGGTCGTTAAGCTCCGAGTAGGCGTTGCAGAGCTCCTTACCATTTACGAAGAGCTCGAAACGCTCGGTGAGATCCTCGTTGTCGCGGTGACGCTTGCACAGGGGCGACATCTCGATGGGGTAGTCCGTGACAAAGGTGGGCTGAATGAGGTGCTCCTCGCAGTACTGGCCGAAGATGGCATCAATGAGCTTGCCCTTACCCATCGTGTCGTCGATCTCGACATTAAGACGCTTGCACGCCTCGCGCAGCTGCTCCTCCGACTGGCCGGTGATGTCGTAGCCGGTCTTCTCCTTGATGGCGTCGGTCATCGTCACGCGCTTGAAGGGTGCCTTGAACGATATTGTGCGACCGTCGAGCACCACATCCGTAGTGCCGTTCACGGCCATAGCTACGCGCTCGAGCATCTGCTCGGTGAACTCCTGCATCCAGATGTAGTCCTTGTAGGCAACGTAGATCTCCATACATGTGAACTCGGGGTTGTGTGTGCGGTCCATACCCTCGTTGCGGAAGTTCTTGCCGAACTCGTAGACACCGTCGAAGCCACCCACGATAAGACGCTTCAGGTAGAGCTCCGTGGCTATTCGCATGTAGAAGTCGATATCCAGAGCGTTGTGGTGTGTGATGAAGGGGCGTGCCGCAGCACCACCGGGGATGGGCTGCAGGATGGGTGTCTCAACCTCCAGGTAGCCACGCTCGTTGAAGAAGTCACGCATGGTCTGCATGATCTTGGCGCGCTTTACGAAGGTCTCCTTGACGTGGGGGTTAACCACCAGGTCGAGGTAACGCTGGCGGTAGCGCACCTCGGGGTCGGTCAGTGCATCGAACATCTGGCCATCCTTCTGCTTCACGACGGGCAGGGGGCGCACCGACTTTGAGAGTACGGTGAACTTGCGGCAGTGTACCGACAACTCGCCGGTGTTGGTGAGGAA
>CALGRZ010000074.1 GCA_937880705.1 uncultured Alistipes sp.
AAGACAACCTTCTCGAAGCGTCTTGGTGTGCAGCTTCGAGTGCTTGGTCTTGACCCTGTGCTTATAGCTCTCGATGACTACTTTGTGGATAGGGATAAGACCCCACTCGGTGAGGATGGCAAGCCCGACTTTGAGGCGCTTGAGGCTATAGACCTTGCAACGCTCAATGACCATCTTAGACGACTTAATGCTGGGGAGAGTGTGGAGATACCGCGTCAGTGTCATGAAAAACCACTCCAACTTAGTGACCGCTCGGTACTAATCTTAGAGGGCATTCACGCCCTTAATCCAAAGTTGACTTCTGGCATAGCCGATGGTCAGAAGTTTAGAATTTATATCTCATGCTTCACCTCGGTGGCTATGGATAACTTCTCGCGTATTCCAACGACAGATAACCGCCTGTTGCGCCGAATGATTAGGGATAACGCCACACGCGGAAACAACGCTATGCGTACTCTTGCTATGTGGGGTTCGGTGCGCCGTGGCGAGGAGAAGCATATCTTCCCTTATCAGGAGAATGCAAATGTGATGTTTAACTCGTCGCTCTTCTACGAGATTTCGGTGCTTAAGGCTATCGCAGAGCCACTTCTTAGGGAGGTGCCAGATACCGTAGCGGAGTATGCCGAGGCAAGGCGTATGTTGCGTTTCCTTGATAACTTCATTCCGATACAACCAGATGAGATACCTCCAACCTCACTGCTTAGGGAGTTCATTGGCGGTAGCTCATTCAAATATTGATATAACAATCTAATAACTAATAACAAAAAAGAAAAATGAAAACCTTTGACAGCTTTGTAGACCGTCACACAGGTCTGAACAACAAGAGTGACCTTCAGGAGATGCTCGCAACAATCGGCGTAGGCTCGGTTGAGGAGCTTCTCGAGCAGGTAATCCCGCAGTCGATCCGTCTGAAGAGGGATTTAGACTTGCCCGCCGCGATGAGCGAGTATGAGTATTCGCAGCACATCGCCGAGCTGGCAGCCAAGAACCGCACGATGCGCTCGTTCATCGGCATGGGCTACTACCCCAATGTAGTGCCCGCCGTAGTGTCGCGCAACGTCTTCGAGAACCCTGCATGGTACACCTCATACACACCCTACCAGGCCGAGATCTCGCAGGGTCGTCTCGAGGCTCTGCTCAACTACCAGACCGCCATCCTCTCGCTCACAGGCATGGAGGTGGCCAACTGCTCGCTGCTCGACGAGGCTACCGCCGCTGCCGAGGCGATGCTGATGATGTACGCCCTGCGCTCGCGCGAGGCTGTGAAGCAGGGTCGCAACCAGCTCTTCGTCGACGAGAAGATCTTCCCCCAGACCCTCGACGTGCTGATCACACGCTCGGAGCCCTTCGGCATCGAGATCATCCGCGACGACTTCGCATCGTACACCTTCTCGGGTAAGGAGTTTGGTGTTATGGTGCAGTTCCCCGCAGCCAACGGTGAGGTACGCGACTATGCCGCCTTCGCCGCCGCCGCACACGAGGCAGGTGCCACGGTAACGGCCGTTGCCGACCTGCTCTCGCTCGCACTGCTGAAGTCACCCGCAGAGTGGGGTGCCGACATCGCCGTAGGCTCGTCACAGCGTCTGGGCTGCCCCATGGGCTTTGGTGGCCCCTCGGCAGGTTATATGGCTACGCGCGATGCCTACAAGCGTCAGATGCCCGGCCGTATCATCGGCGTATCGGTAGACCGTCTGGGCAACAAGGCACTGCGCATGTCGTTGCAGATGCGCGAGCAGCACATCAAGCGTGAGCGTGCCACATCGAACATCTGTACCGCCACGGCACTGATGGCCTCGATGGTGGGCTTCTACTGTATATATAATGGTAAGGAGGGCTTGCAGCGCGCCGCTATGAATGCCCACACCGCAGCCCTCACCGTCAAGGAGGCTCTGGAGGCTCTGGGCTACACCGTGCGCACCAAGTCGCTCTTCGACACTCTGGAGGTGGAGGCCGAGGCCTCGGTGATCCAGGATATCGCCCTTGCCAAGGAGATCAACTTCTACTACCCTGCCGACGACTGTGTACGCCTCTCGTTTGACGAGGTGACCACCGATGCCGAGCTGCAGAGCGTCGTAGATATCTTTGCCGAGGCTCGTGGCAAGAGGGCCAAGACGGTAAAGCGCGTGGAGAAGGCCTCTATCGCCGAGGATGTTGCCCGCCAGAGCGACTTCTTCACCGAGAATATCTTCAACGCCTACCGCACCGAGACCGAGATGATGCGCTACATCAAGCGTCTGGAGCTGCGCGACATCTCGCTGATGAACTCGATGATCTCGCTGGGCTCGTGCACCATGAAGCTCAACGCAGCACAGCTCATGCAGCCCCTCTCGCTGGCCGGCTTCCAGAATATGCACCCCTTCGCCCCTGCCGACCAGGCCGAGGGCTACAGGGAGCTTATCACCAACCTGGAGCACTACCTGGCCGTTATCACCGGCTTTGCAGGCTGCACCGTGATGCCTAACTCGGGTGCTGCAGGTGAGTACACGGGTCTGATGATGATCCGCGCCTACCACCAGAGCCGTGGTCAGGGCTACCGCAACATCATCCTCATCCCCTCGTCGGCACACGGCACCAACCCCGCATCGGCTGCCATGGCCGGCATGAAGATCGTGACCGTTGGCTGCGACCAGAATGGTAATATCGACGTTGACGACCTGAAGAAGAAGGCCGAGGAGCACGCCTCGGAGCTCTGCGGTCTGATGGTTACCTACCCCTCGACCCACGGTGTCTTCGAGAGCCGCATCCGCGACATCATCGATGCTGTACACGATGCCGGTGGTCAGGTATATATGGATGGTGCCAACATGAACGCACAGGTAGGCTTGACCAACCCCGGATATATCGGTGCCGACGTATGCCACCTCAACCTGCATAAGACCTTCGCCATGCCCCACGGTGGTGGCGGTCCGGGTGTAGGTCCGGTTTGTGTGGCCAAGCATCTGGTACCTTTCCTTCCGAAGCATGTCATGCTGGGCAATGACCGTAACCAGGTGTCAGCAGCTCCTTATGGCAGTGCTGGTATTCTGCCGATTACTTATGGCTACATCTGCATGATGGGTGCTGAAGGACTTGAACGTGCAACGAAGACCGCTATTTTGAGCGCCAATTATCTGGCAGCTTGTTTCAAGGATACTTATGGCATTGTCTATACAGGTGCGACCGGTTTTGTAGGTCATGAAATGATTCTCGATTGCCGTTATCTGCACGACATGGCCGGAATCAGCGAAAACGATATTGCCAAGCGTCTGATGGACTTCGGATATCATGCTCCAACCCTCTCCTTCCCTGTGCATGGCACTCTGATGATTGAACCTACTGAAAGTGAAAGCTTGTGGGAACTGGACAACTTCGTGAAGGTGATGCTCACCATCTGGGAAGAAATTCAGGAAGTGAAGGACGGACGCGCTGACAAGGAAGACAATGTTCTCATCAATGCTCCTCACCCTGAATATGAGGTGGTGGCCGATGAGTGGAATCACTCCTACAGCCGTGCGAAGGCTGCCTATCCGATTGATAGTGTGCGCGAAAACAAGTTCTGGGTGAATGTTGCTCGTGTGGACAATACATTGGGCGACCGCAAGTTGTTGCCGACCCGTTATGGTAAGTTTGACTAACTGAAATTTCTGAATACTGAAACCCTGATGCGCTCAGGGTTTCGGATTTGGATAGCATAAACGAAGAGGGCTTGTCTCACGACAGGCCCTCTTCTTACTACTTAATCTATAAGCCCTTGCGGCTCATTTAAAATTATGTCATTCTTTTAATAGGTAGGTATAGATAGTACCCTTTTCAGGGGTTATGTTCTTAGCCTTGAACAGTTCGGGCACCGTTACGAATTGATATCCCTGCTCCTTCAGTTGTGGAATGGCAATGTCAAGAGCCTCTACAGTGGCTTCATTGCCCGGCATGTCGTGCAACAAATAGATGAGTCCGTCTTTTGCCAAGTCAAGAATACGCTTTGCACGTTCCTGTGCATCGGGACTTATTATCTGTTGGAAATATGTATAGCTTTCGTTGTAAAAGCAAAGGAATACATTGATTTTCGACCTCCTTTCATGGATATATACAATTGAAAAGGGATGAATTTTTCATAAAAAAATGCCGCACCTTTGAAG
>CALGRZ010000075.1 GCA_937880705.1 uncultured Alistipes sp.
CTCTTCCTATCTCTTCCTATCTCTTCCTATTCCGTCCTACTTGTCCTATCTGTTTGTGGCGCAGTCAAATAGGACTAAATAGGACTTGATAGGACTCAATAGGATTAAGCGCGGCCGACGTTTATCCGCGAGCAACATGCTATTCCTAAACTTCCTCACTGCCCCCCCCTATCTTGGGCGGCGGAACTCGGCAAGGATGATGCCCGTGGCCATGGCTACGTTGAGCGACTCCGACGTGGGTGCGTCGGCAGGGTAGGGCGGTATGAAGAGACGGTCGGTAACTATCGCGCGACACTCGTCGCTGAGCCCGCGACCCTCGTTGCCCATAATGATGATGCCCTCCGTGGCGAGCTCCTTCGAGTATATGTTCTCGCCATCGAGAAGTGTGCCATAGATGGGTGTGCCACGCTCGGCAGCACGCCGTAACATGGCTGGTAAGTCGTTGGTATAGTGTACCTTGACACGCAATATGGCACCCATCGTGGCCTGCACCACCTTGGGGTTGTAGCAGTCGGCCGACTCCATCGAGCAGACTATGTTTTCTACGCCAAACCAGTCGGCAAGGCGTATTATGGTACCCATATTACCGGGGTTTTGCACCCCGTCGAGTGCCAGGACAAGGCCTCGGCAGAGGCTATCATCATTGAGCTTATGCCTGGGGCTGTGTACCACGGCGAGGGTGTCGCTTGCCGTCTTGAGCTGCGAGATACGCTCCATATCTTTGCGCTCGACATGTTCGACGTTGGGCCCTGTGAGGTCGTGACGTGTGGTGTAGATGCGCTCGATCGGTGACTTCGAGGCCATGATCTCCTCGACGAGCTTGGCCCCCTCGGCGATGAAGAGTCCATGTTCATCACGCGCGCGCTTATCTGCGAGCGAGCGTACAAATTGTATATCGGCCTTAATCATCCTCTTCTTGGTACTTTAGCTTGAGAGGCTACTCGCGCCTCTCGGGTATGATAAATGTCTCGCCCTCCTCGGCGATGAAGCTGTTTGCAAAGATCTCGCGGCACTCCTTCAGCAGTGTGTCATGCTCCTTGTATCGTGACGAGAAGTGGCCAATGATGAGTCTCTGGGCCTCGGCCTTGAGAGCCACCTTGGCGGCATCTGTCGTTGAGGAGTGGCCACGCTGACGTGCCACGATGCTCTCGGCCGCAGCGTAGGTGGCCTCGTGGTAGAGCAGGTCGCAGCCCTTGACCCTCTCGGCAGCTCGTGCCGAGTAGTTCGTGTCGGAGAGATAGGCGTACGAGCGGGCGCGGTAGGGCGTGTAGGTGAGCTCGCTGTTGGCTATAAGCTCCCCGTTGTCGCGATGTATATCCTCGCCGCGCTTGGCCGCCACGATCTCGGCTATGGTGAGGCCATAACGCTCGATCTTGAACTTGTCGACGTTGAGCCCCGGCTGCTTCTCGCAAAAGTGGTAGCCCGCCGTGGGTACGCGGTGGCGCAGGGGTACGCTCCACACCTCGAGGGTGCTGTTCTCCATGATGATACGGTGCTCGGTGGTCTTCACCTCGTGCCACTTCACCTCGTAGGGCAGCTCGCTGTCGAAGTAGCGCAGGTGGTAGGCCAGGATCTCGCCAAAGGGTGCCGGAGCGTATATGTCGAGGGGTGTGCGCTTGCCATAGAGGCCGAGTGTGGAGATAAGCGGAAAGATGCCGAAGCAGTGGTCACCATGCAGATGTGACAGAAAGACAGCCCGCAGGCGCAGCGGGTTAATGCCGCGCCTGATGAGCTGCTGTTGAACGCCCTCACCGGCATCGACGAGGTAGTACTGCTCGTTGAGGTTGACTACCTGTGCCGAGGGGTGGTGGCTTATAGTAGGTTTAGCAGAGGCATTACCAAGTATGGTTACGCTGAATGCCATGCTACTTGTTGGCCAGGATGAAACGCTCGCAGTCCAGTGCAGCGATGCAGCCCGAGCCTGCGGCAGTGATAGCCTGACGGTAGTGAGGATCCTTCACGTCACCTGCTGCGAAGACACCCTCTACCGAGGTCTTCGAGGTGCCGGGCTGAACCTTGATGTACTTCTGCTCGTCGAGCTCGAGCTGGCCCTTGAGGAAGTCGGTGTTGGGGTTGTGGCCGATAGCAAGGAAGAAGCCTGTGATGTCGATGGTGCGCTCCTCCTTGGTCTCGCTGTGGTAGAGACGTGCGCCGATAACGCCATTCTCGTCGCCCAATACCTCGGCGGTGTTGTGCTCGAAGAGTACCTCGATGTTGGGGGTGTTGAATACACGCTCCTGCATAGCCTTCGAGGCGCGCAGGTAGTTCTTACGCACGATGAGATATACCTTGCGGCAGATAGAGGCAAGGTAGGTAGCCTCCTCGCAAGCGGTGTCACCACCACCAACAACGGCTACATCCTGCTTGCGGTAGAAGAAGCCGTCGCATGTAGCACATGCGCTGACACCCATGCCGCGATACTTTGCCTCCGACTCCAGGCCGAGGTACTTGGCCGAAGCACCCGTGCAGACGATGATGGTCTCTGCCTCGATGTCGTGCTCGTGGTCTACCTTAACCTTGAAGGGACGCTGCGAGAGGTCGAGGTCGGTGATGATGCCGCGACGTACGTCGGCACCAAAACGCTGTGCCTGCTTCTTCAGATCCTCCATCATTGCTGTGCCGGTGATACCCTCGGGGTAGCCGGGGAAGTTCTCAATCTCGGTGGTTGTGGTGAGCTGGCCACCGGGCTCGATACCCTCGTAAACGACGGGTGAGAGGTTGGCGCGTGAGGTGTAGATGGCTGCGGTGAAGCCTGCAGGGCCGCTACCGATAATCAAAACTTTAATCTTCTCCATAGTAAGGTTCTTTTTAAGTTATAAAGTTAATGTTTGAATATTTTGTTCTGTAAACTTCGTCTATCGTGTGTTGAGGAAGTCGGCCTCGAGCTCCTCCGCCTGGCGGAAGTCGTAGCCGTAGCCCACCCTCATATCCTCGGCCGAGTCGCGGCGACGGTCGGCATCGGTGGCCTCACGCATGCGGGCTATGAGGTTCACGGAGGCCTCTATGGTCTGGGCTACCTCGTCGGCCGTGGGCGTGGTGCCCTGCAGCGAGGCGAGGATGTCGTAGGCGTAGGCCGCCGCCATGTCGTCGTAGTTGGCCATGATGCTGTCGAAGTACTCCTTGATGCTCTGCAGCGTGGCTCGTCGCTCGGCAATGTCGCGCAGCAGGCTCTCGACCATGCCCATGGGGGCATACTGTCCTGCCAGATCTATCCACTCCGAGCCATCGGCCTTGAGGCGTGTGTAGTCGCCCTTCGAGAGCATCACACCCAGCGAGGCACCTATGGCCATGTTGTAGAGCTTGATGCCGCGTTGCAGCATCGAGGCCTTTATCACCGTGCGGTTGTAGTTGTAGGTCTTGGCCTCGGGGTCGCTCTCGCGCAGTCGCGTGAGGGCATCCACGCCGCGCAGCATCTTACCCATGAGGTAGGGGTTGAACTCCTCGTAGCAGATGTTGTCGCGCTTGAGTGTGCGCTTGTCGCGTGCCTTCCACTTCTCGGTGTCGCGCACAGCACCGTAGCTGGTGAGTGCTATGGCGGGCAGCAACATGCTCTGACCCTCCGAGTCGATAAGGTAGGAGTAGGGCATGTCCTGCGTGTCGTGGTGGCGCGTATGACGACCCATCACCACGGTATAGGGGCCCTCGATCGAGGGTGCCATGACGTAGGCGTTGCTGCCGAACTTGGTGCCGCGCTGGTGCACAGCCTGGTGCACGGCACCGCTCTTGAAGAGGTGGTTCGACTGGTTGGTACCGCTACCGGCGTTGAAGAACGAGAAGATGCCGGCAATGAGCAGCGACGACTTATGGTGCGACACGGTGCAGGGCCCTGCAAAGACCGCTGCAGCCTCGCCATTCTCGCAGTGGCAGCTGGCAAAGAAGAGTGTATCCACGGCCGTGAAGCCGTTGGCAAGGATGGTGCGCTCGCCCACGAAGCAACGCTCGATGCTCGCGCCATCCATCACCCTGGCATCCTCGGCGATGATGAACTCGCGGGCTCGGACATCCACGCCTATCTCGGCACCACGACAGATGGTACCCTCCTCGAGCAGCGTGGCACCGTCGATGCTCACACCCTCCTCGATGTTGACCTCGCGCAGAAACCTCACACCCGTGATTGTGACGTTGTCGGCAATGCTGCCTATCGTGTTGCGACCCTGCTCGACCTGCTCCATGACCAGCTCCTTGAGACGTGTGATGGCCTCCATGCGGTTGCGCATCATCGCCATAAGGTAGGCCGTCTGTGCCGTGAGGTCGCGGTATATCACCACCTCGCGGCCACCATTCTCGTTCACCGTCGACACCTTGACACCCTCACCAAAGGTGGAGGCGTGGCGACACTCCATGCGTGTTACGGCATCTATGTGGCAGTTGTCGCCAATGTGGTAGTTCTTGACCACGGTGTCGGTAATTCGACTGTGCGAGCCTATTTCGACATGACCCTCAAAGCGCACGTTGAAGAGTTGCTCGGGGCTGAAGTCCTCGGCAACGAGAACATCATCCCACGACTGTGCTCGGCAGGCGCGTGCCTCGAGCACGGTGCGCTCCTCGGCGGTCAAAGTCCTTAGTTGTCGCTCCATACTTACTCCTTCTTGGTATATACTACACGCTTGGTGAGGAAGAACTCATCCTCGAACCAGCGACTAATATCGTAAACATCCCACCTGCGACGGGTCATAGCCAGCTCCTCGGCCAGCTCGCCACCCTTGAGGTAGAGTATGCCGTTAGGTAGTGTGCCGGCCTCACCCTTGCGTAACAAGGGCCATGCCCACGGCATAAATCGTGCCATCTCGGTCACGGCACGCGACACCACATAGTCGAACTTCTCGCCCAGCTGCTCGGCACGGCAGTTTATGGCGCGCAGGTTCTCGATGCCGGCACCCTGCGTGATGCCCTCCACGACGCGGATCTTCTTGCCTATGGAGTCCACACCCACGAACTCGACCTCGGGGAACATGATGGCCAGGGGCACCGACGGGAAGCCGCCGCCACAACCTATATCCACCACCTTGGCACCTGCCGCAAAGCGACACACCTTGGCTATGGCCAACGAGTGAAGAATATGGCGCGTGTAGAGGTGCTCCATATCCTTGCGCGAGATTACGTTGATGCGGCTGTTCCAGTCGGCATAGAGCTCTGCCAGCGCGTCAAACTGCTCGCGCTGTCGGGCGGTAATCTCCGGAAAGTACTTTATTATCAGTTCGCTATTCACTTCTGTGGCTTTAAGCATTGTTGTTACTCCTTCTCCAATATCATCTTGCACACGGCGGCCTTGGCGCGACGTATCTGTGTCTTGACGGTATTCATCGGGCGACCGAGCCTCTCGGCTATCTCCTCGTAGGAGTACTCCTCCAAGAAGCGCATCTCGATTATGCGGCGGTACTCCTCCGAGAGCTCCTCCAGCGAGGCCTCGAAGTGTGCCCGTGTCTGGCCGATGATAACACTCTCCTCGGGTGTCGGCGTCGAGGCTGCGGGGGCCAGGAAACGCTCATCTATGGAGATGTCGTCGGCACGGCGGCGCAGGTGGTCCACCAGCGTGTTGCGCGCTATGGTGTAGACCCACTGCCCAAAGGTGTACGAGGGCGAGTAGTCACCCAGATGCAGGTAGACCTTGATGAAGGTCTCTTGCAGCAGGTCACCGGCCGTGTCTTTGTCGTTGAGCCTCTGCTCGAAGAGCCGCTCGATGGCCTCGCGGTAGCGGGTGAAGAGGTACTCGAAGGCCTGCTGATCACCCTTCGACGCAAGCTCCACAAGCTCGGCATCGCTGGCTACTATGTAGTCTACTATCTCCACGACGAGGGGCTTTTATGGCTCGAGCGAGCACCAATTATGTACTCTATTGCGGGGCTCGTCAAGTCGTATATCCAGTAGCGCAGGGCTATGCCCGTCACGCCCAACTTTTTGGCCACCTTGCGTGTGGAGAGCACCACGGCCAGGTAGCGCGCAAGTACCACCACGGCCACGGCAATCTTCAGCTCGGCGGGCAGCACCACAAGGGCTACGATCGAGGCTAAGAAGAAGAGCACGCGGCTGCCCACCTCCCAGCGTCTGAAGCTCTTTACGCTACGGGGGTAGTACGCCTCGGTGTTGTCGTAGTAGCGCATCATGTCGAGCCACTCGCGCCACTCCGAGGGGTGCTCCTCGCCAACTATCGAGTTGGGCGACATCACCACGGCGGTGCGTCGGGGTGTGGCTATGGCCTGCAAGTAGAGGTCATTCTCGCCAATGTCGAGGTTTAGGTGGTCGAAGCCTCGTGTCGACTCGTAGAGCTTGCGCGTGAAGCCGAAGTTGCAGCGCGGTGCCCAGTAGGGCTTGCCCACCACGGCAAGTGCAAAGGCGTTGCGCTGGCGATGCAGCTCGGTGAGGCGCATGAGGTATGTCTTGAGGGACTCCTGCTCGAAGTAGGGCACCACGGGGGCTATCACCACACGTCCGCGCTCGAAGCCACGGGCCATCATCGCAACCCAATCCTGGGTGCGTGGCGTGGCACCTGTGGTGGTGAAGAGCAGGTTGTCGTACTGCGCCGACTTTATACCCACGTTCATCGCCTGCTTGGTGGTGATGTAGATGCGCTCGTTGCCACCCATCTTCGTGAGGCGCATCCACGAGTGCTGGTTGCGTACACGCTGCAACTCACCGTAGTAGTCCAGGTCGCCACCGACGTAGACCACCACGACCTCGTAGGTGTCGTAGCTCTGTTGCAGGAGCGCGGGCAGCTCCTGCGTGAGGAATAGCTCGTTCTGGCCACGCACCACGACAATTACCGACACGGCAGGGTGCTGGCAGTGACGCTTATGGGTGCGTGTGAGGCGGAAGCGGTGTATGCGGCCATAGGCCACGGTGTAGTAGTATAGCTGTACCACAAACAGGACAAGGATGATGGCCAAAAGGGATAGTCCCTGCCAGTTGTAGTGGGTGAGTATCTCGTTCAAGAAAAGCATAAATTATGAAGTCTTCTTCCTATATTAGCATAAATCGCACAAAGATACGAAAATAATTCGCAATAAACAATCGGCAACAGCTCTTTTTTATAATTTTATAAAAACCTCATACGAAATATTGTCGGGAGGGTTTAGTAATGTATCTTTAAATGGTTGGAATATGTGTAAAATAATAGGCATAAATCACATAAATAAAACGATAAAAAACAACACTCCATCGGCCCGTAGAGTGGTGGGGTGGAGGGCATCGGATGGGGCGTTGTGCAAAAATTGTGAAAGGGGCGATTGTAAGTTGTGAAATTTTGGTTATCTTTGTGCGTTATATATAGACTATGGAGTTTAAGCTGCAACATACCGCTTCAGATAGCAAGGCTCGTGCCGGCGAGCTGCACACCGACCACGGAGTGGTCCACACCCCGATATTTATGCCTGTGGGCACCGCTGCCGCGATGAAGGGAATCTTCCACCGCGACGTGCTCAACGAGGCTCATGCCGAGATAATTCTTGCCAACACCTACCACCTCTACCTCCGTCCGGGTATGGAGATTATGGAGCGTGCCGGAGGTGTTCACCGTTTCTCGTCATGGGAGGGCCCGATGCTCACCGACAGCGGTGGCTTTCAGGTCTTCTCGCTGGCCGCCTGCCGCAAGCTCAAGGAGGATGGCTGTCACTTCCAGTCGCACATCGACGGCTCGCGCCACATCTTTACGCCCGAGAGTGTCATCGACACCGAGCGTACCATCGGTGCCGACATCATGATGGCCTTCGATGAGTGTCCTCCGGGCGATGCTCCGCACGACTATGCCGAGAAGTCGCTCGGCCTCACCGAGCGATGGCTCGACCGCTGCTTCAACCGCTACCACCAGACCGCGCCCAAGTGGGGCCACTACCAAGCCCTCTTCCCCATTGTGCAGGGCTGTGGCTATGCCGACCTGCGAGAGAGGGCTGCGCGCAACGTGTTGCAGTACAATGCCGATGGCTATGCCATAGGCGGCTTGGCTGTGGGTGAGCCCACCGACGTGATGTACTCCATGATTGAGGTTGTTAACGCCATATTGCCCACCGATCGTCCCCGATACCTGATGGGTGTGGGTACGCCCATCAACATCCTCGAGGCTATCGACCGCGGTGTCGACATGTTCGACTGTGTGATGCCTACGCGCAACGGCCGTAATGGTCAGCTCTTCACCTCGGAGGGCGTGATAAACATCCGCAACAAAAAGTGGGAGATGGACTTCTCGCCCATAGACCCCAACGGCGTAGCCTTTGTCGATAAGCAGTACACGAAGGCCTATCTGCACCACTTGGTGGTGTGTGGCGAGATGCTCGCTGCGCAGATAGCCTCGCTGCACAACACCGCCTTCTACCTCTGGCTGGTCAAGGAGGCCCGCAAGCATATCATTGCAGGCGACTTCAAGCCGTGGAAGGAGCAGATGGTCGTAAAGCTGGCGCGTCGCCTATAATGTTGCCATGAGGCTAAAGTAAACAAACAAAAAGAGAGATTTGTGAAACCACGTCTATCCATACCGGGATTTCGCATCATCGACCGATACATCCTCGGTAAGTTCCTGCGAACCTACATCTTCGGCCTGGCGATGCTCATCATCGTGGTCGTAGTGTTCGACTATGTCGAGAAGGTCGATGACTTCACCGAGCTTAAGGCTCCGTGGAAGGCTGTGGCCTTTGACTACTACCTCAACTTCGTGCCCTACTTCGTCAACCAGTTCTCGTCGCTGTTCACCTTCATTGCCGTGATCTTCTTCACCTCGAAGATGGCCATGCAGACCGAGATTGTGGCGATACTCTCGGGCGGTGTGAGCTTCCGACGACTTATGTGGCCCTACTTCATGGGTGCCTTCCTCATTGCGATGTTGAGCCTTGTGTTGAGCCTCTGGGTTATACCCATCACGCAGCGCGAGAGTATGGAGTTTCAGAGCAAGTACCTCAAAAAGAATCAAGTCGTCCTCTACCAAGACCATGTATATCGCCAGATCGAGCCGGGCACCTATGCCTACGTCAGGGGCTACTCGCCCCGCATGGAGCGCATCCCCTTCTTCGCTCTGGAGAAGTTCGACAGCGTGCAGATGGTCGAGACGCTCAACGCTGCCAACGCCTCGTTTGACGAGGAGACGGGCCGCTGGACAGCACCCCGCTATGTCATCTACACCCGCTCGGAGGATGGCTCGCTCGGATATAAGCAGTACCGCAACCTCGATACGCTCATCAACCTCGATGCCCGCGAGCTGGGTGAGGTGCGCTCGCTGGTCAAGACGATGACCATCGAGGAGGTCAACGACTTCCTCTCGCAGCAGCGACGCAAGGGCTCGGACAATGTCTACATCATCGAGGTGGAGCGTCATATACGCTACTCGTACCCCTTCTCGACGTTCATCCTCACGCTTATCGGCGTGGCACTCTCGTCGCGCAAGGTGCGTGGCGGTATGGGTATGCATATCGGTCTGGGTATCACCCTCTGCTTCAGCTACATCATGCTGGGTCGTGTCTTCGAGGAGATAGCCATGAGCGGCTCGATGATACCCTGGCTGGGTGTGTGGCTGCCCAACATAATATTTACGCTGATAGCAATCTTTGTTTACCATAAAGCACCCAAATAGCATGCGTTCAGTAAACGATATAGCCGAAGGCTTGCGCCGTGGCGAACGCCTCACGCGCGAGGATGCGCTCAAGATGTGGCGCGAGGCACCCCTGTGGCTCCTTGGCGAGCTGGCCACGGAGCGTAAGCGCAAGGCCAGTGGCGAGGAGGTCTACTACAACCGTAACATACACCTCGAACCCTCGAACATCTGCCTGTTTAACTGCGAGTTCTGTTCGTTCCGTCGTCGTGAGGGCGACCCCGATGCGTGGAGCATGACTATCGAGCAGGTGGAGGCTCGTGCCCGCGAGATGCAGGGCTCGGGCATCACCGAGGTACACATCGTGGGCGGTGTGCATCCGCGCCACGACCTCAACACCTACTGTGCGATGGTGCGTGCCGTGAAGCGCGCCCTGCCCGAGGTGGCGGTCAAGGCGTATACCGCCGTGGAGATACTCTATATGACACGCCGCGAGGGTGTGAGCATCGTCGAGGGTCTGCGCCGTCTTAAGGAGGCGGGCATGGAGGCCATCCCGGGGGGTGGTGCCGAGATCTTCGATGAGGAGCTGCGCGCCAAGATATGTCCCGAGAAGTGCTCCTCGGAGGAGTGGCTGGCGGTGCACCGCGCGGCCCACAACATGGGCATAAACACCAACTGCACGATGCTCTATGGCCATGTGGAGAGCCTCGAACAGCGTGTCGACCACCTCGACCGTCTGCGCACGCTGCAGGATGTAGCCCCGGGCTTCGATGCCTTCATACCGTTGAAGTATCGCAGTCGCAACAACCGTATGTCGGCCGTGGGTGAGTGCTCCGTGGAGGAGGATTTGAGGATGATAGCCATGAGCCGCCTCTATCTGGACAACATTCCGCATATCAAGGCCTACTGGGTGGCCTATGGCAAGCCTACTACGGAGATGGCTCTGGCCTTTGGTGCCGATGATATCGACGGCACGATAGATGACTCGACAAAGATATACTCGATGGCGGGTGCCGATGCGCGACCCTCGATGACGGCCGAGGAGCTGTGCGAGCTGGTGCGCAGTGCCGGCTTTGTGCCCGTCGAGCGCGATACACACTACAATGCCGTTGTGCGTAGCGTAGAGCCACAACCCAAGCCCGTAGCTGTTGCGCAGCCCAAGCCTACCCCTGTCGTACAGCCCAAACCTGTTGAAGTAGCGCAGCCCAAGACGGCCCCTGCTGCACAGCCCAAACCCGCTCCGGCACCTGCCACGGAGCAAAAGAGTAGTGATGAGAAAAATGAGAGTAAGCCGAATATGAGCGTAGAGAGAAAAACAACCAAGCGTAGTGCCGCCGAGCCAAGGGTGGCATCAGCAGCCAAGAGCGTCAAGGAGCGAGGCACACAGGCCAAGCAGCAGGCCCGAGGCTTCTATGAGCGTCATCCGCTCACCAGCCACCTGATACTTATCGGTGTGGCGGTCATCATACTGGTCATCGCCCTGCACATAGGCCTTAAGTGGGGTACACGCCATGGAAACACCATTGCCGTGCCCAGCTTCCTCGGTGAGCATGTCGAGGATGTTAAGCAGCGTGCCGAGGATATGGGCCTTAATATCATCATCCGTGACTCGGTCTTCGACTCGGATGTTGCCGGAGGTGTGGTTGTCGACCAGCTGCCACGCACCTCGTCGTTGCGTACCGTGACGGTGAAGCCCGGCCGTAAGATATACGTCACCATCAACGCCTACAATCGCCGTATGGTCGAGGTGCCCTATGTTGCGAAGCAGACACTGCGCCAGGCACTCAACCAGTTGCAGCGAGCCGGTTTGGTTGTCGATAAGCTCATCTACGAGCCCAACCTCACATCGACGGACTATGTGTTGCGTCAGGTGGTCGATGGTCGCGACATCACGGCCTCGACATCCGCTACCGTGCCCTTTGGTACGGGTGTGACGCTCTATGTGAGCTACCGACGTGACGAACAGCTCACGACGGTGCCCCGCCTTGTGGGTATGCGCCTCTCGCAGGCCCGCAGCACTATCTGGGATCGAGGTCTTAACCTCACGGAGGTGGTCTACGACGAGAGTGTCGAGGACTTCAAGAGTCGTCGCGCGGCGATGGTATATCGCCAGTCGTTGCACCAGAGCTCGGGTGCTCACCGTGGTAGCGGCATAACGCTCCACATGACCGTGGACGAGAAGTTGGTGGACTCGCTGATGAAGCTCTCGGATCGTGATGCCAAACGCTACGAGAAGCAGCGCCGCCAAGAGGAGGAGGCTCTGCGCCTGAAGTACGAGGAGGAGGCAGCCACCGCAGCCGAGAGTGGCGAGGCGGAGGCCAAGGCCGAGGAGGAGAGTTTCTTTTAATCTGATAACGAAGTCGATAAAGTGACCAAAGAGAAGCAATATATCGAAGATGACGAGTTAGTCGACATCGACGGCACCGCGCCCGAGACGGCCGAGGAGGGTGACGAGATGTACGAGCACTTCTGCGTGCAGGTGGATAAGGGGCAGTCGCTGATGCGCCTCGACAAGTTCCTCACGGCACGTCTGGAGCACACCTCGCGCAACCGCATACAGGCGGCTGCCGATGGCCAGAACATCCTGGTCAACGGCAAGCCCCAGAAGTCGAGCTATAAGGTAAAGCCCCTCGACCAGATATCTATCGTGCTGCCCTATCCCCGCCGTAAGGAGGAGATCATACCCGAGAACATACCGCTGGATATCGTCTACGAAGATGACGACATCATCGTGGTCAATAAGGCGGCAGGCATGGTCGTGCATCCGGGTGTGGGCAACCACTCCGGCACGCTGGTACACGCCCTGTCGTACCATCTGAAGGATCTGCCTATGTTTAGCGAGGGTAATGCCCGAGCAGGTCTGGTGCACCGCATCGACAAGGATACGTCGGGTCTTCTGGTGGTTGCCAAGAATGAGAGGGCACACGCCTCGCTGGCCAAGCAGTTCTTCGACCATACGATCTATCGTCGCTATGTGGCTCTGGTGTGGGGTAACCTCGCCGAGGATGAGGGTACGATAATCGGCAATATCGGCCGCAGCCCCAAGGATAGGTTGCAGATGTATGTCTTTGCCGACGGCTCGGATGGTAAGCACGCCGTGACACACTTCAAGGTGCTGCGTCGCTATGGCTATGTGACCCTTGTGGAGTGTCGCCTCGAGACGGGACGTACCCACCAGATCAGAGTGCACATGTCGTGGCAGGGCCACCCCCTCTTCAACGACGAACGCTATGGTGGCAACCGCATCCTCAAGGGCACCACGTTTATGAAGTATAAGCAGTTTATCGAGAACTGCTTTAAGCTCATACCGCGCCAGTCGCTCCATGCACGCGCCCTGGGCTTCGACCACCCGACAACGGGCAAGTATGTGCAGTTCGAGTCGGAGCTGCCCGATGACCTGAAGGCTGTGCTGCAGAAGTGGGAGACCTATACCGACTCGGTGGGTCTCGACCTGGATGAGGTGTAGACCTCGGTTTTTGTAAAAGAGTCAAGGAGTATGTTTTTACCAACAACCATAAAGGAGGTTGAGGCCCGTGGCTGGGATGCGCTCGATGTCATCATCTTCTCGGGTGATGCCTACATAGACCACCCCGCCTTTGGCCCTGCGGTCATAGGCCGCATCCTCGAGGCCGAGGGCTACCGCGTGGCTATCGTGCCACAACCCAACTGGAGAGATGACCTGCGCGACTTCAAGAAGCTCGGGCAGCCACGTCTCTTCTTCGCTGTCACGGCAGGAGCTATGGACTCGATGGTCAACCACTATACGGCCAACCTGCGTCTGCGCTCGAACGATGCCTATACGCCCGGTGGCAAGGCTGGCTTCCGCCCTGACCGTGCGGTGGACACATATACACGCATACTCAAACGCCTATACCCCCATACGCCGGTGGTCGTAGGCGGTATCGAGGCCTCGCTGCGCCGACTGACCCACTACGACTACTGGAGCGATAAGCTGCAACGCTCGATACTCGCCACGAGTGGTGCCGATTTGATGATCTACGGCATGGGCGACAAGGTTATCCGCGAGGTGGCAAAGGCCATGCGCAATGGCTTTAATATGAAGCTGTTGAGGGGTCTGAAGCAGGTGGGCTTTATGGCCGATGCGGAGTATGTCAACCGCCTCGATGAGGGTACGACCATGCGTCTGCACTCCTTCGAGGAGTGCTGCTCGTCGAAGCAGATGTTCGGCGAGAACTTCACCCGCATGGAGACCTTGAGCAATATGATGGAGTGCAACACTACGCTGGTGGAGCCAACAGACGGTAGCTATGTGGTCATCACGCCGCCCCACGCTACGCTCACCACCGAGGAGCTCGACCACTCGTTTGACCTTCCCTATGAGCGAGCACCCCACCCCCGCTACAACGGCAAGGGCGACATCCCGGCATGGGAGATGATCAAGCACTCGATAAATATACACCGAGGTTGCTTTGGCGGATGTTCGTTCTGTACCATCTCGGCGCACCAGGGCAAGTTTATCAACTCACGCTCGGAACGCTCTATTATCGAGGAGGTTAAGCGCGTCGTGCAGATGCCCGACTTCAAGGGCTACATCTCCGACATTGGTGCCCCCTCGGCCAATATGTACCGTATGCGTGGCCGCGACGAGGAGCTGTGCCGCAAGTGTCGCAGGCCCTCGTGTCTTCACCCCAAGCTCTGCCCCAATATGAATAACGACCACGGCCCACTGTTGGAGCTCTACGCCAAGATACGCGCCATCAAGGGTGTGAAGCGCGCCTTTATTGGCAGTGGCATACGCTACGACCTGTTCGACAAGTCGGACTACTTCGACGTGGTGGTCAAGCACCACACCTCGGGTCGCCTGAAGGTGGCCCCCGAGCATACCGAGAGCCATGTGTTGAAGCTTATGCGCAAGCCACCTTTCGAGCAGTTCGAGAGGCTCAACGAGAGATTTCAGAGTATATGCCGTAGCGAAGGTCTTAAGTATCAGTTAATTCCCTACTTCATATCGTCACACCCGGGTTGCGAGGAGCGCGACATGCAGGCTCTGGCAGGCAAGGTGCTGGGACGTCTGCACTTCAACCTCGAGCAGGTGCAGGATCTTACGCCCACGCCCATGACCCTCTCGTCGACAATGTTCTACATGGGCGAAAATCCCTATACGGGTGAGCCGGTCTATGTGGCACGCTCGCAGGAGGATAAACGCCGTCAGAAGGGCTACTTCTTTGGTGGTCGTCTGCCCGATGACCATCGCCATGAGCCGAGGCCGAGGAGGGCCGAGGGCAGTGCTGCGGTGCGTGGCAAGCGTGGTGGTAAGGTAGACAGGGGTAACAGACATAGATTTGGATATAAGAAATAAAGTTTATATATTTGTACAATAATCGAGACAATTCCAATAACTTTAAACATTTTAGTACTATGAAAAAGCTTATGATTTTGGCCGCTATGTTCGGTTTCGTAGCATGCGGTGGTGCCAACAAGGCAGCAGAGGAGGCAACCGAGGAGGTTCAGGCTCCCGAGGTAGAGGTTGTAGTTGAGGAGAATACCGTAGCGAAGGCTCCCGCAGCTGCTCCCGAGATTAGCTCGGAGGAGCGCATCGAGAACGTGTCGACCAAGACCGAGATCGTTGTTAAGGATGCTACAGAGAAGGCCGAGGAGGTTGTTGAGCTGACTGTAAAGAAGGCACAGGATCTCGAGACCGACCTGAAGGCTACCTCTGCCAAGGTAAAGCGCGGTGTTAAGAAGGGCGAGCAGCTCGTTGTCAGAGGTGCCGAGGCTGTCGAGGAGGCTGCCGAGGAGACCACCGAGGCTATCAAGGCTGTTGATACCAAGTTGCAGGTTGTTAAGAAGTAACACCTCACAAACGCAAGCCCAAAGGGGCAAAAAAGAGATGTTGAACTCCGAAAGGGGGTTCAACATCTTTTTTTTGTTGTTCTGCGTCAGACTATTCAAGGCGCAGCTCGAAGGGTGCTACGGGCAGACCCTCGCACGATTGTAGGTTGCCGGGCTTGAAGTCGCCCCAGCCGTAGCGCACCACCATGGGGTCGTGCACAAACTCCGAGCGAACACGCAGCACGCGCTCCTCCCACTCGAAGTATGCAAAGCTGACGGGGTAGAAGATGCCCTCGCTGCCGGCAACCTCCAGACCCTCAATCTCGCGCCAGCGGTTGAGGCCGTTGGGCGCGTTGTCGAACTTTACGCCCAGCTCATTGCTGTTCTCGAGGCGCAGGAGGGCTGTTGCCGTGGGCGAGTAGCAGGCCACATGCTCCATTCCGTAGTCGCGGTGCAGGGCGAGCCATGCCAGACGCTGACCCACAGGCTCCTTGCGCATGGGGTGTATGTTGTCCATCTCGAAGCTCTCGACAAGGTCGTTGGTCACGACAATGGCGGCATTCTCAATCTCGCGGGCAGCGGTGTGCTGTGCCTGGCGCAGCAGTGCTGCAGCCTCATACTGCTCGGGGCTCTTATAGCGGTAGGGTGCTATCTCGACGGTGTAGAACGGCAGACGGCACTCCGTGTCGTTCCAGTCGTCGCGCCAAGCATCGACCATGCGCTTCATACGCTCCACGAAACGCTTATCCTCGCCCACATTCGAGCAGCCCTGATACCATATAAAGCCACGAATGGTGTAGCCTCGTAAGGGGCAGAGCATGGCGTTGTACATCACCATGGGGCGGTAGTAGTGTGTTGTCATGGCATCTATGGCCTCGCGTGAGAGATCCACATCGGGGTACTCCTCAAGCACCTCACGGGGTGTCCAGCTCTCGACCTTCGCACCGCCATAGGCGGCGTTGATAATGCCTATGGGCACGTCGAGCGCGCGTGAGAGGTGCTTGGCGAAGAAGTAGGCCGTGGCACTCATCTCCTTCACCTCGGCGGGTGTGGCACGCAGCCACACGCCCTCGCAGTAACGCTCCTCGTTGTGCGACTGTGTGAGCTTCACGTTGAACATGCGTACATGGTCTGCACCCTCGGGGTTTGCAAAGACCTCGTTGGCACCCTCGACAGGTGAGTTGAAGAAGCCACGTAGGGGCATCTCCATGTTGGATTGTCCCGAGGCGAGCCATATCTCACCGATGAGCACATCCTCGAGGGTGATGCTGTCGTGGCCATCGCTGATGGTGATGGTGTGGGGTGTGTAGCTGCCCTCGGGCGTAGCCACATAGAGCTCCCACAGACCATTGTTGTCGGCCTTGGCCGAGTAGCTCGCTTCGCTAAACGAGGTGGTGACGGTGATGGTAGCACCCTTTGATGCCTCGCCCCACAGTTTGGCGTCGCTCTGTTGCAGAAGCACCATGCTACTCTTCAGCGGTGATGCCAGGCGTAGCTGTGCCGTGGCCGGGCATGCAAGGAGTATCGCCACGAGCACCATACCTATGTTTATAATACGTCTCATAAACTACGTTTTTTTTGTTTACCGAAATCAAAGATAGGAAAAACTTTCCAAATTGTTGCAATGCCACTACCTATTACGCCAAAGTTTCGACATATCTTCGAGTGTCTTGCCCTTGGTCTCGGGTACCATGCGCCATACGAACAGAGCCGATATTACGCACATAACGCCATAGATGCCGTATGCCGTGAAGGGGCTGAACTCGTAGAGGGCGGGGAAGGTCGACGACACGATAAAGTTGAAGATCCACTGGAACGCCACGGCGATAGCTACGGCCTGACCACGGATCGTATTGGGGAATATCTCGGCTATAAGCACCCAGCATATAGGGCCCCACGACATCATGAAGAATGCCGAGTAGACGATAATCGAGAGTACGGGGGCTATGCCCGTGATGCCCAGCACGTCGCATGCTGCCACGGCAAAGGCACCTATGGCCATGCCCGTAGAGCCGATGATAAGCAGGGGCTTGCGACCAAAACGCTCGACGGTGAGGATGGCAACAACGGTAAAGACGATGTTGACGATGCCCATCAGTACGGTCTGCATCATGCCGCCGCCCTCGACACCTGCGCCCTCGAAGATGCGCGGAGCGTAGTACAGCACGGCGTTGATGCCGATGGCCTGCTGGAATACCGAGAGCAGGATGCCCACGATGATAACCACCTTGCCGTAGGCGAAGAGCGTCTCGCGCTTCTCGACCACCGTAGCCTTGATCTCCTCGAGGATGGTAGCCGCCTTGTGCTCGCCGTTGATGCGCTCCAGGATGCCTAAAGCTGCCGTGTCATGGCCCGTGAGTACGAGGTAGCGCGGGGTCTTTGGCACGAGGAAGAGCAACATACAGAAGAGTGCCGCAGGTACGGCCTCCGAGATGAACATATATCTCCAGCCCTGGCTTATCATCCATCCATCGGCCGCATCGGTGACTACGCCATTGACAACCGTGGGGTTGGTGTGGTCGCCCATGATCATGTAGTTGACGAAGTAGACCACCAACATACCGAAGATGATGGCAAACTGGTTGCATGACACCAGACGACCTCGTATCTCGGAGGGTGCCACCTCGGCGATATACATCGGGCAGATGGCCGAGGCAAGACCTACGCCCACACCGCCAAGAATACGGTAGAGGTTGAAGGCGATAAACAGGTCGCGCGAGGGCTCACCAAACTCGAAGAACAGAAACTCGGGACGATACGATCCCAGTGCCGAGAGGAAGAAGAGTATCGAGGCGATGCGCAACGAGTCGCGACGGCCTATGCGCGAGGCGAAGATACCCGATATGGCACCACCAATGACACAACCTATCAGTGCGCTCGACGAGGTGATGCCGTGCATCAGTGTTGTGTACTCGAAGTCCTTGGCACCGAGGAAGAAGGCCTGAAGGCCCTTCTCGGCACCCGATATTACGGCTGTGTCGTAGCCGAAGAGCAGTCCACCCAGCACTGCCACCATGATGATGGAGTAGAGGTATAGACGGCTGCCGTTGTTTGAGGTTGTAGCCTTCATAGCGATTAGATGTAGAGGTTAACAATCGACTCGTATAGCTCCTGCTTGCCGCTTACGGTGGCTGGCTCGGCGTGTGTACGGGCATAGTCGGCAACCTGCTCGAGGGTGAGCTCACCACGCTCGAAACGCTGGCCCATGCCCTCGTCGTATGAGGCGTAACGCTCGCGACGCATAGCCTCGATGGGCGAGTTGTCGAGGATGTCGGCAGCGATGAGCAGTGCTCGAGCCATGGTGTCCATGGCCGAGATGTGGGCGATGAGTATATCCTCCAGGTCGGTAGAGTTGCGGCGTGTCTTGGCATCGAAGTTCGTACCTCCCGTGGCAAAGCCGCCGGCACGCACGATGACAAGCATGGCCTGCACCAGCTCGTTGAGGTCGATGGGGAACTGGTCGGTATCCCAACCATTCTGGTAGTCACCGCGGTTGGCATCTATCGAGCCGAGCATGTCGGCATCGGCGGCGCACTGCAACTCGTGCTCGAAGGTGTGGCCCGCCAACGTAGCATGGTTAACCTCGATGTTGAGTTTGAAGTCCTTGTCCAGGCCGTGGGCACGCAGGAAGCCGATAACCGTCTCGGCATCGACGTCGTACTGGTGCTTGGTAGGCTCCATGGGCTTGGGCTCGATGAGGAATGTGCCGGTGAAGCCCTGCTTGCGACCATAGTCGCGGGCCATGCGCAACATCGTTGCCAGATGCTCCTTCTCGCGCTTCATGTCGGTGTTGAGCAGTGACATATAACCCTCGCGGCCACCCCAGAAGACGTAGTTCTGACCGCCCAAGGCGATGGTGGCATCTATCGAGTTCTTGATCTGTAACATGGCGCGTGCCGCAGCTCCGAAGTCGGGGTTGGTGGCGGCACCGTTCATATAACGCTTGTGTCCAAAGACGTTGGCCGTGCCCCACAGCAACTTGATGCCTGTGGCCTCCTGCTTCTGGCGGGCGTACTCGACAATCTCGCGGTAGTTGGCCTCGTACTCCTCGATGGTCGCAGCCTCGTCAACGAGGTCTACGTCGTGGAAGCAGTAGTACTCTATGCCGAGCTTCTGCATAAGCTCGAAGCCGGCATCCATCTTCATCTTTGCGCGCTCCATGGGGCTGCCACCCTCGGCCCAGGGGAAGCTCTTGGTGCCACCGCCAAACTGGTCGGCACCCTCGGCGCAGAGTGTGTGCCACCACGCCATTGAGAAGCGGAACCAATCCTTCATCTTCTTACCACGCACCACGCGCTCGGGCTCGTAGTAGTGGAAGGCCATAGGATTTTTCGATGATGTACCCTCGAAGGCTATCGCCTCGATAGTGGGGAAGTAGAGTCTGTTTGCCATAGTTCTGTCTATTTTAATTTGTTCGTTAATATCTCTTTCCATGCTGCGTAGGCCTCCAGCAGGGGCTTGCGCCACTCCTCGCGAGGCTCTACGGTTTCGAGTAGTTTGAGTTCGCGGAAGCACTCCTCGCGGCTACGATAGAGCCCTCGGCCGAGGGCGGCACCGCGTGCTGCGCCCAGCGCACCATCCGTATCGAAGAGCTCGATGCGGGCACCTATGAGCGTGGCGAGTGTCTCGCGGAAGATGGGCGAGAGCATCATGTTGGCCTTGCCGGCGCGTATCACCGAGGGCTGCAACCCCATGTCGCGCATCACCTCCACGCCATACATGAACGAGAAGGCTATGCCCTCCTGTGCTGCGCGCAGCAGGTGGGCGCGAGTGTGGCGGTTGAAGTCCACACCCTCGATAGATGCCCCCGTGAGGCGGTCGCCAAGCACGCGCTCTGCGCCATTGCCAAAGGGGACCACCAGAACACCCTCCGAGCCACACGGCACGGTGGCGGCAAGGGCATTGATATCGTCGTAGCTAAGGTCGGCAGCCACCTGACGGCGCATCCACGAGTTGAGGATGCCCGTGCCGTTGATGCAGAGCAGTATGCCGTAGCTCGGCTTCGAGGCGGTATGGCTGACGTGCAGAAAGGTGTTAACCCTCGAGTCGGGGTCGGCCTTTGGTGTGGAGCTCACGCCATAGACCACACCGCTTGTGCCCGCCGTGGCAGCTATCTCGCCGGCCTCCATCACGTTGAGCGAGAAGGCGTTATTGGGCTGATCACCGGCGCGGTATGCTATGGGTGTGCCACTTGGGATGCCCAGCAGGGTCTCGATCTCGGCCGTGGTAACAGCCTGGATGCCTATTGCGGGCATCGCCTCGGGGATGAGCGAGGTGGGAATACCGTAGTAGTCGGCCACGAAGTCGGCACGACGACCCTCCTTGAAGTCCCACAATATCTGCTCCGAGAGGCCACCTTCGGTGGTCTGACGCTGTTTGGTGAGGCGGTAGACGATATAGTCACCCGGCAGCATAAACTCCGAGATGCGCTCGAAGAGCTCCGGCTCGTTGCGCTTCACCCACGCCAGCTTCGATGCGGTGAAGTTACCCGGCGAGTTGAGCGTATGCTCCAGGCAGTAGTCGTGGCCGATGCTCCTCATGGCCTCGCGACCCAGCTCCACAGCGCGTGAGTCGCACCAGATGATGGCATCGCGCAGTGGCTCTCCCTGCCTGTCGAGGCATACGAGGCCGTGCATCTGGTAGCTGATGCCTATGGCCTTGACCTCGGCCATGGGCCACTGCTTGCCGATGCGGCGTATGCCCTCGACGACATACTCCCACCACATGTCGGGTGACTGCTCGGCGAAGCCCGCGCGGGGTGACGATATGGGCATCTCCTCCGATGGACATGTTAGCTGCATTAGCGAGCGGCCTGTGGCCACGTCGAGAAGTGCTATTTTGATCGACGACGAACCTACGTCGATGCCTATGGTTGTCGCTCCCATACTCTGTGTGTTAGAATGTTACGACGATCTGCTCTCCGTTATACTCGACCTCGCGCTCGAGCGTACCCTCCGCGCTGATAAGGCGCAGGGTGAGCTTACGCTCGGTGATCATGCCACGGTACTCGCCCTCGCGCTCGGCGATGGTGAGCGTGCGCGCGTCGTTGTCCCACGTCATGGGCATACGGCAGTATGCGCCCTGCTCGTAGTTGTAGTTTACGCCCTCATCCTCGTAGAGGCTGAACGAGGCATCGTCGCCCGCATAGATGTTTATCTTCAGGTCGCGCTGCTCGGCGGCGGTGTGCTCCACGAAGTCGCCCATGGGGATGATCTCTCCGCCACGAACGTAGACGGGTGAGCGGTCGTAGGGTGCTTCGGCAGTGATGAGCTGACCACCCTCGAGGGGTGAGTTGGTGTAGAAGTCGTACCAGATGTTGCCCTCGGGCAGATATACCTCGCGCGAGCGTGCCTTATACTTATACACGGGGCATATCATCAGCGCATCGCCAAACATGAACTGGTCGTCGACGTTGATAGCCCTCCTATCCGCCGCAAAGTCCATCACGAAGGGTCGCATGATGGTGTAGTCGTCGAACCATGTGCGCGAGGCGAGGGTGTAGATGTAGGGCATCAGCTCGTAGCGCAGACGGTTGTAGTAGAGGATGCTCTGGTAGGCGGGGTGGCTCTCGGGAGCTATGTTGTACACCTCGCGGAAGGGGTACTGGCCGTGTGAACGGTAGAGGGGTGTAAATGCGCCCCACTGGTGCCAGCGGGCGTTGAGCTCGCGCCACTCCTCCATAGCCTCGCTACCCTCGGTGGCCGTCTCAAACTTCTTCTGCACGCTGAAGCCGCCTACGTCCTGTGTCCAGTAGGGTATGCCCGATATCGAGAAGTTCATGCCGGCTGTAATCTGTGCCTTCATATCCTCCCAGCAGGTGCCGATATCGCCCGACCATGTGGCCGTCGAGTAACGCTGCAAGCCGGCAAAGCCCGAGCGGGTGAGCAGGAATACACGCTGGTTGGGCAGCACACCACGCTGACCATTGTAGATGGCCTCGGCGTTCATCAGTGCGTAGGTGTTGAAGTAGCGGGTCGAAGAGCCGAGGTAGGTGGGTGACATAAGCTCCTTGCGGTACTCCATCGAGGCATTCGACAAGATGTCGGGCTCCGAGGCATCCATCCACCAAGCATCTACGCCCAGGGGCAGGTAGTGCTCCTCCATCTGGCTCCAGAAGAGCTTGCGTGCCTCGGGGTTGTAGGCATCGTAGAAGGAGCCTATGTAGCCCTTGCCGATCCAGTCGCGCACCTCATCCTCCACGGCACGCTGGTACATGGCACCCATGGCATCCAGCTCCTTGTAGTGGTCGGTGGTGACATAGAACTTGGGCCATACCGAGATCATAAAGCGGGCGTTCATAGCGTGGATATCATCCACCATCTTCTTCGGATCGTCGAAGCGTGCGGGGTCAAACTCGTGGCTGCCCCACGACTCCTCCTCCCAGTGTGACCAGTCCATGACGATGTTGTCCAGACCTATGCCACGCTGGCGGTGGTCGCTCACGGCACCAACAATCTCATCTTGTGTCTTATACCTCTCGCGGCTCTGCCAGAAGCCCATAGCCCACTTGGGCATGATGGGGCTCTTGCCCGTGAGGGTGCGGTAGCCCGAGATAACACCATCGGCCGTTGAGCCATAGACCATGTAGTAGTCTACCTCATCGCCCAGCTCCGACCACCACGACATCTTGGCCTGCTCCTCCCACTCCACGGGTGCGAGGGCCTTGAGCGAGAGGTACGAGATACCGCCGTCGGGTCGCCACTCTACGCGGATATTCTGCGTGCGACCCTCCTCCATGTCGAGCGTAAACTTCACGCTGTTGGGATTCCAGGCCGTGCGCCAGTGCTCCTCGACAACCTCACGACCGTCGACAAAGAGGCGTGTGTAACCTGCGTAGTAGAGCGTGAAGTGGTAGGTGCCTGTGGCGCGAGGTGTGATGTCGGCATCCCAAGTTATCTCGGAGCCGTAGAAGCGGTTGTTGGCACGGAACTCGGCGGGGAACTCCTCGACCTTGTCCAAGTCGGCATAGTCCAAACGGCTCTCCGTGCGCTCGATCTTCTGGCCTTGGGCATCGGTATATGTTGCGCGTATGCCACCCTCGATGGTGAACAACTCGTCGAGGTTGGAGTAGTCCAACGGGTTGCCCCAGCGTGTGAGCGAGTAGTTATCCCAAAGTATGCCGTAGCCCTTGTTCGATACGATGAAGGGCACCGAGACCTTGGTGTTGTACTGGTAGAGCGTCTCGTTCTTACCCTTGTAGTTGAACTCGTCGCTCTGGTGCTGACCCAAGCCGAAGAAGGCCTCGTCGTCGGGCGAGAGGAACACCTGACGGAGGGTGTAGCCCCTATCGCCATCTACCTCGAAGGGTGCAAACTCGCGACGATCCTCCTCGACGATGAGCCTGCCGTCGTTGTCGTAGAAGCTGACACGGCCCGAGGCACGCTCCACGACGGCCTTAAGCTTTGCTGTGGTGATGGTCACCGCGGTCTCGCCCTGGTCGACCGTAAACTCGGGTGCGGTGGGCTGCTCGACGATGATGAGCGACTCGCGCTCGGAGAAGTCGGCATCGGCAGCGCATGCACTGACACGAATGATCGAGTCGTTAATGACCTCAAGGCGTACCTTTTCGTTGTTGTCGGTGGTTACGACCACACCTCGGTCGGAACCTCTCGTCTGGCAACCAACCAATGCCGTAGCTGCCAAAATCATCAGGGTGAGTAATCTTTTCATAGGAGTATTGTTATTTAGCATCTTTCTTAATTACAAAGTTACGAATAATATAGTGCGAGAGGGGGCGCATTTGTAGACAATGTGGGTCACGAATGGTGCTTTTTAAGCGTTGGAGGGCTCTCGGAGGGTGTTTTGCGGCGAAGGGGTGGCAAGTTGTAAAAAAATAGACATGCAACAAATGTGACCCTTATCGGCAACAAACCAAGACGGTGGAGCATATATTTATGGAGTACCTTTGTTATGGAAAAATATATAGGGTAGCCCGCGTGGCGAAATACTCCGGAAGAAGAACCGAACTAAATAAATTATTTGTCTAACTTAAAACTATCTCTATGGAAAGAAATTTTCCCAAACTGAGTAAGGTACTCCTCGCGGTACTGCTGGTAGCAGTATCGTTGATCTCGTGGGAGAGTGCTTCGGCACAGACTCGTGAGATTAGGGGTAAGGTGACCTCGGCCAATACGGGTGATGCCATCATCGGTGCATCTGTTACGGTAGAGGGTACAACAATCGGTGTGTCGACCGCAGCTGACGGCTCGTACACAATCGAGGTTCCTGCCTCAACAACCGCTCTCTCGTATGGCTTCCTGGGCTACGAGCATCAGCTCATCGAGATCGGCTCTCGTACGGTCATCGACGTGGCTCTGAAGGAGCAGTCGACCGAGGTTGATGAGGTTGTGGTGGTTGGTTACGGTGTGCAGAAGAAGAAGCTCACCACGGGTGCCAACCTCAACATCAAGGCCGAGGAGATCATGAAGCGTTCGACGGCCGATCCGTTGCGCGCGTTGCAGGGTCAAACCCCCGGTATGCAGATCACCTCTAACTCGGGTCAGCCCGGTGAGGGTATGAAGGTTACCATCCGTGGTCTTGGTACTACGGGTAGTGCAGGCCCCCTCTACGTTGTGGATGGTATCCCGGGTGATATCTCGAAGATCAACCCCGCCGATATCGAGTCTATCGACGTGTTGAAGGATGCTGCCTCGGCCGCTATCTACGGTTCGCAGGCTGCTAACGGTGTTGTGCTGGTTACTACCAAGCAGGGTAAGGAGGGCACGGCACAGGTCTACTACGATGGCTACTACGGTATTCAGACCCTCTATCGCGAGGCCGATATGCTCAATGCCGAGCAGTACAAGGTGCTGATGGATGAGTCGGCCCTCAACTCGGGCAAGGCGGCTCACGACTGGTCGCTCTATGGCGATGCCGACACCAACTGGGTGAAGCAGATGTTCCGCGAGTCGGCACCTACGCAGAACCACACAGTAGGTATCTCGGGTGGTGGCAAGAGTTCGGTATATGCAATCTCGTTCAACTACACCGACCAGCAGGGTCTGGTAGGCTCGAAGGAGAAGTCGCGCTACGAGAGCTATAAGTTCCGTACCAACACCGAGCACCGCCTCTACAAGGATATTCTCAAGGTTGGTCAGCACTTCACGTTTGTCTATGGCACTACGGCCGGTATCGGCGTAGGTGACCAGTACAACAATACGTTGCGTGGTGCGTTCAACACCTCGCCTCTGGCTCCTGTCTATGGCGACAACCTCTACGACTGGGGTGATGAGAATGGCGAGTGGAACGACTCATCGCTGGGCAACAGCTGGTACAACAACGACGGTAACCCCTACGCATCGATGATGCTGGGTCGCTCCGAGACCAAGTCGACCAATGTCATTGGTGACGTATATGCCGAGTTGGCACCCGTCAAGGGCCTTAAGATACGCTCTACGTTCGGTATCTCGTACTACGGCTCACGCGGTCATGGTATCTCGTTCCCTGCAAAGTGGAACTCTTATGGTACTACGCCGTCTATCGAGTCGGACTACTATGCCGATGTAAACCAGTCACTCTCGGAGGGCGTCTCAATGTCGTGGATCAACACCGCAACCTACGAGACCACCTTTGGCGATGGTCATAACTTCATGGCTATGGTCGGCTCGGAGTGGGATACCAACCAGGGCGAGTGGATGTATGGCAACAACAAGATCGCCGTTGAGCAGTTCAAGGACTTTGAGCACGCATGGCTCAACAACGGTACCTCGGACAACTCGTATTGGGGTAAGCCCCAGGGTAATGTCAACGACGTAGACCGCACAATGTCGGTATTTGGTCGTATAGGCTACAACTACAAGGAGCGTTACATCATCAACGTCACGCTGCGTGGCGATGCTTCGTCGAAGTTTGCCAAGGGCAACCGTTGGGGTATCTTCCCGTCGGTATCGGCCGGTTGGGTACTCACCGAGGAGGCATGGGCCAAGGATAGCAGCTGGCTCGACTTCTTCAAGATCCGTGGTTCATGGGGTCAGGTAGGTAACAAGAACATCTCGAACTATGCCTACACAGCTCCCATCTCTACCTCGAACCACACCTACAACTTCGGTACAGGTCTTGGCTCATCGGCCGAGGTGCTCGGCTCTATCCAGGAGCGTCTGGCCAACTCGGATGTTAAGTGGGAGACCTCGGAGCAGCTCGACTTCGGTTTCGATGCTCGTCTGGCGGGTGATCGTTTGAGCGTGAACTTCGACTGGTACCGCAAGACTACACGCGACTGGCTGATCGAGGCTCCTATCATCGCTACGGCAGGTACGGGTGCTCCGTTTATCAACGGTGGTGATGTGCTAAATAGCGGTGTTGAGTTGGCCCTGAACTGGAATGACAACGCAGGTGACTTCCATTATTATATAGGTGTAAACGGTGCCTACAACAAGAACGTCGTGGGTAACATCCCCAACGTCGATGGCATCATTCACGGTAGAACCAACATGCTCTTCGACAACGCCAAGGAGTTCTATCGTGCCGAGAATGGCCACTCGCTGGGTTATTGGTGGGGTCTTCAGAGTGATGGTATCTTCCAGAACCAGCAGGAGATCGACGACCACAAGGCTGCCAACCTGGGTATCTTGCAGGGTAGCGTAGCTCCCGGTGATGTACGCTTCGTAGACCAGAACAAGGATGGTAAGATCGACGATGCCGATAAGGTTGACCTGGGTAACGGTATGCCCAGCATCACCTATGGCTTCTCACTGGGCTTCGATTGGCGAGGTCTTGACTTCAACGTAACGGCCTATGGTGCTGCCGGCAATAAGATCGTGCAGTCGTACCGCAACCATGCCAATGCCTACGCCAACTTCACCACTGCGGCTTTGGAGCGTTGGACAGGCGAGGGTACCTCAAATCGTATGCCCCGTATCGAGGATACAGCCTCTAACTGGAAGGAGTTCTCGGATCTCTACCTGCAGGATGGCGACTATCTGCGTATCTCGAACATCACGCTTGGCTACGACTTTGCGAAGCTTACCAAGGTGTCGTGGTTGAGCCAGTTGCGCCTCTATGTCTCGGTGCAGAATCCCTTCACCTTCACCAAGTATGATGGTATGGATCCCGAGATTGGTTACGGTATGGATAGCTGGGTATCGGGCGTAGATTTGGGTTATTATCCTCACCCGCGCACATATCTGGTAGGTCTTAACATCAAGTTCTAGCCTAAAATACAGATAATACTATGAAAAAGTCATTGAAATACATATCGGTTGTTCTGCTCTCGGCGATGGCCTTCGCGGCATGTTCGCTCGATACCGAGTCGATGTCGAGCATCGATTCGCAGACATATTACAAGACGCAGGCGGATGCCGAGGCAGCCTTGGTAGGTTGCTACGATGGCTACCGTCGTACCGTCTCGGGTGGTGGCAACAAGTCTATCACCATCTCCTTCTTCGTCGCCTCGGAGATTATGAGCGACGACTGCTTTGGTGGCACGGGCCATACCGATGGCATGAACCACCGCGCCGTAGACCGCTTCGACAAGTCGCTCGAGCCCAACGTCTCTAACGACTATGAGGGTCTGTGGGAGCACTACTATCGCGCTATCTTCAACGTAAACTCACTCCTGGTGCAGCTCGACAACATCTCGTGGGAGAGCAGCGCACACTTCAACACCGAGACTGCGGAGCAGACCCGTCTGGCTGTCGAGGGTGAGGCCCGTTTCCTGCGTGCTGTCGAGTACTTCGACCTGGTGCGTATGTTCGGCCGTGTACCCTTGCTCACATCTCCTACCAAGGATGTGGTGCCCCAGGCCGAGCCCGCAGAGCTCTTCGAGTTGATCTTCAACGACCTGAAGTTCGCCATGGAGAACATCAAGTATGTGCCCACCGCAGCTTGGCATAAGAGCAACGACGGCCGTGGTACGAAGGAGGCTGCCGCAGCCATCTTGGCTCGTGCCTACCTCTTCTACACGGGCTACTATGGTGTCGAGCATGACGCCTGCTCGAAGCAGGATGCTATCGATGCGTTGACTATGATTGTCAATGGCGGTAACTACGCTCTGGTACAGGCTGCCAACGATGCCGAGGGTGTCGAGCAGAATGGCTTTAAGCGTCTGTGGCGTGCCGCAAGTGCTACCGACAATGGCGATGGCAAGCTCAACAACCACGCCTATGTAGGTCGCGCATGCGCCGAGGCCGAGGTTAACGAGTATCTCTTCTCGCAGAAGTTCAACCACACGCAGGACTACAACGGTGTCAACACAGGTAACCAGTGGCTCGTTATGGTTGGTCTGCGCGATGTAACCAACGCTCTTGCCGTGCCTTATGGCCGTGGCTGGGGTGCTTGTACGGTTAACCCCGATGCTGTGAAGATCTTCGAGGAGGGTGATGCCCGCAAGCAGGCTACCATCATCGACATCGAGGGTGAGGGCCGTGGTGCCATCATCGACGATGCTATCTTGAGCGGCTGGAGAGAGTTCACCGGCTACAACCTTAAGAAGTATATTCCGCTGGCCTACAACGTCGACGGCACTGCCGTTCCCGAGGTTCAGGCCGAGTCGGAGTGGGAGGGTAACCACGACTTTATGATCTCGCAGTACCAGGACTACATCGTGGTACGTTATGCCGACGTTCTTTTGATGCTCTCGGAGCTTACCGAGGATGCACAGTATATGAACCAGGTGCGTCAGCGTGCCGGTCTTAGCGATATCGCCTACTCGAAGGAGAACATCATCGAGGAGCGTCACCGCGAGTTCATGGGCGAGGGTATCCGCTACTGGGATCTGCTGCGTCAGGGCGTAGACTACGCTGCCGACAAGATTGCAGGTGAGTGGACCGTTAAGTCGGGTGGTGTCGACGAGCAGCTGATCATCGACAAGGCGAAGTTTACCGCTACGAAGGGTCTCTGCCCCATTCCCGACAACCAGATTACCGCTTCGGGTGGTGTCTACACACAGAACGATGGTTGGCTCTAATGGGTTCGACCACTACGATTTTTGATCGGATAATCTAAACGTAAATAGAAGATTGTTATGAAACGATATTTCAAATTGATGTTGGTGTCGATCTTCTCGCTGGCAGCGGTAGCATGTACGCCCGATAGCCACGAGCTGGGTCAGGTCGACATCACTGCCGAGCAGCTCATCAACGGCGTAGCCTTCAGTGTTGAGCAGGATAGCGCAGACCCCAATACCATCTATCTGAAGAATCTCTTGCCGCAGTACACACCTCTGTGGGAGCACCCCCAGGGCCGTTCGCAGGCTAACGAGATTACCCTTAAGATACCGTTCAAGGGTACCTATACGGTTAAGTTTGGTGTTATGACCCGTGGCGGTTATGTCTATGGCGAGCCCTACAGCTTTGAGCTTACCACCGACAACCTCGCCTATGTGGATGACCCCCTGTGGAACATCCTCTCGGGTGGCCCCGGCAATGAGAAGAGCTGGGTGCTCGACATCAACGCCGATGGCGTATGTAAGTACTTCGTAGGCCCTCTCTACTTCTACGGTACGGACGACACCTACGACGTGGTAACCAACGGCAATGCCGCTGTGGACTACAACGGTGACGGTACTATCGACTCATGGAGCTGGGCTGCCGACTGGGCTGGTAACGGCTCATGGCTCTTTAGCTCGACAGGTGCTATGGACTATGGTACCATGACCTTCGACCTGAAGGATGGTGCACACGTTAAGGTTGAGAACCTCGCCTCGGGCGAGACCTTCAACGGCTCGTACATGCTCAATGTCGAGAGCTACACCCTCACGCTCACCGATGCCGAGTTGTTGCACGACCCCGGTCGCGATGCCATCGTAACGAAGTGGGGTGACTGCCGCGTGCTGTCGCTCACCGAGGAGGCTATGCAGCTGGGTGTTATCCGCGATAACGACCCGAGCGAGGGCCCCTGCTTGTTGGTCTACAACTTCATCTCGAAGGAGTACTCCGACAACTGGACACCCTCTACCACCGAGCCCGAGGGCCCCACCGAGCCCGTATTGCCCGATGGCTGGGAGCAGACCGTAGGTACCATCTCGCAGACCTCTATTAAGTGGACTCTGGATACCAACCTTCCTCTGGAGTGGTTCTCGCCCGCAGGTGCAGCTCTCAACGGGTGGACATCGGGCGCGGAGTATCCCGACTGGCTGGGCGTACTCGATGCCTCGATATATGAAGGCTTCTCGCTCACGATGGATAGTGCCGATAAGTCGTACACCGCAGTGGGTGTCGACGGCGTGGAGATCGCAGGTAGCTACTCACTCGACGAGAAGGGTATCTACACCTTCGACAGTGGTCTTCCCACCTTCGCCCTTGTAGGCTGGGCATCGTTTGCCGCAGATGCCGACAATCAGCTGCGCATCCTTGCCATAAACACCAACAAGGCGGGTATTGTCACCGATATGTGGGTTGGTGCCAAGGCTCTGAACGAGGATGGCACGATCAAGGAGTATATGGGCTATCACCTCGTTGCCAACGTAGGCGCAGGTGGTGGTGCTATTGAGCCCGAGCCCGAAGGCTATGCTACATCTATCTACTTCACCAACACGGGCTGGTGGCCTTCAGGTAATGGTGAGTCGATTAACGTCACGGGTGACGGAGCCTATACCTGCTCATTCTCGGCAGGTGGCACAGCGACCAACGACGTTATGGTATTCTGCGTAGATATGGTTGGCCTTAAGGCGGACTATCCTCTGGCTTCGGCCAAGGTTACGGAGATCCGTGCCGACGGCGTTGCTCTGGACTTCGACCCCGCGAAGATCGCCTACGGTGACCTCGAGGGCAATGGTAACCTCCGTATCGAGATTGCCAATACTTGGGGCTCTACGTCCGGCAACTACGCTATTGCCGAGAGTACCAGCTTCTCGGATACCATCGAGGTTGACTTCGAGGTTCAGTTCGAGGGCAAGTACAAGGCACAGATCATGGTTACCAACGATGGCTGGTGGCCCGGATATTCGGGTGTTGACGAGGGCTCGATCAGTGGCCCCGGCATCTATAAGATGGCCTTCGACCTCTCGGTCAATGGTGCTATTACGGCGCCCATGGTCTTCTGTCTGGATGTCTTGGCCTATGAGAATGCAGCTACGGCTGTTGCCGGTGTGCGCTCGATGAAGGCCTTCTATGAGGATGGTAGCGAGGCCGAGCTGAGCGTTAAGGCCGAGAACCTCTCGTATGGTGACCTGGAGCAGAAGGGTAACCTGCGTTGGGAGTTCTTCAACATCTACGGCTCGACAGGTAACGGTGTTACGTCGGCTCCCTACGACTACTCGAAGGCTGTTATCGACGGTGCGGAGTTTGCCGCAGGCGTTGTAGGCCTCGAGATGGTTGTTACGGTAGAGTAGATCGATCGATAAAAAGTGATAAATCCCGCCCTTCGGGGTGGGATTTATCATAAAAAGTAGTAACTTTACGCTATGAAACAGAGAGATTTTTTCAAGAGTCTGGCTTGTGCACTTGTCGCAGTGGCCGTTGCGCTTGTCATGTGGAGTTGTAGCGAGGATGCCCCGCAGTCAGATCCCCCCATTGAGGAGGAGTACACGCTGACGGTGACACCGACATTTATCGAGGCCCCGGAGGAGGGCGTTGCCGAGGGTGTGGCCCTTATGATCACCACCACGGCACCCTCGTGGCGAATCACTGCCGAGCAGGGTGTTGACTGGGCCTACGCCTCGATAACCACGGGTTTGAAGGGGTCGAAGCTTACGCGCATCACCATCGAGGCCAACACGGGTGATGAGCGTACTGCCGAATTTGTGGTCTCTGCACCCGAGTGTGACGATGTGGTGGTTGTGGTGGAGCAGGCTGCTGCCACGGTTGAGCCTCCGAAGGATGAGGGCGACTTCTATGGCGGTGAGCTCAACATCCCCGACGACAGCTCACTAATGGGCGATAAGCGTGCCGAGGAGATGGTTGCAGATTTGGGCCTTGCGTGGAACTTGGGCAATACGCTCGAGTGTCCGGGCAATGAGTATGCGTGGGGTAATATACACACCACCCGAGATATTATCGATGCGGTCAAGGCCATGGGCTTCAACACGGTACGTCTACCCATTGCTTGGGGCCAATACTACGATGGCAAGTATGGCGAGTGGCACATCAGCACCGAGTGGCTGGACCGTGTGCAGGAGATCGTCGATTGGTGTTTGGCCAACGACATGTATGTGATGATCAACGAGCATTGGGATAACGACAAGCTCAACCAGCTCAAGGCGGAGGAGCGTGAGGCTCTCAATGCCGAGTTTGAGGTTATGTGGCGTCGTATAGCCATCCGCTTCCGTGACTACGACTACCGCCTTATCTTTGCGGGTACCAACGAGGTTAGTGACTCCGAGCTTACGAAGAGTGGTGGCGATGGCTACACGGACGAGGCCTTCGAGTCACAGAATATGTTGCTTAATACCTTTGTCAATACGGTGCGTGCTACGGGCGGTCGCAATGCCTACCGCTACCTTGCCGTGCAGGCCTTCAACACCAATATCGACCTGCTGCACCGCCTCGAGATCCCCAAGGATAGCGTCGAGGGTCGCCTCTTTGTCGAGTGCCACTACTATACGCCCTACCCCTTCTGCCTTATGGAGAAGTATGAGGGCTGGCTCGGCGATGAGCGATATATGTACCTCTGGGATAGCTACCTTCCCGAGTCTATGCAGAGCAATACGTTCTACACTCGTGCACAGACCGACCGCGACATCAAGAAGTTCGGCGACTGGTGCAAGGAGCATGGTGTAGGCGGTCTCTTGGGTGAGTTCGCCGCTACGTCGCGTGTGGCGATGGCCAAGAGTGCCGGTCTGCTCGACGAGTGGCACAGGTCGCGCGCTTGGTGGCACTACTCGGTGGTTGAGCTATGCGTGGAGCACAACATATGTCCCATGTTGTGGGATAATGGCGACGCCAAGAGTGTCGATGTAGATGGCGGAGGTTGGATAAACCGCAACCGCAAGGAGTTTGTATATAAGTCGGTGCTCAACGCCATGCTCGATGCTATGCAGGGTCGAGCCTTTGAGTATCGCGAGGAGTAGATGTCGATTGTGGGGGTGGTAAGTTGCCGACCCCCACAATTTGGATAATAAGCCTAAACAGAGAGTAGATGAGAGCCATGGAGCAGATACGACGCAATGTGTTGGTAGGCCTTGTGCTGTGCCTTACAACCCTCTACGCCTCGGCCGTTGAGCCTGTCGAGGAGTATGAGCTGGACCACGTTGTTACCACTAATGCCTCGATAAACTGCATATTTCAGGATCGTGACGGAGTGGTGTGGTATGGCACGCGCAGTGGTCTGTATCGCTACATGGGCTCGGCCTCGGCCATGGGCGAAGCCCTCTTCTCGGGCGAGAACATAGATGATATACAGCAAGATAGCGAGGGTGTGCTGTGGGTCAGCCGCCATTCGCAGTATGTTGCCTACGATCCGCGCACGCGCAGTGTTGTGGAGCCCTCACAGATGGGCGAGCTGCCCATCCTGAAGATGGCCGTGGATGAGGATGGCGGTCGCTGGTGGATCAACGACGAGGGTCTGTGGCTCTCGCTTCCGCGTATGGGGCAAACGCCTATATATGTCGACAGCGTGGAGTCGTCGGATGCTATCTACGACATCAAGAGCCACAAGCGTGTGCTCTATATGTTGTACCGCACGGGCGAGGTTCGAAGGTATGCCTACGATGAGGCGGGTCGCACGATACGCCGAGCCTCGATACCCTCACCCGATAGCGAGTCGGATGCCCCCTACTCGCTGATCTTCATCGACAGCCGTGATGCCGTGTGGCTCTCGCAGGGTAACCGCGGCGTGTGGCATCTGCCAAGTGGTGCTGAGGGCTATGTGCTCTATACTGCCGAGCAGGTGGATCGACGTATCCTCCCGGGCACGGTGCATAGCATCGTGGAGGATAACCGAGGCTCGGTGTGGATCGCCTCGGACCATGGTGGCATCACGCTGTGCCATGCCGGTGGAGGTATGAGCTACCTGAAGAATGATCCCACGAATAGCAATACGCTCGTGAGCGACAATGTCACCGCTCTGTCGCGCGATGCCGAGGGTAATGTGTGGGTGGGCTATAACAAACGAGGCATCTCGCTGTGGCGTTCCGAGCAGAGAGCCTATACGATCAACCACCTCCGCGAGCTGAAGCGTCGCAACCTCGCCTCGGATATCAACTGCACGGCCGAGAGTGGCGATGGCGTGCTGTGGTTTGGCACCGATGGCTATGGCCTCTTCTCGTTTGACCCCGCCACGGGTGCGGAGCAGTGCTATACGCGCGAGAACTCGGCACTTGGCAGCGATGTGATTACCACCATACTCTTCAGTCGTGATGGCCGCATGTGGGTGGGAACCTACTACGGTGGCATGACATGCTACAAGGATGGTGAGCTTCGCACCTATCGCCACGACGACTACGACCAGTCGACGCTCTCGCACAACGATGTGTGGGCACTGCATGAGGATGACCGAGGACGTATCTGGATCGGCACGCTGGGTGGTGGTGTCGACCTGCTGGATGAGGGTAGTGGCAGCTTCATACGCCTCAATACCGAGTCGGGCCTGTCGAATGACTACGTCATGCAGCTCGCCTCGCATGGCGATAGGCTCTATGTCGCTACGGCACACGGCTTCAATGTCGTGAACATAGCAACGGGTGTGCCTGTGGTCGAGGAGATACTCTTCTTCGAGGGCTCGCTCATAGGCGTTATTGTCGACAGCCACGGCATGGTGTGGCTCAACTGCCTGCGTAAGGTCGTTATGTATGACCCCACGACACGCCGCCACTACGACTTCGATAGGTTTGATGGCAACAACATACACAGCATCATCGAGGGCGAGGAGGGTAGCGTGTGGTGCGTAACCGACAGAGCACTCTATATGTTGAGGGTTGCCAACGTGGATAACCACGGCGAGTACACCTTCCGCCGTGACTGCTTCCGCTTCTCGAGCACGGATGATGTGCAGTTCAACGAGCGTTCGGTGTCGCGCCTCGCCTCGGGGGAGATGCTCATAGGCAGCTTCGATGGCTATGTGCGTGTGGCCTCCTCTATTGCCAACCATGACGAGGAGTGCTGTCGCCCGAAGCTCTGTTTCACGCGCCTCGAGATAGATAATATGGCTGTCGAGGTGGGCAAACGCTACGATGGCCACATGTTGCTGGATCGTGCCATGGAGTACACCGACCATCTGGAGCTCTTCCACCACGAAAATACCTTTACCGTCTACTACTCCTGTCTGGACTACTCCTCGTCGTTGGGCTACGACCTGATGTACCGACTTCTGGGAACTTCCGACGAGTGGATGCCGTTGGGCGATCAGTCGCAGAAGATTACCCTGTACAACCTCTCGCCCGGGGAGTACCGCCTCCAGTTAGCCATAGATACCGGTCACGGCACCATCGAGCCGGGCTGCACGCTCTCGATTACGGTGCGTCCGCCGTGGTGGTTGTCGCGGGCGGCCATTGTAGTCTACATCATTCTATTTCTGGGGTTGGTCTATGCCATTATACGCCTGGTGCGTCGCATAGCGCGTCGACGTATGGAGCTACGCCAACGGGCCATCCGTGAGGAGCACCGCCACTATGTCGAGCAGATGAAGATGCAGTTCTTCACCAACGTGAGCCACGACTTCCGCACGCCGCTTACGCTTATCATCTCGCCGCTGGAGGAGATGCTGGGCAACGCATCGGTGCCGCGCGATGATGAGTCGCTGGGTACGGTCTATCGCAATGCCAAACGACTGCTTACGCTTGTAAATCAGCTGCTTGACCTGCGCAAACTCGATGCCATGGGCATGAAGCTAAGCCTGTCGCATGGCGATCTGGCACAGAGCGTTATGGAGGTGTCGGAGTCGTTTAAGCTGCTCTCGAAGAATAGCGGCGTGAAGCTCTCGGTGGTGGGTTGCAGCGTGCCCATAGCCATGGACTATGACCGCGACAAGGTGGTTAAGATACTTACCAACCTGCTCTCTAACGCCTTTAAGCATACGCCCGAGGGCGGTAGCATCGTCGTGGAGGTAGAACGCCATGGCGAGGAGTCGGTGGAGTTGTCGGTGACGGATAGCGGTTGCGGCATCTCGGATGAGGATAAGCGACGCATCTTTGACCGCTTCTACCAGACCAAGTCGGCAGCACAGACAAGTGGCACGGGCATAGGACTGCACATAGTCAAGGAGTTTGTCACGCTGCACGAGGGTAGCATCCGTGTTGAGGATAACCATCCGCAGGGTGCCCGCTTTGTGGTTACACTGCCCATCAGCCGTGGCGCGGAGAGTGCCGTGGAGGAGGGTGAGCGTATGTTGGAGGATGCCCCCGACGTGGTGGCGAGTGGTGGTCGTAAGACGGTGCTCGTCGTAGACGATAATGACGATTTCAGGGAGTGGCTGCGCTCGATGCTCGCCTCGGAGTATGAGGTGCTGGGGGCGGTCAATGGCCGTGAGGCGTTGCGTGTGCTGTCGCGCCACGATGTCGACGTGGTGGTGTCGGACGTTATGATGCCGGTGATGGATGGCATAGAGTTCTGCCGTCAGCTCAAGGGCGATATCAACTACTCGCACATACCCGTGATACTGCTCACGGCGCGCACGATGCAGGATGATGAGGTGGCGGGTCTGGAGTCGGGTGCCGATGACTATGTGCGCAAGCCCTTTAACATGTCGATCCTAAGACTGCGCATCGCCAAGTTTATGGAGTGGAGGCGCAGGGCGCACGCCATGTTCAGCGAGCAGCTCGAGATAAAGCCCGACGAGATGACCACGACGACCATCGACGACCGTCTGCTTAAGTCGGCTATAGATGTGGTAAACAGCAATATAGATAACCCCAATTTCTCGGTAGCCGACCTCTCGTCGGCTCTCGGCATGCACCGCACACACCTCTACAAGAAGTTGTCGTCGCTGACGGGTAAGTCGCCTCTGGAGTTTATCCGCTCGATACGTCTTAAGCGTGCAGCGCAGCTTCTGGAGCGCGACCGCATCTATATCTCGGAGGTGGCCTACATGGTGGGCTTCAACTCGCCCAAGCTCTTTGCTCGCCACTTCCGTGATGAGTTTGGAGTATCCCCCTCGGAGTATCGCCAGAGTAGAAATATGGGTGTCGAAAAGGAGTGACTATGAAGAGAGTATTGGCTATGTTTAGCGTGCTCATTGCGGTAGTGGGATGCACTGTGGAGCAGCCGTCGCCCAATGAAGAGTTGAGGCTGTGGTACGACGAGGCGGCAACCATCTGGGAGGAGTATCTGCCTCTGGGTAATGGCCGTCTGGGTATGATGCCCTCGGGTGGTGTGGCATCGGATCATGTGGTGCTCAACGAGGGCACGATGTGGGCCGGCGGTGTGCAGCAGTGTGACAATGCGGAGGCTGTGACGTGGCTGCCTATGATCCGTGAGAGGCTCCTGGCGGGTGACAACCGCACGGCCGAGGAGCTGATGTACAAGCACTTCACCTGCTCGGGCGGAGGCTCCTCTTCGGCCGAGTATGGCAGCTACTCGATGCTTGCCGACCTATATATCGACCACCTCAATGTCGATACCACGGCTGTGGAGCACTACCGCCGCGAGTTAAGCCTCTCGGAGGCGGTGGCACGCACGACATATAGCGTTGCGGGTGTGGACTACGAGCGCGAGTACTTCTGCTCCATGGCCGATAACGTGGCTCTCATACGCCTGCGCTCGGATGTAGCAACGGAGTACCGTCTGCGCCTCTCGCATCCCAAGGGTATGGCCGTCGCTTCGGAGCGCAACGAGCTCTCGATAAGTGGCTCGCTGCCAAGGGGTAATGGCGAGGATGGTGTGTCGTTCTATGGCAAGATGCTGCTTCTTGGCGATGGCGATGTTGTGGCCGATGACGGGTGTCTTATGGTTAGCGATGCGCGCGATGTGGTAATACTACTCTCGGCTGCGACGAGCTTTGCCGAGGAGGGGTATATGGCCCTTGTCGAGGAGTCACTGGCGACTAACAAGGGGTATGAACGCCTACGTCGGGAGCATGTTGCAGCACATCGTGAGCTCTTCGATAGGGTGGTCATCGACCTTGGTGAGCAGCCGAGCGACATCCCCACCGACGAGCGCATAAGAGGATATGCCGAGGGTGGCGACGACAGCTCGCTGGCAGCTCTCTATGCCCAGTATGGTCGCTATCTGCTCATCGCCTCGGCACACAACGCCGTGCTTCCTCCCAACCTGCAGGGCATCTGGGCTAATACGACATGGTGCCCCTGGAATGGCGATATGCACCTCAATATCAACCAGCAGATGAACCACTGGCCATTGGAGGTGGGCAACCTTGCAGAACTTATCGACCCCGTGACACGATATACGGAGCTTCTGGCCCAGTCGGGCGAGCACACCGCCCAACACTTCTATGGTGCAGAGGGGTGGTGTGCCCATGTGCTGGCCAACGCCTGGGGCTTCACCGCACCCTCGGAGGACCCCTCGTGGGGTGCTACCAACACGGGCGGAGCGTGGCTTGTGCTACACCTGTGGGAGCACTACCTCTATACGCTCGATAGGGGGTATCTCGAGAGGGTCTATCCGCTGTTGCGTGGTGCTGCCGAGTTTATGCACTCCATACTCGTTGAGCATCCCGCCACGGGTTACCTGGTGACGGCACCTACGACGTCGCCCGAGAATGGCTTCTACCTAAATGGAGAGGATGCAGATGCGGGGGTGGTCACCCACGTCTGTCTTGGCTCGACGATGGATAACCAGATTGCGCGCGAGCTCTTCACGGCTGTGGTACGCGCCTCGCAGGTGCTGGGGTGCGATGAGCCTCTCCGCGAGGAGCTTACGGAGGCCATAGATCGCCTTGTGCCCAACCGCATAGCCTCGGATGGCAGACTTATGGAGTGGATGGAGGAGTACCGCGAGGCCGAGCCGCAACATCGTCATGTGTCGCACCTCTTTGGCCTATATCCCGCAGCGCAGATAACGCGCCACACACCCGAACTCATGGAGGCGGCACGCCGCACCCTCGACGTGAGGGGTGATGCCGGCACAGGGTGGTCACGAGCATGGAAGATATGCTTCTGGGCACGTCTGGGCGATGGCGACAGGGCGCATAAGCTGCTCGGCTCGCTGCTGGAGCCCGCAGTGGTGGAGTGGGGACACCGCGGAGGTACATTCCCCAACCTCTTCTGCTCGCATCCCCCCTTCCAGATAGATGGTAACTTCGGAGGCTCGGCAGGTATTATGGAGATGCTCCTGCAGAGCCACGACGGCGATATAACACTGCTGCCGGCACTCCCTTCAGCATGGCCCGAGGGCGAGTTCCGGGGCCTGCGTGCGCGTGGCAACATCGAGGTGTCGTGCCGCTGGGAGCAGGGCCGTGTGGTGGAGGCGTGGCTGTTGAGTGGCAGCGATTGTAGTGTTAAGGTGCGCACCGCCGATGGCCATGAGGTAGAGGTAGAGTGCCGGAAGGGTGTAAAAACAGAGGTCGAGTTCTAAACGTATAAGATATGAGAGCAAAAGGTATATTCGTCATGCTATGTGCTTTGGTGATGTCGGTGGCTGTGGCCTCGGCTCAACAGAACTATGGATATAGCAACCCCGTTATCAAGGGCTTTTACCCCGATCCGTCGGTGTGCCGTGTGGGTGAGTGTTACTACTTGGTTAACAGCAGCTTTGTCTATTGGCCCGGTGTGCCCATATTTCGTAGCTACGACCTCATACATTGGCAGCAGGTGGGCAACTGCCTGGATCGCCCCTCGCAGCTTAAGGTTGCCGGCGAGCCACACTGGGGAGGTATCTATGCCCCCACGATACGCCACCACGACGGCACCTTCTATATGATTACGACCAATACGTCGGATAGGGGTAACTTCCTTGTGTACAGCGACAACCCCGCAGGCCCGTGGTCCGATCCCGTGTGGCTCGAGCAGGGCGGTATAGACCCCTCGCTATACTTCGAGGATGGCGTATGCTACATGGTGAGCAACCCCGAGGATGGCATCTCGCTCTGTACCATAGAGCCCAAGACGGGTCGTCAGCTCACACCCTCACGCCGTATATGGTGTGGTACGGGTGGCCGCTACCCCGAGGCACCACATATCTATAAGCGCGATGGCTGGTACTACCTGCTTATCTCGGAGGGTGGCACCGAGTTTGGCCACAGCGTAACCATTGCTCGTAGCCGCTCCATCGAGGGCCCCTACGAGGTCAACCCCGATAATCCTATCCTTACGCACTTCTCGCAGGCGGGTCAGAGTAGCCCCATTCAGGGTGTCGGACATGCCGACTTTGTGGAGGCGCACGATGGCAGCTGGTGGCTGGTGTGCCTCGCCTTCCGTATCCAGGGTGGCCAGCACCACCTCCTGGGCCGTGAGACCTTCCTCGCACCCATACAGTGGGCCGATAACGGCTGGCCTGTGGTAAATGGCAGTGGCATGATATCGCTCGAGATGGAGTGTCCGACACTGCCACAGTGTGAGGTGCCCACGGTCGTGGCGCGCGAGGAGTTCGAGGGCGAAGATATAGGCCTCGAGTGGCTGCGTCTGCGCGAGCCCACCTTCGAGAACTACCGCCTGAAGAGGGGCCGGTTGCTGCTTAAGCCTACGACCATAACACTCGACGAGCAGGCCTCGCCTACGTTCCTTGCACGTCGTCAGCAGGATATCTTCTTTACGGCCACCACCGAGCTCTGCCTGAAGGGTGGCTCGGAGGGCGATCTGGCCGGCCTCACGGTATATATGGATCCGGGTGCGCACTACGACATCTACGTCGAGCGGTCGGAGGATGGCTACTGGGCTGTGCTGCGCTATAAGCTCGGTGCGGTGGACCATACGCAGTGCCGCCTTAAGCTTGACGATGGAGGTGCTGTGTTGCGTGTCGAGGGTCGTGACTACCACTACCACTTCTCGGTTGCAGATGCCGATGGTGACTTTGTTGAGATGGGCATGGCCGACACGAAGTACCTAAGCTCGGAGACCAACGGTGGCTTTACGGGTGTTACGCTCGGCCTCTACACCACAACGCGCAGCGCGCTGTCGGATGCCGTGGCGGAGTTTGAGTATTTCGACTACCAGGCGAAGTAGAGGGGCGCGGGTGGCGCGGGAGGCGCAGCGCAGTGGGCGCAGTCGATAGGACTAAATAGGACTTGATAGGACTGAATAGGATAAGCGCGGGCGACATTTATTGGGTAGCAGTGTGCTATCCCTAAATATCCTATTTCTTCCTATCTCTTCCTATCCCATCCCATCCTATCCCATCCCATCCTATCCCATCCCATCCTATCCCATCCCATCCTATCCTATCCTATCCTATCCTATCCTATCCTATCCTATCCTATCCTATCTCTTCCTATAAAACACCCTCTTGCCTCGTGGTCTTGCGGAGAGGGAGGGATCTCGAACGGCGTAGCCGAAGAGCCGATACCATAAAAGCGTAGGGCTACAAGCCCGAGCAATAAACTAACATTATCGGCTCAACCCCCGGAGCATAACTTCACCACTTTAAGCGTAACGCAGAGCTCGCAGATGGGTAATAATAGAGATTTTTTGTGAATTATTAAATATTTTACGCTGGAAATTTTGTTTATTGGAAAATATATTTTACATTTGCAAAGTTTTCCAATGGAAATTAAATTTAATAATATAATAAAATACAAAAAGTGAGCGAGTTATGGATAAGCAAGGAAGAGTTAAGCACCTAATCATAGGTGGCGTGGCAGGTGGTGCAACAGCAGCAGCGCGAATAAGACGCAACGACGAGAAGGCCGAAATCATACTATTCGAGAAGGGCGAGTATATATCCTATGCAAATTGCGGGTTGCCCTACTATATAGGGGGTACGATAACCGAGCGAGATGCGCTCTTTGTGCAGACACCCGAGGGCTTCGGGCAGAGATTTAATATTGATGTGCGCACGAGCAGCGAGGTGATAGAGATCGACACCGCCACAAAGCAGGTCAAGGTGAGGGGTGGTGATGATAGGGTATACACCGAGAGCTACGACAGACTTCTTCTGTCGCCAGGGGCAACGGCCGTAAAGCCTCCGATCAAGGGTATTGAGAGTGACGGAATATTCACCCTGCGCAATGTCTATGACACAGACCGTATCAAGGAGTATATCACAACACACCGTGTGCGTAGAGCTGTCATTGTCGGAGGAGGCTTTATAGGTCTTGAGATGGCGGAGAATCTCCACGCCGTGGGGGCTGAAGTCGCGGTGGTAGAGATGGCACCGCAGGTGATGGCACCGATAGACTTCTCAATGGCACAGATCGTACACGAACACCTTGTGGCAAAGGGTGTTGATCTGCATTTAGGCCAGGGCGTTGTCGCATTCGAGAAGAGCGATGACGGGGTAGATGTGGTGCTGGGCTCCGGCAGGAGCATACCTGCCGACATTGTTATCCTCAGCATCGGCGTGCGCCCGGCAACACAGCTGGCGCGCGATGCCGAGATCGCACTTGGCCAGGCGGGTGGCATCCGCGTAGATAGTTTTATGCAGACCTCGGCAGAGGGTGTTTACGCTGTGGGCGATGCGGTGGAGTTTCAGCACCCGCTGCTCAACAAACCGTGGCTCAACCTCCTTGCAGGGCCTGCAAACCGTCAGGCACGCATAGCTGCGGACAATATGGTCTTTGGCAACCACGTTGAGTACGAGGGCTCGATAGGTACCGCCATAGCCAAGGTCTTTGACATCACCGTAGCATCTACGGGAGTGCCCGCAAAGCGACTGCGCGAGCTCAACATCCCATACCTGAGTGCAACCATACACCCCAACTCCCACGCTAACTACTACCCGGGGGCTATGCCCATGACCATAAAGGTTGTATTCTCCCCCGACAGTGGCAAGTTGCTTGGTGCACAGATTGTTGGCGTAGATGGTGTGGATAAACGCATCGACAGCTACGCCATGGCTATCAAGCAGGGGCAGAGCATAACATCGCTCATGGAGATTGAACACGCCTATGCACCGCCCTTCTCATCGGCCAAGGATCCCGTTGCCATCAGTGCCTATGTTGCGAGCAACATCCTCAATGGCAAGATGACACCTCTCTACTGGCGCGACTTGCTATCAACACGCCGCGAGCAGAGAGTGCTCCTGGATGTGAGAACCCCCGAGGAGTACGCCTTGGGCACTATCGACGATGCGATAAATATCGAGCTCGATGCGCTGCGAGAGCGACTTGGCGAGATACCCAACGACAAGCCTATATTCCTGTTCTGTGGCGTAGGTCTTCGCGGCTACCTCGCATCAAATATCCTCAAGGCCAATGGCTATAGCGACGTGCGAAACCTTATAGGTGGTATTCGGACATACAACATCGCAACAGCAAACTACGCAAAAGCGGCAGCCGATGGTGGCAAGGACGATGATGTGAAGGGCGATGATGTGAAGGGCGATATCCCCGAGGGTAGCAGTCCGGCAACTATGGTTGTCGATGCCTGTGGGCTACAATGTCCGGGGCCTATACTGCGACTGCGCGACAAGCTCTCGACACTTAACCATGGCGAGTGCATAGAGATCATGGCGACGGACTCTGCATTTACTCGTGATGTCGAGGCGTGGTGCAGCTCGACAGGCAACCGCCTGATGGCCACAAGCTGCGACAAGGGCGTGTACCGAGCTGTGGTGCAGCGATGTGCAGAACGGAGCAGTGAGCCTGCGCCGAAACTCGCCACAAAGAGCGACGAGAAAACATTTATCATGTTTAGTGATGATCTTGACAAAACTTTAGCTACCTTTGTGCTCGCAAATGGTGCGGCTGCCACAGGCAAGCGAGTTACGATATTCTTCACGTTCTGGGGGTTGAACACGATAAAGCGTCTAAAGAAGCCCCGTGTAAAGAAGGATATATGGGGCAAGATGTTTGGCTGGATGCTACCGTCACACTCGCAGCAGCTGTCGCTGTCGAAGTTCAACATGTTTGGGCTTGGGCGCGTGATGATGCGCCATCTGATGAAGCTTCGAGGGGTAGACTCCTTGGAGAGTCTGCGCCAGCAGGCTCTCGACAGTGGCGTGGAGTTTATCGCCTGCCAGATGTCTATGGATGTCATGGGTATCAAGCGCGAGGAGCTAATTGATGAGGTGAGTGTCGGAGGTGTCGCCACATACATGGAGCGCGCCGAGAGATCCGATGTCAACCTCTTTATATAGGGCACTCTACCCGAGGGTCGAGAAGAGTTAAGCCGATAGGGTGCACAGGGCTGTTTACCACCACAAAAATGGTTAGAAGATGGAGAAGGTAAAGTGTATATGCGTGATGCGCGATGTAGTGATGGCTATGTCGGAGCTTGAAAACGGAATAATCGACAACCTTGGCCTTACGCTAAATGAGGCCATGACGCTGTGTGCAATAGGTGAGCATAGCATTGCCGCCTCCGTCGTGGCCGACCGCACAGGTATGCGGGCGTCGCACTGCTCAAAGATAGTATCTGCGCTGGAGAGGCGAAAGTTGGTGTGTAGAAGCATCGACAAGCACGACAAACGACAGATCAATATTGCGCTTACTGCCGCCGGCCGAGAGAGGCTAAACTCGCTCAAAGAGTATGAGATGGTTATCCCGGAGATACTTGCTCCGGTATTTGATGGCTATCTTGTGAAATAGTGCCGAGGGGGGGGTGATAGCAACCGTACGCAAAATAAGGAAGTTACCATCGGGTAGCTTCCTTATTTTGTGTAGAGGGAGGGTGTCGAGGCGAGGACTTGGCGCAGGGCGCAGTGTGGCGCAGTCAGTAGGACTTGATAGGATTAGTAGGACTTGATAGGACTGAATAGGATAAGCGCGGCCGACATTTATTGGGTAGCAGTGTGCTATCCCTAAATATCCTATTTCTTCCTATCTCTTCCTATTAAGTCCTATCCCATCCTATCTCTTCCTATAAAACACCTTCTTGCCTCGTGGTCTTGCGGAGAGGGAGGGATATCGAACGGCGTAGCCGAAGAGCCGATACCATAAAAGCGCAGGGCTATAAGCCCGAGCAATAAACTAACATTATCGGCTCAACCCCCGTCATAAGTGAGCAATGCGCGCTCATCGCCGATTTTCCGGGAAAATCGATCTGCGGAGAGGAAGAGATTGGCTACTGCGCTCACTGCGTTCGCTCCGCTTAACGCCTTTCCCTGCTGCTCGCCGCAGGGGCCCTTGCAAACCCTTACTCGGCAAGAAGGTGATAAATCACCTCATTTGTTTTCTACACCTCTGTCCCCAAGCAAGCTTGTGTCCAAGGTATAAAAAACAAAAGGTGTCGATTGCTCGACACCTTCTTACCTCGTGGCTTTGCGGAGAGGGAGGCTCCAGAACTTATGGAATCATAGAAAATCATAAAATTTCAATTCGTTGTAAATTAAGCGTTTATAAAATTGTTAAATTCATTGAAACTCATAGGGTGCATTTTGATATATGAAAAATTGGGTGTAATTTTGGGTGTAACTTTTAAAACATTAATAGAAATGAAAATATCAAACGCATCAAAAGAGGCTATAGTTCCTTTCATAATTGGAGACAATAATGAGCTATGGGCTGCAAGAACTGGTAATGACCTCGTTAGATTATTTCAAACCTATGGTTTTAGAGATGATGTTTATAATGGTGCATTGCCTAAGTTAAATAATTCAAATCTTAATACATCTAAGACCAACTATATAAAAGATCGTCTTTATAAGATTACGGACATAAATCTAAAACAATTGATTGAACAGCTCATCGGCGAATCTGCCAATGTGCATAATGCGATTTCACAACTCAATAGTATTCTTGCACATGACAACATTAAGTTGTCATTTAACGATGGATCCATTGTTTGGGAAGGAATCAAAATAGATCCTAAAATCGAAAACGAAGCGATATTTAAGGATAATGAAAAGAAGGTCATTGATAATATAAATAGTGCTAAAGTATCAATTTTAGTTGCAATGGCTTGGTTTACTAATGAAAGAATAAAGGAAGCTTTAGTAAGGAAGCGTCAAGAAGGTTTAAGAATAGAATTAGTTATTTACAAAGACGGGGTAAATGCTGCTCATGGAGTCGATTTGACTGATTTTGATTATAAAGAGATTAGAGGGACCAGAGGTGGATTTATGCATAACAAGTTTTGTGTTATTGATAACCAAAAGGTTTTAACTGGTAGTTATAACTGGACAACAAATGCTGAGGCTAGAAATGATGAAAATGTTTTAGTGACTACTGATAATGCGACAGCTACAAATTACTCTGTAGAATTTAGAAGACTAAAGCCATTGATTTAAAATGAACATTAAAAGAAACATCATTTTTGCCTTGGAGAGCCGTAAGAAAAACGGTGTTCCCGTCATTGAGAACGTCCCCATCCGAATGAGAGTTATTTTTGCGAGCCATCGTATCGAGTTTACGACAGGCTATCGCATTGATGCTGCTAAATGGGATGCAGACAAACAACGAGTGAAGAACGGCTGCACAAATAAACTCAAGCAGAGTGCTTCGGATATCAATACCGACCTGCTTCGCTATTATACCATAATGCAGGAGGTATTCAAGGAGTATGAGGTAAAGGATATTATGCCTACTCCACAAGAAATTAAAGATTCGTTTAACAATAAGGTAAACCCAACCGAGGAGGTGCAGGAGGAGCAGAAAGGTTTCTGGGAGATATTCAATGAGTTTGTTTCCGAGTGTGGCAAGCAGAATAATTGGACTGATTCAACATACGAAAAGTTTGCAGCAGTTAAGAACCATATCAAGGAGTTCAGGGCTGAACCTACCTTTGTCTATTTTGATGAAGAGGGCTTGAACAACTATGTTGATTTCCTCCGCAAAACAAAGGATATGCGAAACAGTACCATTGGCAAGCAGTTGGGATTTCTCAAATGGTTTATCCGTTGGGCATTCAAAAAGGGCTATCATCAGAATATTGCATTCGAAACATTCAAACCCAAATTGAAGAATACTCCGAAGAAAGTAATCTTCCTCACTTGGGATGAGTTGAACAAATTAAAGGCTTGCAATATTCCGCAGAATAAGCAATATCTTGAACGGGTGCGTGATGTGTTCTTGTTCTGTTGCTTTACGGGATTGAGGTATTCCGATGTCTATAATCTTCGCACAAGCGATGTTAAGGCTGACCACATAGAGATTACCACCGTCAAGACTGCTGATAGTTTGGTTATTGAGTTGAATAACCATAGTAAGGCAATCCTCGAAAAGTACAAAGATGTACATTTTGAGGGGAACAAAGTGCTGCCCGTTATCAGCAATCAGAAGATGAACGATTACCTGAAAGAGTTGGGCGAGTTGGCAGAGATAAATGAGCCGATACGAGAGACCTATTACAAGGGTAATCAACGCATCGATGAGGTTACGCCTAAATATGCTTTGCTCGGCACACACGCAGGGCGACGCACATTTATATGTAATGCCTTGGCCCTCGGTATTCCTGCACAGGTGGTAATGAAATGGACGGGACACAGCGACTACAAAGCGATGAAACCCTACATTGATATTGCTGATGATATTAAGGCTAATGCAATGAGTAGATTTAATCAGTTGTAAGTCAAACATTTTATTCATCCTGAATACAATTTTTCAGTCGATTGTGAATTATATTTGTACCGAACAGACAATAATAGAAAGCCTATGACCCAAATAACAGACTTCATACCGCAGTATCAAGAGGTAAATGTTATCTTCTCTCGTTTTCTTGAATCCGAAAAATTCGGCTTTGAGGAGCAGAAAAACATTACCCACTTCTACAACCGATATAAGGATGTAAAACTCTTTGAGAAGATGATCTTCGATGTTATTTTCTCAAAGGATAGCCGTAGGGAGAAGATGCTACTATCAAGCATCAAGTTTGAGATTGACCGCAATATCACCATATACGAAACAGGCAGACGCTACTTCGATGAAATTGAGATGGAGAATGTCAATGACGATGCAGCCGTTAAGTATCTGGAAGAGATAGAAACACAAGTGCGAGTAACCAATCAATGTGGAGCAGAGTTCTTGGAGGTTGCTGCTTTATGGGAGAACTGCTTTAATCTTCACGGCATAGACCACGATGCGTGGGAGAAATACGATTCTCTTTTGGAAAAGCACCATACAGAAATAGAGAAACTGAACGAGTTGTACCGCAAACATAAGGCGGTAATGGAGGAGGCGAAAGAGTATGAGGAGAATATGTTCAGACCAATCTATGAGCTGAGCAAAATATTCCTCTCCATTATTCAGAAGTATATGCCCGTAGAGGGCGAGCAACCGCAATCAACAAATGATACTGCAACGCCCTATTTTGATATGGCTCTTGTTTCGGCTATATATGGCGTATGCAACGGGGAACAGTTTGAGGATATTCCCGAATTGGAGTTCTACAACAACCTGAATCTGCTTTCCTCTTCGGACAGATTGAGAATCCGACCAAAAGAGAAAGCAAGGGTGTGCTACCTTGTATATCTGTTGAGTGAACGCCTACCCAAGACCACACGCGAGAGCTGGCGTAGTGCTATGCTCGAAACATTGGGTATAGATGCAGCCTATTATAAGTCAAAATACAAGGAGCCTGAATCGGATTTTCCGAGCGACAGCAACCAGCGATTTGCCAAAGAAATGGGCGAAATATTCAAATAAAGGCTCATAGCGTTTGATATTCCACGATACGACCACTTTAACCACCGAAGTAATTTTCGGTGGTTTTTTATTACCCATTGATTTTCAACGGTATATTGTGATATTCTATTTTCGTTTTCCACATCCTTACCACTCATAGCCGCACCTAATTTTGCAGTGTTCGAACAAGATAACAGCCTCTGCGCAGGGCTACATTGTTAAACGCAAAATTAGATAAAAATGAATATCAACGAATTATTGCTCAAACCCGTTTGGCAGATGACAGGCGAAGAGTTTCTGCACCTGCACCGCCACGCATCACAAGGCGAAGATGTAAAGCAGCAACCAGTCTCCGAGCAACCGAAACGCTATGTATATGGCATACTCGGTATATCGAGGCTCTTTGGTTGTAGTCTGCCCACAGCCAACCGTATAAAGAAAAGCGGTAAGATAGATAAAGCTATCACACAGATTGGTCGTAAAATAATTGTCGATGCCGAACTTGCCCTTGAACTTGCAGGGCGTAAGACAGGAGGACGCAGATAACCGCAAAGCTATGGAGAACTATAAATCAACCGTACCAAAACCTCCGATGGCAGATGATGAGTTTGCTGCTATCTGGCGAAGTGTTCATCTGAAAGTTACCGACACATACGATACGCCGCCCGAAATACTCTGGGTGAATGGCTCAACCATTGGCACACTGGGTAACTTCAGTGCCTCGACAGGTAAGGCGAAGAGCAAGAAGACCTTTAATATCTCGGCTATCGTGGCAGCAGCACTAAGAAATAGTGAGGTATTGCAATACTCGGCATATCTGCCACAGGAGAAACGCAAGATTCTCTATGTTGATACTGAGCAAAGCTTCTACCATTGCCATAAGGTACTCAAACGCATAATGCGGTTGGCAGGGTGCGACATTGAGCAGAACAGCAAAGATTTCCTCTTCATTGTCTTGCGTGAGCATACTCCCGAAAGGCGTAGAGAGATTATCGGCGAAACCTTGCGAAGAGTAAAAGGTATCGGGCTTGTGATTATTGACGGCATAAGGGATTTGATGTACGATATAAATTCCCCAAGCGAATCGGCAGAGATTATCAACCTGTTGATGCGTTGGTCAAGCGAGTATAATCTACATATCCATACGGTGCTGCACCTGAACAAAGGCGATGACAACACCCGAGGGCATATCGGAACAGAACTCAACAACAAAGCAGAAACGGTGCTACAAGTAACTAAAAGCACGCAAGATGCCAATATCAGCGAGGTCAAGGCTATGCACATTCGAGATAGGGACTTCTCCCCGTTTGCTTTCCGCATCAATGATGATGCTCTACCCGAATTGGTCAGGGATTACACCTTTGACCAGCCACGCAAAGATCGCACATTCCCATTGAATGAGCTTAGCGAGCAGGAGCACCGCCAAGCATTGGAAGCTGCTTTCGGCAATAATGTGATACAGGGCTACCCGAATATCATTGCAGCACTGAAAACGGGCTATGCGAGTATCGGTTATGAACGAGGTCGCAATAAGCTTGTGGATTTGAGAAAATTCCTCGAAAATAAACGAATGATCATTTCCGAGGGCAAAGGGTGGCGATATAATCCCGATTTCGTATTCTAATGTAGGTTTAGTTTAGTTCGGGCATATATGATTCGTACTGTTAAACCTAAAATCCAAGCCGATTGAGTGCTGTTGTGCAGTCACTCAATCGGTATATCAACCAATCAATTAACTTATAAAGACAGAAACAAGATGAATATCAACGAAATAAAGAAAATCAAGTTGACAGACTATCTGCAAAGTTTGGGTTATACACCCGTTAAGCAACAAGGCAAGAGCCTATGGT
>CALGRZ010000076.1 GCA_937880705.1 uncultured Alistipes sp.
TCCGCTTTTTCGGGCTTTGTATGCCTAAAACTACATCTTTTTATTCAACCTCAAGCAAAAAAAACGGGGATGGCTAATTTACTTTTTAGTCATCCCCTTTTTGTCGACTATTGGCGGTTGCGCAACTGGCAGGATATCTCGGCCAGAGTGCGCAGCACGGCCCACTGCACCATGGCGAAGGCGAAGAGCGCGATGGCGACCACGATAGAGATCAGCGTGATGTTCTCCACATCGCCCAAAAACATCGGTGATAGGAGGGCGGCAAAGGCGCAGAAGAGTGCCAAAACCAACACTATGTCGGCTGCGTTGACAAGCACCGCCTCGCGGAAGATATACTTCGCCCGAGGGGTGGGTTGAGCGTTGGTGTAATTCTCTACTACAATATCACTTTCTATGCCTTCGGGTGCGGGCTCCGATACCCCCTCCTCGGGGCGGTCCGAACGGCAGTGAGGGCATGTGTTCAATGTGCCGTCAACCAACGAGTTGCAATTACGGCAAAGCCACTCCTTACTCTCCATCATTAGTGGTGTTTTTCTTATCTTTGAGGTTTGTTGCGCTGTGGTCAATATCACATCCTGCGCAGTTGCCCGAACAGATGTTGTCCGAGTCGCAGTCGTTCAGGCCCATGTCCTCGCGCGTCTCCTGCACGGCGCACTTGATGCCCATCTTCTGCATGTTGGGGTTGGTCGAAATCTCCGACTGTATGTGGTGCCCCTTGAAGATATAGGTTAGCGACATTGCCAGGGCGAAAAAGCCCACCACTACGATAGCCGCGATTATAGTTACCAAGATCGTTGACATATTTATTTTGTGTAAAATCGGTTAAAAACTTTGTTTTTCCGCTGCAAATTTATATATTTGCGTGATAAAATGCAAATATTATAGCCTTTCGTGAGATAAAGGCTGTATGTAATTGTTTTATATTCACTTGATTATTGTATGAAGATAGTTATTGCCGGTGCCGGCGATATGGGTACACACCTCGCAAAGATGCTCAGCGGTAATGGCCACGATATCACCGTGGCGGATGTCGACCCTAAAGCGTTGGGTGAGGTGGCCAACCTTATCGATGTTGTTACCGTCGAGGGTGACACCACGCAGTTCTCGGTGTTGCGCAAGGCGGGAGTGCGCAAGTGCGACCTGTTCATCGCCGTGCGCTCGGTGCAGAACGATAATATACTCTCGGCAGTCATGGCCAAGCAGCTGGGTGCAAAGAAGTCGATCGCTCGTGTCGACAGCAGCGAGTATCTTGAGCCCAACAGCAAGGAGGTATTCATCGACATGGGTATCGACTACATCTTCTATCCCGAGCATATCGCCGCCCGTGAGGTTATCAACCTTCTGGGCCACACCTCAACGACGGAGTATGTCGACTTTGCGGCGGGCAAGCTGTCGCTGGTGGCCTTCCGTCTGGAGCTCACCTCGCCACTGCTGGGTCGCAAGGTCATAGACCCCGAGCAGAATGACGAGGATATAGAGTATCGCACGGTGGCCATTGTGCGAGGCTCACGCACCATAATACCCACCTCCGAGGAGCTCTTCGAGGAGGAGGATATGGTCTATATCATCACCCGTCATAACTCTACGCAGAAGGTTGTCGAGCTGTCGGGTAAGCGCGAGGTGGAGATTAAGAATATGATGATTCTCGGTGGCTCGCGTATCGGCGTGCGCATTGCCAACGAGTTGCAGAACGACATAAACGTAAAGCTGGTGGACTACAACGCCGACAAGGCTTATCGCCTGGCAGAGATGCTCGACAGTACGCTGATTATCAACGAGGATGGTCGTAACACCGAGGCGATGATGGAGGAGGATCTGGCTGGTATGGATGCCTTTGTGGCTGTCACGGGCCGTAGCGAGACCAACATCCTCGCAGCGATGCTGGCCAAGCGTATGGGCGTAAAGCGAGTGATTGCCGAGGTGGAGAACATCAACTATATCCAGCTGGCCGAGAGTATCGGTGTGGATACGGTGATCAACAAGAAGCATATCACCGCCTCGAATATCTTCCGCTTTACGATGACCACCGACGTGCAGGCCATCAAGTGTCTGACAGGCTCACAGGCCGAGGTGCTGGAGTTTATCGTCAAGCCCAACTCGCCGGCTACCAAGTCGAAGGTGGCCGACCTTGGACTGCCCTCCGATGCCGTCATTGGCGGTGTGGTGCGTGGCGACAGAGTATTTATCGCTGTTGACGACACACAGATCAACGCCTACGACCATATCGTCGTCTTTGCGATGCCCGAGTCGGTGACGCGCGTGGCCGAGTTCTTCAATTAATTGACTAACACCAAATTAACCAAATACCAAATCAACTTTTTATGTACATAGCAATTGCAGGAAATATCGGAAGCGGTAAAACCACGCTCACCGAGATACTGACCAAACGCTACAACGCCAAGGCCTACTACGAAGATCTTACAAACCCCTACATCAACGACTTTTATGAGGATATGAGCCGTTGGTCGTTCCAGTTCCAGTTGTGGTTCCTCGGTAGCCGTATCCAGCAGACCATCGACATGCTCAACGATGGCGAGGAGAATGTGGTGCAGGATCGTACCATATATGAGGATGCCCACATCTTTGCCGACAACCTCCATAAGATGGGTCTGATGTCGGGCCGCGACTTCGGAACCTACATGAAGGTCTTTGATCTGCAGTCACACATTATCCCCAAGCCCGATGTGTTGATCTACCTCAAGGCGAGTGTTCCCACGCTTATCAAGCAGATACGCATGCGAGGCCGAGAGTATGAGCAGAATATCGATGCTGACTACCTGACACGCCTCAACGACAAGTACAACAACTGGATAGACAACATCTACGAGGGTCGTGTGCTTGTTATCAACAAGGATGTCGACGACTTTGTGGCCGACCCCACCATTGTCGACCGCATCTGCAAGGATATAGATATCATCAGCCAGAAATAAGTAACGATGAACACACCCCTGCCCGTAGAGTTCCGACGTAGAGCTGTCGAGATGCTTGGTGATGATGCCGAGGCGTTGTTTGTGGCCCTCGACACCGAGCCTGTGGTCTCGATACGTCGCAACCCCTACAAGCCCTTCGAGGGTCTTGAGGGTGAGCCGGTAGGGTGGTGCAAATGGGGTCGTTATCTCGACTCACGACCGCAATTTACGCTCGATCCGCTGCTGCATGCAGGCGCATACTACGTTCAGGAGGCCTCGTCGCAGTTTGTGGCCCATCTGCTGGGTGGCGTGGATATGGAGGGCTGCCGAGTCCTCGATATGTGTGCCGCACCGGGTGGTAAGAGCACGATATACTCTACGTTGGTGGGGCATAAGGGTCTTGTCCTTGCCAACGATATCAACCGCAGCCGCGCCCTTGCCCTTGCCGATAATGTGCAACGCTGGGGTCTGGGCAATGTGGTGGTGACATGCAACGAGCCGAGCCATATATCTGCCTTTGAGCACTGGTTCGACGTGGTGGCGGTGGATGCCCCCTGCTCGGGTGAGGGCATGTTCCGCAAGATGGAGGAGGCGCGTACCGAGTGGTCGGCATCGTCGGTTGAGGTGTGTGCCACCCGCCAGCGAGAGATCCTCGCCGAGGCGTGGCGTGCGTTACGCCCCGGAGGTACACTCCTGTACAGCACCTGCACCTTCAATGATGTTGAGGATGAGGGTGTTGTAAGTTGGCTTATGGCCGAGTATGGCGATGAGCTGGTCGAGGCCGATGAGCTCACCATAGACCCTGCATGGGGCATTGTCGAGGGGCGCATAGGGGCCTTTCAGTGCTTCCACTTCTATCCGCACAAGGCTCGCGGCGAGGGCTTCTTTGCGGCTATTGCACGCAAGGCCGAGGCTCCGCTACGTCGCTCACAACCCAAACCACGCAAGAGGCTCTTTCAGCCCTTGACAAGGGGTGATGAGCAGGTGGTGAGCCGCTGGTTTGAGCATGCCGAGGAGCACGCCTTCCGCATGGTTGGCGACATGATATACGCCTACCGTAGAGATGTGGTTGCCGAGGTGCAGCAACTCTCCGAGGCGTTGTCGGTGGTATACTCGGGTGTGGCCGTGGGACAGATATTCAAGGGTAGGCTCAAGCCCGAGCACCCCTTGGCACTATATGTAGGCCTCAATGGGGCACTCCCCGCGGGCGAGGTCGACGAGGCACAGGCCGTGGAGTACCTGCGACGAGGCGACATATCGGCAGAGCCATTTGTGGAGGGCATAAACGTAGTCCGTCACAGAGGCCACGCCGTAGGCTTCGTGAAACGCATTGGGGCGCGTTGCAACAACATGTACCCCAAGCAACAACGAATACTGAAACGATAATTTTAACCACTAATATAGACTTTAGAGATGGCTAAACTACTCTATTCAATGGGTGAGGTCACCGAGATGTTTGATGTCAACGCATCACTTATCCGCTATTGGGAGTCGAAGTTTGACTGCATAAAGCCTCACAAGAACAAGAAGGGAAACCGTATGTTTACCCCGTCGGATGTCGAGAACCTGAAACTTATCTACCACCTTGTTAAGGAGAAGGGTATGACGCTCGAGGGTGCTAACAAGA
>CALGRZ010000077.1 GCA_937880705.1 uncultured Alistipes sp.
CGCACACAAGTGTCAAAAAATTAGACACTAATAGGGTCATAATCAATCGTTTCATACTTTTTTCGGTTTCTGCAGGGGTTTTGTACCAAAGGTGTGCCAAAGTATGCAACCACTTGACCCATATGGATTTACGCTAACGGCCCTGTGAGTAAATGTGTCTAATAATTAGACAATCGGTGTAAAAGGTTTGGACACTCGGCGTTTTTGATGTAATTTTGTGAAAAGAAAATTGGCGAAAAATGGCAAAGTCAGGCAAGTTGTTAATTGTTGATGATAACCGTTCGATACTTTCGGCGGTGAAGTTGCTCACCGAATCATTTTTTGAGGAGGTGCTGACACTGCCATCTCCTAACACCTTGATTTCCACCTTGCAGAAGGCTGCTCCCGATGTGGTGCTCCTCGATATGAACTTCCACGCCGGCATAAATACGGGCAACGAGGGGCTCTATTGGCTCAAAGAGGTGCTGGCGAAATTCCCAGAAACAAAGGTGGTACTCTTCACTGCATACGCCGATATTGAGTTGGCTGTGCGTGCTATGAAGGGGGGTGCTTTCGACTTTGTTGTAAAGCCGTGGGATAATGCCAAACTTATTGCCACGCTCCAAAATGCCTATAAGGCCGCCAAAGGCAAAACGAAGAAGCCAACCAAGCAGCAGACCACCGAGCCACAGACCGAAATGTACTGGGGCGAGAGCGCAGAGATGAAGCGTGTAAGGCAGATGGTCGAGCGTGTGGCTATCACCGATGCCAATATACTGCTTACGGGCGAGAATGGTACGGGTAAGGAGGTGCTTGCGCGTGAGATTCACCGCCAGTCGGCACGCTGTCGCCGGGCGATGGTGTCGCTCGATATGGGTGCTATTCCCGATACGCTCTTTGAGAGTGAGCTCTTTGGTCATTCCAAAGGTGCCTTTACCGATGCTCGTACCGACCGTGAGGGAAAGTTCGAGACCGCCAACGGCTCAACGCTCTTTATGGATGAGATTGGCAACCTGCCGCTCCACCTGCAAGCCAAGATGCTCGCCGTGCTGCAAAATCGTGCGGTAACACGCCTCGGTGCAAACGAGGCTACGCCCGTAGATATTCGCCTGATCTCTGCCACAAACCGCGACCTGCACGAAGCAGTTGCCAAGGGCGAGTTCCGCCAAGACCTCTTGTTCCGCATCAACACCATACATATTCATATCCCGCCCCTGCGTAACCGCCGCGAGGACATTGTGCCCCTTGCTGAGCGATTTATCGAGCGATATGGGCAGAAGTATGGCAAGGCAGGTTTGATGCTCTCGGGTGATGCTGCGGAGAAACTGAAAGCCCACTCGTGGGAGGGTAATATCCGCGAGTTGCAGAATACGATTGAGAAGGCTGTGATTATGTGCGATGGCGATGTTATCTCGCCCGACCACCTCGAACTGCGCACCTCGCAACGCCCCGTGAACGAGAGCCAAACGCTCGAAGAGATGGAGCGACAGACCATAGCCAATGCCATAGCGCAGTGTGGCGGTAACCTCTCGCAGGTGGCACAGCAGCTCGGCATTACGCGCCAGACACTCTACAACAAGATTAAACGCTACGGCTTGTGAAACGACAGCAGAACATACCTTATGGCAGAATTGGTGCATACGCAGCAGTCATTATCCTAATGGCTGCCTTGTCGGGTTATGTGTGGGCCACCAACCGCCACGCACACCTGATTGCCACTATTCCGATTATTATCTTCTGCTTGTTCCGACTCTTCCACATCTACAATGAGTTGGTCGAGCGACTGATGTTTGTCTTCAACGCTGTGCAGAACGACGACTACTCATTCCGCTTTACCGAGAACCCCAATATCACACGTCACGCCTTGGTCAATAAATCGCTCAACCGCATTAAGGAGGTTATGGACAATGCCAAGATGCAGATACGCGAACGTGAAAAGTACTTTGAGCTGATTATGGAGTGCGCAAACATCGGTATTGTTACCGTGATGGAGAACGGCACGGTGGCGCAGACCAACACGAAGGCTCTCCGCATCGTAGGTATGGAGCGACTGAACCATATAGACCAGCTGCGAATACTAAGCGAGGAACTTTGCGAGGCGATGCATTGCATCGAGCCGGGCGCACAACTTACCGCACGCTTTACTACCGAGATTGGCGACCAGAACTTGGTGCTCAGCTGCTCGGCAATGGAGTTTGAGGGCAAGCAACTGAGGGTTATCTCTATCGGCAATATCCACGAGGAGCTTGACCGCAAGGAGGTGGAGTCATGGGAGAAACTGACGCGCATCCTTACGCACGAGATTATGAACTCGCTTGCGCCTGTAACATCCATCAGCCATACGTTGCTCTGGTCGTCGGGCGATGCCGAGACAATGCGTCAAGGACTCGAAACGATACACGCGACCTCGGATCGTCTGCTCCGCTTTGTCGATTCGTTCCGTGCCGTTACACGCATCCCTGCACCGCAGAAAGCACCGTTCTACCTCTCGGAGTTGGTGGCGGAGTCGCTGTCGCTCATTCCGCACGAGGGCATCGAGGTTGAAGTGAGTATCGAGCCCGAGGATACGATGCTCTATGCCGACCGCGCGCTAATGTCGCAGGTGATGGTCAATCTCCTGAAAAACGCCACCGAGGCACTCTTGGCGCAGGATTGCGACCGCAAGATAACCATCCGCTCAACGATAGATGCCGAGGAGCGCATCCAAATCGAGATAACCAACAACGGAAAGGCAATCCCTGCCGAGGTTGCCGAAAATATCTTCACGCCATTCTTTACAACAAAGACCGACGGCTCCGGCATCGGCCTCGCCGTGTCACGCCAAATCATCCGCCTTCACGGCGGCTCCCTCCGCCTCAAACACAACGAGGAGGGCAGGGTGACATTTGCTGTTGTGGTAGAGTAGGCTCACTTTTAGCCCCAAAAATTTGGAAAATTCGTGGGGGAGGGTAAATTTGCAGTAGATTTTAAACTTAACGATTATGAAACGAATCTTATTAGTAGCTTTAGCACTTCTACAAGGTTTAACTATGTGCTTAGGTCAAAATATCCCAGTGCTACACAATGAATCTATAGAGAGCAGTAGCACGTATATCGATGGCAACAACTATCAAAAGGACCTACTTCTATATGTTGATATGCTCCAAGCTACGCACCCATACTATGCCGATGCTAAGCACTGCGCACAGCTCGACAAACAAGCGCGAAAGCTATATAAAGAGTGTGGCGGAATTGACAATGATATAGACTTTAAGGTGTGCTTGGCCAAACTTGCCACATCGCTCGGCGATGGCCATACATCTGTGCCCTTCTGGATGACATTTAACAAGGTATTCCCCGTAAGATTTGCCCTCAATGATAACTCCGCCATAGTGGATGTAAGCCCCGAGGATAACCGAGAGATACTCGGCAAGGAGGTAACAAGGATTAACGGCAAGAGCATAAAGCATATTTTGCAGATAGCACGCCCATTAGTAAGTGCCGACAACGATGCTCACTTCGAGAATACGGTAAAGGAGTATCTTATGTTTGCCGACTTTTGGCCTTTACTCGGTATGAGCAACGAGATACTTCACCTCGACTTTGCGGATGGTAGCAGCACAGAGATTGCAGCCATCGATAAGCAAAACCTAAAAATTGCACAACTACAGCAGAACAATAGCGGTAGGGTAACATCTAAGCGCAATACACTCTTCGACTACACGATATATGACGAGGAGAGCATCTGCTATTTGCAGTTCAATCAGTTTGCCGATAGGATAACACATCCACAATATCAGCAACTTGCGCGATTCGATGAGTTTACTCGTGATATGTTTGCCGAGATAAAGGCGAAAGGTATTAAGACCCTTGTTGTCGATCTTCAGTATAATAGTGGTGGAAATAGCCAGCTTGGCGATGTGCTGCTCTCGTGGCTATATCCCCACCAAGATACAAAGCGCTATGGTGTCGATGTGAGAGTATCGGAGCTGCTTTGTACCTTCTATCCTAATTATCGTCAGTACACCGTCAATGGCAAGCCGCTTGAGATTGGTAGCCTCTACGACTATCTAAGTTTCGACCATAGCAAGGATTATAAGACCAATTACAGCGCACCGCAAGACCCTACAAAGCATATCTTTAACTACGACAGAGAGCAGATTTTCGGTGGTAATGTGGTCTTTATACAGAGTAAGGACTCATTTAGTAGTGCAACTCTACTTCTGACGTTGGTGCGAGATAATGGCGTAGGCATTATCATAGGTACACCCTCGGGAGGTAAGCCCTGCCACTATGGCGATGTGCTATATGCACAGCTTCCCAATACCAACACTTTGGCTACGGTGAGCCACAAGTATTTCCGCCGCCCTAATATGAAGTTAGAGGATATGGAGTGTATTATCCCCGATGTAGAGATAGAGCTAAGCCACCCCGAGCAAGATTTAATTTGGGAGTGGATAGTTGAGAACTATGGCATACACGGAGAATAGATTACCTTTTTTACTACATTTGTAGCTCTTTTATATCCGAAAATTTGGAAAATTCGTGGAGGGGTAAATTTGTGGCAGAAATCTAAAACTTATACCACAAAAGATAGATGCTGAGGAACGCATCCAAATCGAGGTAACCAACAACGGCTCGGCAATCCCTGCCGAGGTCGCCGAAAATATCTTCACACCATTCTTCACGACCAAAACTGACGGCTCAGGCATCGGCCTCGCCGTTTCTCGCCAAATCATCCGCCTCCACGGCGGCTCCCTCCGCCTCAAACACAACGAGGAGGGCAGAGTGACCTTTGCCGTAGTATTGAACTAATATAACGAAGTTGCATTTTATCGTTACTTCCCCATAATTTCAGCCACTTTGTTCATCTCTTGGGCGAGAGATTCGTTCATAATATGGGCGTAGTGGAGTGTCATTCGGGTATTTGTATGACCGAGCATCTTCGACACATTCTCGAGCTTCACATTATTCGCCAGCGTGATTGTCGTAGCAAATGTATAGCGCGCGCTCTATTTGCACACTTTCAGTTGCTCCAAAACACCCGAATTAGGCATATGACACAAAAAGAAAAAACGCCGTATTTTGTTGAAATACAGCGTTTTGACTAATTTGTCATTTTCTTCAAGTGGTGCCACCGGGATTCGAACCAGGGACACAAGGATTTTCAGTCCTTTGCTCTACCAACTGAGCTATGGCACCATCGTATATGTCCGCCTAACCTTGGTTAAGCGAGTGCAAAGATATACACTTTTTTCTTATCTGCAAACTTTTTATTAAATAATTTTCAAAAAAAATCTTATCAGCCACCACGCACACCTCGCATAAGCCTAAAGATCAGCTACATAATATCAACTAAACTTAACGATATTTATACCTCGCAACACCACCAAATGTACCCACATACAACACAAAACATGCTATCACACTGCATAGTTACATGCTCACACTCCGATGGGCAAAATAAATATTTTTATATATTTTGAAACATTTTCAATTTTTTGTGCGTATATTTGTATGTTGAATTGTATATAAACAAACAAAATATGGCAACATCTCTTAAAACCACATTTGCCGGCATCGAGCTTAAAAACCCCATCATAGCTTCGGCAAGTCCTCTGACCATGACCGTGGAGCAGTGCGTAAACCTTGAGAAGGCAGGCGTATCTGCTATCGTTGTTAAGAGTATCTTCGAGGAGAGTGTGGCACACAATGCCGACAAGCTTGCCGACATGTTGTCGCACGGCGAGGAGACTGACTATCTCGATGGTTACATCGGCGAGCAGATGCTCACCGAGTGGCGCACGCTCTTGCGCGGCGTGAAGAGCCACTGCACCATACCCGTAATAGCCTCTATTGCCGGCATCACACCCAACTGCTGGATACGCTACGCACAGGCTGCGGCCGAGGAGGGTGTTGACGGTCTGGAGCTGAACTTCATGAACGTGGGTCTTGCCGACCGCAACACCAAGTTTGGCACCATCGAGCGCAACTTTGTGGATATTGCCCTCTCGATACGCAAGGCTACCAATCTGCCCATAGCGGTGAAGATTGCATCCAACATAACGACCTACGCCAAGCTCATAGACCGCATGGCGGCCATCGGCATCAATGGCGCAGTACTCTTCAATCGTCCCTACCCTGTGGATATTGACGTGGAGCGTTTGGAGTACACCACAGGTCAACCCTTCACCTCGCCCAACAACCTGGCTACACCCCTGCGTTGGACAGGCATCATCTCGGCCGAGGTACCCAACATCGACCTCGCGCTGTCGGGCGGTGTCCACTCTTGGCAGGATGTTGTTAAGGCGATACTTGCCGGTGCATCAGCAGTGGAGATATGCTCGGCACTGCACCACCACGGCCTCGACTATGTATCGGAGATGCTCCAGGGCATTGAGGACTGGCAGGAGCGTCACTTCGAGGAGAGCATCGAGGGCTATCGTGGCAAGATGAATGCATCGAAGCAGAAGTATGCCGAGGAGCTTAAGCGCGCCCAGCACCTACATTTCAACATCTAACGACGTTAACGCAGACATAGCGTACACAGAAGGAGCCGACATGCAAGGCTACTTCGTCGCTTTGCTGATGCAACTTAAACAACGAGGGGCTGTCACAACAAATATGTTGGACAGCCCCTCGTCTATCTCTGGCGTAGCACTATATTGCATAGATACTTCCCGAGTACTGCATACTATTATAAAATGGTGAGGAGATGGTCAGAAGGGCTCCGCCATAGCGCGAGTATATCTCGAAGTTGAACGTATAGTCCGAGGCCGAGAACATCGTGGTGCGGAAGGTAACACTCCAGCCATCGTTGGTCTGCTCCGCGACATAGCCCTGCACCTCGGGTAGCACATAGTTAAACACTACGGGATAATAGGGCGGCACATAGCCCTTAAGGAAGGGTATACAGACATCTACGGCACGATCCCATATGGTGACCTCATAGTGCGGATTAACGAGGTTGCGCACCATGCCTGCGGGCATCTGCTGCATGGTCTGCGGCACAAAGCGGAAGTTATGCGACATAACCAACGAGTCGACATATCGTTCATAGGCGGCAAGTCGCTCGGCACGTCGTTGCTGGCGAGCCTCCTGCTGTGCCGTGCGGTCGGCACTCTTACGAGCACTATCCTCGGGGGTAGCTTCGATATTGACCACAAAGGCCAGGGCGAGGGTCAGAGCCGTAGCTCCGACAATAAACATTGAGCGTTTCATAGGCTTAAAGATTTATGCCACGAAACGCCCAAAAACCGAGCCAAAGGCTACAACATATCCTTGAGGTAGTGACCCGTATAACTCTCCTTAACTCGGGCTACATCCTCGGGCGTACCCTCGGCAACTACCCTACCACCCTCGCGACCTCCCTCGGGGCCCATATCTATGATCCAGTCGGCGACCTTTACCACATCGAGGTTATGCTCGATTACTATCGCCGTATTTCCACAATCTACAAGGCGGTTGATGACATCCAGCAGCTGGCGTATATCCTCAAAGTGCAGACCCGTGGTAGGCTCATCGAGGATATAGAGCGTGCGACCGGTATCCCTCTTGGCAAGCTCGGCAGCAAGCTTGATACGTTGTGACTCACCTCCCGACAGCGTTGTGCAGGGCTGACCCAAGGTGAGGTATCCAAGGCCCACCTGCTGTATGGCGCGCAGCTTCTGGTATATATTGGGAACGTGCTCGAAGAACTCAACGGCCATGTTTATGGTCATGTTCAACACATCGTTGATGCTCTTGCCCTTATACTTAACCTCCAACGTCTCACGGTTATAGCGATTACCGCCACAGGCCTTGCAGCGCACATATACATCCGGCAAGAAGTTCATCTCGATGGTCTGCTGACCTGCACCACGACACTCCTCGCAGCGGCCACCCTTGACATTGAACGAGAAGCGACCCGCCTTATAACCGCGTATCTGTGCATCGGGTGTCAGCTCAAATAGCTTGCGAATATCGGAGAAGACATTCGAGTAGGTTGCAGGATTGGAGCGTGGGCTACGACCTATAGGCGACTGGTCGACGACGACCAACTTGTCGATGTGCGACAGACCCTCAATCGAGTCATAGGCCAAAGGCTGGTCGTAGGAGCGGTATAGGTGACGCGAGAGCACGGGACGCAGCGTACCATTGATGATGGATGACTTGCCCGAGCCCGACACGCCGGTGATGCAGACAAACTTACCCAGCGGCACACGCAGGTCAACACCCTTCAGGTTATTTCCCCTTGCGCCACGCAGCGTGAGCCACTCGCCACTACCCTCGCGCAGATGCTCGGGTCGCTCGATACGTCGACGGCCATTGAGATAGTCGGCAGTGATAGTATCGCTTTGCAGTATCTCATCGAAGCTGCCTGCTGCGACAATATTGCCGCCACGTCGACCCGCCATGGGGCCTACATCCACGATGTAGTCTGCCGAGCGCATCATATCCTCGTCGTGCTCGACAACAATCACCGAGTTACCCGCATCGCGCAGGCTCTTAAGGCTCTGTATAAGTTTACGGTTGTCCCTCTGGTGCAGTCCTATGCTCGGCTCGTCGAGAATATAGAGCACGTTGACCAGCTTGGAACCTATCTGCGTTGCAAGGCGTATGCGCTGTGCCTCACCTCCCGATATGGTGCGCGAGGCGCGCGACAGCGAGAGATAACCCAGGCCCACATCGACCAGGAAGCCGAGTCGTTCGCGTATCTCCTTGATAATATCGCGGGCAATAAGTTGCTCCTTCGAATTGAGGT
>CALGRZ010000078.1 GCA_937880705.1 uncultured Alistipes sp.
CTTCATCTCGTCTGACCAGCCAAGGCGTGTCTTTACCGTTACGGGCTTATTTACGGCACGCACAATCTGGCGTGTCATCTCGACCATAAGGTCGGGGTCGCGCATCATACCAGAGCCAGCACCACGATTGGCAATCTTCTTTACAGGGCAACCGAAGTTGATATCTATAATATCGGGGTTGGCGCTCTCGGCAATGCGTGCCGCCTCGACCATAGGCTCAATCATATGACCATAGATTTGAATACCCACAGGGCGCTCATAATCAGCGATATTGAGCTTTGCACGCGACTTCCAAGCATCGCGGATAAGGCCATCTGACGAGATAAACTCGGTGTAGACGACATCGGCGCCAAAACGCTTACACATATATCGGAACGAAGGGTCGGTAACATCCTCCATCGGAGCAAGGAACAGAGGCTTCTCGCCCAACTCAATATCTGCAATCTTCATACTTTTAGAATTATTGGGCAAAGATATGAATTAAAAATTAGAATTTAGATTTTTTTTCGTATCTTTGCGCCTACGAATATAAATATAGGTAACAATGATAAATATCGAAGAGTTTATTTCAGGTGTTGTAGCGCGTGCAGCCGAGGAGTTGTATGGCGCAAGCGACAACCTCCAAATTCAGAAGACACGCAAGGAGTTCGAGGGCGACTATACCGTTGTTGTATTCCCTCTTTTGCGTGCATCGCGCAAGTCACCAGAGGCCACTGCCACCGAGCTTGGCGAGAAGATTGTGGCTTCGACACCAGAGATTAAGAGTTTCAATGTAATCAAGGGCTTCCTCAACCTATCGGTAGATGCCTCTTTCTGGGCTGCTCGCTTCAAGGAGATTGTCGAGACCGAGAACTATGGCGTAGCACCCGCTTCGGGTCGTACCATAATGATTGAGTACTCATCGCCCAACACCAATAAGCCACTTCACTTAGGCCACATCCGCAACAACCTCCTCGGTTATTCGGTTGCGACCATTCTTAAGGCTAACGGCCACAATGTCATCAAGGTAAACTTGGTGAACGACCGCGGTATTCACATCTGTAAGTCGATGCTTGCTTGGCAGCTCTATGGCAACGGTGAGACACCTGAGTCTTCGGGTATGAAGGGCGACCACCTTGTAGGTAAATACTATGTCGAGTTCGACAAGCACTACAAACAGGAGGTTAAGGCTCTAATGGCCGAAAAGGGTATCTCGGAGGAGGAGGCCAAGAAGTGCGCACCTGTGATGCTTGCAGCGCAGGAGATGTTGCGTAAGTGGGAGGCTAAAGACCCTGAGGTTTACTCTCTCTGGGAGAAGATGAACGGCTGGGTATACGAGGGCTTTGATGTAACCTACAAGGCTATGGGTGTCGATTTCGACAAGGTATACTACGAGTCTGAGACCTATCTCTTGGGCAAGAGCCTCGTAGAGGAGGGTCTCAAGAAGGGTGTATTCTTCCGTAAGGAGGATAACTCTGTATGGATTGACCTTGAGGCAGATGGCCTTGACCAGAAGCTCCTTTTGCGTGGCGATGGCACCTCGGTATATATGACTCAGGATTTGGGTACAGCGCTTAGCCGTTTCGAGGAGAACAAGCTCGACGATATGATATATGTTGTGGGTAACGAGCAGAACTACCACTTCCAGGTATTGAAGCTTGTGTTGAAGAAGCTCGGCTATGAGTGGAGCGACAACATCTTCCACCTTTCGTACGGTATGGTGGAGTTGCCTGAGGGTAAGATGAAGTCGCGCGAGGGTACGGTAGTTGATGCCGATGACCTTATCGCCGATATGATTGGCACAGCCCGCGAGATGTCTGACGAGTTGGGCAAGCTCGATGGTTGCTCTGAGGAGGAGGCAGCAAAGATTTCTGAGATGGTAGGTCTTGGCGCCTTGAAGTACTTCATCTTGAAGGTAGACCCCAAGAAGACTATGCTGTTTGACCCCCGCGAAAGTATCGACTTCAACGGCAACACAGGCCCATTCGTTCAGTACACCCACGCGCGTATTCGCTCGATTATGCGTAAGGCTGACGAGGCAGGCATCAACACCGATAGCTACACTTCAGCCCCCCTTCTTCCTGAGGAGGTGGAGCTTATCAAGGCTCTCTCGGAGTACCCCGCAACAGTTCGCACCGCAGGTCAGCAGTTTGCGCCTTCGGTAGTTGCAGCCTACGCCTACGACCTTGCCAAGCAGTTCAATGGTTACTACCACGACCACTCAATCCTCAAGGAGGAGAACGAGGCAGTTCGTGCTTTGCGCCTCAAGCTCGCCTCGGAGGTGGCACGCACCATTCGTTCGGCAATGTCGCTCTTAGGCATCGCAGTTCCTGAGCGTATGTAACACCTTAGAGCCTGTCCCGCGTAGGGCGGGCTCTTTTTTCATTCGATAAACAATGCGAAAACAACTACTCTTTATAGTCCTTACGCTCCTTGCGGTGGGTTGTAACAATCAGCCCCAAAAGGCGGAGTCGGAGGCTATCGTTTATGAGCCTGGCACTCGTCGTATGGAGCGTGCAGGCGACCTAAGCCAGATACAGACTCAGGCGGACTACTACCGCTATATCGACACCTACTGGGATAAGTTCGACTTCGATGCCGACTCGTTGGTCGTAGCCTACGACACTATCGACCTTTGCGAGGCTATGGCATCGTATGTGATGTTCATCGAGCCTCAGCGTGCCGACTCGCTTATGCGTGCGCTGATGAAGCGTGCCGAGCGTAGTCGCCCTGTGCTACAATTTTTCTCGACTATCACCGAGATGGTGCTCCACGACCCCAACTCTCCGTTGCGTAACGACGAATACTACATTCCCGTTTTGGAGACCTTGGCCGAGTCGCCCCTGCTCGATGAGTATGAGCGTATGATTCCCGCCTACGACCTCGAAATCTGCAAGCTCAACCGCATCAACCACATAGCCAACGACTTTGAGTACACCGTGTACAATGGCCGTAAAGCAACGATGCACTCAATCGAGAGCGACTACCTTATCTTGATGCTAAACAACCCCGGTTGCCCTATGTGTCGCGAGATTACCGAGCAGATTGAGGCCTCGCCAATGCTCAACGAGCTTCAGGAGCTGGGTCGCCTAAAGATTTTGGCTATCTACCCCGACACCGACATCGAGGCGTGGCGCGACTATCAGCCCAATATGCCTAAGCGCTGGATTTCGGGCTACGATGCCGACCTTGTAATCTCACGCGAAAGGCTCTATAACCTCCGTGCTATCCCCGCCCTCTATCTGCTTGATAGCGAGAAGCGTGTGATGGTTAAGGACGGCGCCGATGTTGGCCATATCGAGTATATGATTGCCCAGAGCGAGGCACTGCGTTAGAGATGAGGGACTTTGTAGCCATAGACTTCGAGACTGCGAACAACAACCGATCGAGCGTCTGCTCGGTGGGTATTGTCGTTGTGCGTGATGGTCGGGTTGTGGCTCGTGAACACCGCCTTATCCGCCCTGTTCCCAACTTCTACTCTCCCTACTGCACCGCTGTGCACGGTATGACACGCCGAGATACCGACTTCGAGGTAGGTTTTCCGTTTGTATGGCGTGAGCTACAGCCACTCTTTGCCGGCCTGCCCTTCGTAGCACACAACGCACCCTTTGACGAGGGTTGTCTTCGTGCTGTCCACGAGGCCTACGGTATGCCCTACCCCAACTACACCTTTCACTGCACCTGTCGTGCAGCACGCAAGGTCTTTGGCAAGCAGCTACCCAACCACAAGCTACCCACCGTAGCCTCGGTCTGCGGTTATAACCTCAACCAGCACCACCACGCCTTAGCCGATGCTGAGGCTTGTGCCGCCATAGCACTCCGCATTTTGTAATGATAAAGATTATTGACATACTCTCCACTCTTGGCACTCGTCTTAGTCGTTTCGGCACTGACGAGCGCACAAATGGCGTTATTGAGCAGGCTATTGCCGATAACTCTTGGTTTACGCGCGAAGATATACTTCGTGCCGTAAATGCGATATGCCGAGAGATGCTCCAGCGCGAGAAGATTGAGGAGTGGCTACACCGCTATACACCGACTACCGAGCCTAAGCGAGTAGCTGTTATTATGGCGGGAAATATTCCGTTGGTGGGTTTCTTTGACCTTATGTGCGTCTTGGCAAGTGGCCATAGTTGCGCAGTTAAACCATCAAGTAAGGATAAGGTGTTGATACGCTTTGTTATCAGCGAGTTGCGAGATATTGATGCCGACATTAAAATCGAGGAGTATTCTGCCGAAGAGCACTACGATATGGCCATTGCCACAGGTGGCGATGATGCCAACCGCTACTTCCGTGAGCACTTTGCCACGACACGCACTCTGCTACGCGGAAGTCGTCATTCAGTGGCTGTTCTCGATGGTAGAGAGAGCAGGGAGGAGCTAAGCGATTTATGTACCGACATCACCGCCTACTCAGGCCTTGGCTGTCGCTCGGTCTCTATGATTTTCGTTCCTCGCCACTTCCGCATAGATGTTCCAAAGTGCATCGCATCAAACCCCAAGCAACAGCGTAATATCGCCTCTCAGCGTGCCTTGCTTAAGATGCGAGGTGTGGAGTTTGTAGATGCTGGCGGTTTTCTTATTGTCGATGGCGACAACTTCTCGGAGTCTACAGCCCTTGTTACACGCCGTGAGTATAGCGACTTTTCGGAGGTTCAGATGTGGCTTGATGAGCACCGCGAGGCTATTCAGTGCGTTGTTTCGCACGCACCAATCGAGCATAGCGTGCCCTTTGGCAGAGCGCAATACCCCACCCTTACGGATTACGCCGATGGCGTAGATACAATGCGTTTCTTACTTGATTAGTTCTTTGTAGAGCTCTTCGATAGAATCGCACATTGCCTGCCACGAGAAGCGTTTGCGCTCCTTAGACATATTCTCCTTGAAGCGTTCAAGGGTATCTCCCTCATATATCCGTTCGATAGCGTTGCGCACACCCTCTGCCGATGGGTCGCACACAAAGCCCACCTTGTCGTCGGGCACAATCTCTGCCAAGCCACCCACACGGGTAACGATAACAGGGGTGCAGAAGTTATAGCATATCTGCGTTACGCCACTCTGCGTAGCTGTCTTATATGGCAACACCACACAATCTGCCACCGAGAAGTAGTAGCGGACATCGCTATCGGCAACAAAGAAGTCGTGAAGCACTATATCGTCTTGCAGTCCAAGGCGTTTGATTTGCTCCATATACTTATCGCGCGAAGCGTAGAACTCTCCGGCAATCAACAGTTTGTAGCCATCTCGGCGAAACTCTTGCCAAGCATCGAGCAGCGTATCCAACCCCTTGTAATCACGAATTAGACCAAAAAACATCGCATAGCGCACCTGCGGGTCAAGGCCGAGTCGCTCGCAAGCCTCAGTGCGGTCTACCCTTACGCCAAAGTGTTCAAACATAGGGTGTGGCGAGAAGTGTGCAGGGGCTGAAGTGTATGCCTTAAGCTCACTATGCACCTGCTCCGACATATAGATAAAGCCATCTACCGAGCGTAGGTAGTAGCGATTAAATGGCTTATCGACAATGTGGTGTTCGTGAGGCTCAACATTATCTATCTGGCAGATAACCTTGGTCTTACGGTTTTTGCGAGCAATACGCGCTACTGTACCGAAAGCGGGCGCCATAAATGGTGTCCAATACTTCATCAGCACAATATCGGGCTCGGCCTGTCGTAGCTCACGACCCACGCTCCACCACGAAAATGGGTTGATTGTAGACAATCTTCTACGAATACGCAAATCTTTGGGTGCAGGGGTCTCTACCGTTTGGCTCTTGCCGGGGAAGAGCAACGAGGGGTATTGGAGTGTGAAGGTGAGAATATCGACATCGTAGCCTCGCGACTGAAACTCGCGGGCCATAGTCTCCATAATAGATGCCAAGCCTCCGCGATATGGGTGCGCAGGGCCAACAATGGCTATCTTCAACCTTCGGCGTTCCATAAAACGATGTGCTAAAAGGGACTACTTATACTCTATCTTTGCTCGGCACAACACCTTGTCGGCATTTGACGAAATCTCAAACTGACGAGCGCCAGCCGAGTCGAGATAACCAACAGAGACTACCTCGCCATAGCGAGCCTCGGCCAAGAAGTTGATATCCAATCGCATAGCATTGCCCTTCTCGAACTGCTCAAGGGGCAATGTATCGAAGATAAGGTCTACATAGCGCAGGGTGTTCATATGGCGGTTGAAGTCGATGTCGCTATATACCACAGGGCGCGAAATAGAGGCCTCGGCCTCGATAGCACGCAGACGAACGGGGGCAGCAATAGGCGAAGGCTCAGCCACGATAAACCTGTCGTGCGCCTCCTTCATCATCGACATATCAACTGACTGGCGAGTCTCCATATTGAGCACGCACCACTGCGATACGCCCGATGCTATAACCCTATCGCAGATGCGCATACGGAAGTTACGGGTAGATGTTAGGCGGTTGAAGTCCGAAATCCAGGTATCAATCTCAATATCCTCGTACTGCTCGGGGCGGTAGTCAATCTCTACGCAGAAACGCAACAACACCCAAGTGAACGAGCTATCCTGCAACACCTCAACACCAAAACCCTTGTTGTGGGCATCACGACCAGCAACATTGAGCATATAGTTTACAATCGCACTTGCCGATGCGTGTAGCGTAAAGTCTACATCCTGAGGCTCTACACGATACTTATATGTGGTAATCTCTGCCATATTCCATACTCTATTTATATGCAAAGGTAAGAAAAAGAATCTTCCCCACACCCCTTAGGGCGAAAATAAAAACAATAATTTTTTGTATTTTTGTAGTTAATTGTGTGCCATTGGCGTCTAATGAGTAAAAGGGATTGGCCAAAAGCCCATTTAACAGACAAAATTATGACAGAGAAAGAGAGAGAATTTACTAATACAGTTCGCGAACACCGAAGCACGATTTACTCCGTGTGCTTTATGTTCGCCAAGTCGAGCGATGAGGCAGATGACCTCTTCCAAGAGGTGCTTATAAAGCTGTGGCACGGCTTCGATGGCTTTGAGCATCGCAGCAATATCGCCACTTGGATATGGCGCATCAGCCTCAACACCTGCATCTCGATGGAGCGCACAAAGCGCCGTTCATCATCTTTAAAACTCGATATGAGCCGCAACCTCTACACCGATGAGGATAGCGACAGCCGCCAGATGCAGATGCTCCACAAGCGCATCCATCGTCTGCAACCATTCGACAGAGCGATAGTATTGCTGTGGCTCGAAAATATGAGCTACGAAGAGATAGCCTCGATTGTCGGCATCTCGGTAAAAAATGTGTCGGTTAGGCTCTACCGCATCAAGGAGCAACTCAAGAATATGTCTAACGAATAACTTGAAATGATATGAACGACAATAAAGATTATCAGGAACTTAACGATATGCGCGACCAGCTCGCCAAACTTAAGGATATGCTCAACTCCGAGCGTATGATTACCGAGCGTGTGATGCGCAGAACGATGACCGAGAAGGCGAACAAACTTTTGCGCCGAAGCATCTTCTTTATCGTGCTTGCACTGCTCTTTACGCCCTATATGATTTGGGCTATGCACTTCCTCGGCTTTAACCCTATTTATGGCTATGCTGCAGCCATCTTCCTTGTTATCGCTGCTATCACCGAGTGGCTAACTTGCAAGGATTTGCGCGATGAATACTTCTCTCGCTACACCATCGTAGAGATTGCCGAGACGATGATTCGCTACAAACGAATGAATATCCAGTGGCTCTACTTCTCTCTCCCCTTCCTGGTTGTTTGGGGTGGTAGTTTGGGCTTCGAGATTTGGAAATCAGGCGATATTGCGGTGGGTATCGGCGGTGCTGTCGGACTAATCATCGGTCTTGCCTTTGGCCTTAGCAGTTTGGTTAAGGCACAGCGCACCGCAACCGAGATTATCAACGCTACACGCGACCTTAAGCGTGAGGAGTAACGCCCTTCACAACTATGGAAATGTAAAGACCTAAGCCCCCGCTGAGCTTTGGTCTTTTACATTTTCACATAGTGTACATAATAAATGTATATGCCGTGCGTTTGGTAGGCGTGTATTACTTTATAAGTAACCCTTATTACCGAATAAGAAAAAAATATAGCGAAAAAAAGCATCGAATTAAGCAAAAAATCGTATATTTGCTTGATTTATTAGGCGAAAATAGCAAACGAGAAATTTTTCACTAACATAATTATTTAATTTACAAACTTATGCGTAAACTTATCTTTTCACTCGTTGCACTTTTGATTGGTGTTACGAGCCTCTGTGCGCAGGACCCTATGGCACCCCTGCCCGCAGATCCGAATGTTCGCGTAGGCCGTCTTGAGAATGGTATGACCTACTACATTCGCCACAATGAGAAGCCTAAGGGCCAGGCCAGCTTCTACATCTACCACGATGTAGGTGCTGTTCAGGAGGCAGACGACCAGCAGGGTCTTGCTCACTTCCTTGAGCATATGGCTTTCAACGGTACCAAGAACCTTCCCGGCAAGCAGCTTATCGAGAAGCTTGAGACCATCGGTGTTCAGTTCGGTTTGAACCTCAACGCCTTCACCTCTTGGGATTGCACCCAGTATATGGTTATGGACCTTCCCGTTAATGAGGAGAATGTAGACCTCGCTCTTCTTATCCTCCACGACTGGTCGCAGTTCATCGCCTTGCAGCCCGCCGAGATTGACTCGGAGCGTGGTGTTATCAAGGAGGAGCTTCGTACTCGCGATGGCGCACAGCTTCGTGCCCAGAACGATATGTTCCGCAACCTCTTCAAGGGCTCAATCTACGAGCACCGCAACCTTATCGGTTACCTTGAGGGCTTGGAGTCGTTTGACCACACCTCTTTGGAGAACTTCTACAAGAAGTGGTATCGTCCCGAGTATCAGGCACTCGTAATCGTTGGTGATATCGATGTTGACCAGATTGAGGCTAAGATTAAGACCTTGATGGCCGATATCCCCGCTTCACCCGCAGATGCTGCACAGAAGGAGGTTATCATCGTGCCCGCTACCGAGGAGCCTATCATCTCAGTATTCTCTGATCCTGAGCTTACTCAGTCAAGCGTGATGATGTTTGCTCGTCGTGATGCTCTTCCCAAGGAGCTCAAGGGTACTATGATTGGTTACTCTACCGACCTTATCTACAGCTTCGTAGGTCAGATGATGAACGCTCGTTTCGAGGAGATCTCTCAGAAGGCTGACGCCCCCATCCTTGGTGGTGGTATGTCGGAGGGTGGCATCGGCGTATGCCCCACTATGGAGTCTACCGCATTCTCTGCAACTGCTCACGAGGGTCGTATCCTCGATGCTTTCCGCACTATCTACACCGAGATGGAGCGTATGCGTCGCCACGGCTTCACCGTTGGTGAGTTTGAGCGTGCACAGCAGGAGTTGTTGCGCTATGCTGAGCGTCAGTACACCAACCGCAACGATGTAACTAACCGTCAGTATGCAGAGCGTTACCTCGACAACTACGCTAAGGGTACCACTATGATGGATCCTGAGATGGAGTGGCAGATTGACCAGGCTCTTATCACCAGCCTCACCGTTGATCAGATCAACCAGGCATACTCACAGCTTGTTCGCCCCAACGAGAACCTCGTTATCCTTGCTCGTTCACCCAAGAAGGAGGGTCTTGTAATCCCCACCGAGGAGGAGATTAAGGCTATCATCGCTGAGGTTTCTGCTGCCGAGGTTGAGCCCTACAAGGATAACACCGTTAAGAAGCCTTTGATTGACCCCACAAAGAAGTTCAAGGGTTCTAAGGTTAAGTCTACATCTTACAACGAGTCGCTCGGCTACACTGAGTGGGTATTGAAGAATGGTATCACCGTTGTTGTTCGCCCCTCTACTTTGAAGGCTGACGAGGTTATGATCAACGCTACCTCTAAGGGTGGTTGCTCATTGCTCAGCGATGCTGACTACTATCAGGGTTCGTTCCTCTCGATGGTTATGGGTCAGTCGGGTATCTCGGAGTTCTCTGCTAACGAGCTTGCTAAGCAGCTCTCAGGCAAGTCAGCTTGGGCACAGACCGGTGTAGGTGCTTATGAGCACAGCGTATCGGCAGGTGGTTCACCCAAGGATATCGAGACTATCCTCCAGCTTATGTACCTCAACTTCACTGCTCCTCGCTTCGACCAGACCGACTTGGACAATATGAAGAAGATGTATGTTCCCTACTTCAAGAATATGGAGTCGGATCCCAACTACATCGTAAGCAAGGAGTTCCAGAAGACTATCTACGGCGACCACGCTCGTCGTCAGATCACCTCTGGTGCTCAGATTGAGGCTATCAACATCCCCGCTTTAAAGTCTGTACACTCACAGCTCTACGGCTATGCTGATGACTTCCGCTTCGTTATCGCAGGTAATGTAGACCTTGAGACTTTGAAGCCCCTTGTAGAGAAGTATATCGGTTCACTCCCCACCTCTAAGAAGGTAGAGTACGCTGTTGTTGATGATGGCGTTCGCTTCGCTGAGGGTGTTGTAACCAACGACTTCCGCACCGCTATGCAGCAGCCTAAGGTATCTGTTCGCCTTGTTTACACTGGTGACTACGAGAATAACGCTCGCAACCGTATGGCTATGGAGCTCTTGAGCCGCGCTCTTGACTCACGCTACTTGGTATCTATCCGCGAGGAGAAGGGCGGTACCTATGGCGTAAGCGTTCAGGGTGATGTCGAGAAGTATCCCGTTGAGAAGTACTTTATGGCTATCGTATTCGACACCAACGAGCAGTTGGCTGACGAGCTTGTAGAGATCTGCGACAAGGAGATCCGCAAGATTGCCGAGGAGGGTCCTTTGGCAGACGATATCGCTAAGTCTAAGGAGTTCTTGCAGAAGAACTACGCTAATGTCTTGGAGAACAACAGCGGCTGGATGTCAGCTATCGACCGCTGGTATGAGGAGGGTTACAACTACAAGGATGACTACCTCAAGATTCTTGAGAGCGTTACCGTAGAGGATGTTAAGGCACTTGCTCAGCGCATCCTTAAGGACAACAACCGCACCTTGGTTATTATGCGCCCTGAGGCAGAGTAATCATCGGTTGAAAATAACGAAAGGGTCACCCGCGGGTGACCCTTTTTCGTTATAAGGAAGTTCTAAAAGTTTAGTTTAGCCAAGTCTATATTGGAGGATATTTACTCCACGAATAGCAGACGCTCAGGACCCTCGTAGTCGGGCAGAGGCTTCGGTGTATAGTCGGCATAGCCGATAGATATTACGCACCACACACGATAGCCCTCAGGTATCTCAGGCAATAGCTCCTTAACATAATCCTCGCTACGCTTGCTTGTCGGGTCATCTTTTAGCGTTAGGTAGTCGCCTACATGCACCCAGCACGATGCCAAGCCCTCATCCACCAATGCCAACTGAAGCACCGTGGCCATAATCGCGGCATTTGTCTGCCACATAGGACTCGCCTCCTCATCGCCGAGGATGACGATATCCGCCGATGCCTCCTCCAAGAGACTTGAGCCCCAATCTCTTAGGCGACCGAGAGCGTGTACCTTGTCTATATTCGTAACAGCCATAAGACGTGTCGAACGTGTATTCTTCGATGAGGGGGCGAGCAGTGCCAGACGCATTGCAGCCTCAAGTTTCTCTCGCTCAACGGGTTTGCCGGTGTAACGGCGTGTCGAGCGTCGTTTTACGACAACATCTTTGAACTCCATACAATATCTGTTTTTTAGTTTTTAGCATTTGATAATTACAAAAATAGTGAAAATTTTTGTATATTTGAGCCACTTACGCGAAATAACATATAAAAAAATATGAGCGAACAGATTACCGTAGCCCTTATCTATGACTTTGACGGCACTCTTGCACCGGGCAATATGCAGGAGTACGATTTTATCCCTGCGGTGGGTAAGAGCAACCGCGAATTTTGGCACGAGGCCAACAAACTTGCCGAGGATCAGGATGCCGACCAGGTGCTCACCTATATGGCCCGCATGATCCAGGAGGCGCAGTCCAAGGGTCTGTCGTTGAGGCGCGAGGCCTTTCGTGAGTCGGGACGTAATGTGCAGTTCTATGCCGGTGTCAAGGAGTGGTTCGGACGTATCAATGCCTATGGTGCCGAGCGTGGCGTGAGGGTGCTGCACTATGTCAACTCATCGGGCCTCAAGGAGATTATCGAGGGCACGGCCATAGCCCACGAGTTTAAGAATATCTACGCCTGCTCGTTTCTGTACAACGTCGACGGCATCGCCTATTGGCCTGCGGTGGCGGTAAACTACACCAACAAGACCCAGTTTATATTCAAGATAAATAAGGGTGTCGAGTCGGTCTTCGACACGCGCGACGTCAACCGCTTTATGGAGGAGCATAAGCGACCCGTACCCTTCAGCCGTATGATCTACTTTGGTGATGGTACTACGGATATCCCCTGCATGAAGCTCGTCAAGAACTTCGGTGGTCACTCCATCGCTGTCTACAACCCCGAGGAGGAGGGTCAGCGTACCGTTCTCAACGACCTCATCCGCGACAACCGTGTCAACCATGTATGTCCGGCGGACTACTCCGACAGCTCGGAGATAGATACGGTGGTTAAGACCATCATCGACAAGATTGTCATGGATCACCGCCTCTCGGAGTTGGAGGTGGCTCGCTACTAACAGATAACAGTTCCAAGGATGAAGATAGTATTTGCAACGAATAACGCCCACAAACTCTCGGAGGTGAGGGCTGTGCTGGGCGGTGGCTATGAGCTTGTCACCCTGCGCGAGGTGGGCATCACGGAGGATATACCCGAGACGGGCTCTACGCTCGATGAGAATGCCTCGCTCAAAGCGCGCTATGTCTACGAGCGCACGGGCCTCGACTGCTTTGCTGACGATACGGGCCTCGAGGTCGATGCTCTGGGTGGCGCACCCGGTGTACACTCGGCGCGCTACGCAACCGATGGACACGACTTCGCGGCCAACAATCGCAAGCTGCTCAAGGAGCTGGATGGGAAGAGCGATCGTCGTGCCCGCTTCCGCACCGTCATCTCGCTTATTCGCGGTGGCGAGGAGGTGCAGGTCGAGGGCATTGTGCAGGGACATATTGCCACCTCCGAGGCCGGATGTGGTGGCTTTGGCTACGACCCGCTGTTTATCCCCGAGGGCTACGATGTAACCTTTGCCGAGATGACGGCCGAAGAGAAGAACGCCATCTCGCACCGTGGGCGCGCTGTGGCAGCCCTTGTCGAGGTGTTGAAGGGGTAGTGGCCGCCCACTCGTAGTACGCTACACAAAAACATATCAGGGAGGTTGGACATGTGCGGATGCGCTCCGCGGCTCCAACCTCCCTGATTATATGTTGTTGCGCTGGGCCCTACTCGGCCAACAGGCGACACAGCCTCTCCACATCCTCATCGGTTGTCGACCAGCTGGTGACAAACCTTACGGTCGAGGAGCTCTCGCCTCTCGGCCCCCAGTACTCGAACGATACCGACTCGCGCAGACGGTCAATTACCGCGTTGGGCAGACGGAAGAACTGCTGGTTGGTGGGCGAGTCCACGACGACCTCATAACCGGCTCTCTTGAACGCCTCTTGGAGGCGCATGGCCAGTGCCACGGCGTGGTGGCCGATACGCTCATAGAGCCCATCACGGAATAGAGCACCAAACTGCAAGCCGAGCAGTCGACCCTTGGCCAGGAGTGCTCCGTGTTGTTTGACAAGCGGAAAGAGGTGCTTCAGTAGAGCGTCGTTGGTTACCACAACGGCCTCACCAAAGAGCGTACCCACCTTCGTGCCTCCGATGTAGAAGACGTCGGCCAGGCGTGCTATATCCCTCAACCCCACATCTGTGCCCCGGGCTGCAAGGCCGTATCCGAGGCGTGCACCGTCGATATATAGAGGTATGGAGTGCTTATGGCATACCGCGCTCAACGCCTCCAGCTCTTTGAGCGAGTAGATGGTACCGAACTCCGTAGGATGCGATATGTAGACCATGCCGGGTGCTACCATGTGCTGGTAGGTGTCGTCGCGGTAGAACTCCGTGATGTAGCGATCCACCTCCTCGGCATCGAGTTTGCCGGCGTGGTGGGGTAGTGTGAGCACCTTATGTCCCGAAGCCTCGATCGCTCCCGACTCATGCACGGCAATATGGCCGGTGTCTGCGGCGATGACACCCTCGTGACGGTCGAGGATACCATCTATGATGGTGGCATTGGTCTGTGTGCCACCCACCAGAAACATAACCTGTGCCTCGGGGCATCCTATGGCTCGACGTATAAGCTCGCGAGCCTCGGCCGTATAGCCATCGGCACCATAACCCGATGTCAACTCGAGGTTGGTGCGCACCAGGGCCTCCAGCACCTCGGGGTGGGCCCCCGCCATGTAGTCGCAATCGAAACGTATCATATCGTGTAGCTCTATTTAATCAGCTCGAAGAACTCTTCGGCGGGGCTGCGATCCTCGCGCTTGAGGGTAAACTTCTCGCCGAAGTATATCTCACTCAAATTGCCCTCCTCATCCTCGGCTATACCGGCAAAGAAGAACTCCGAGTCATACCACAGACCCATAATCTCGGGTGAGGGTGTGTAGCCGTAGAGCAGCAGATCCTCGAGGAAGGCCTCCGTAGAGTACTCCTCAAGCATAAAGCCATCGTACCACCAGTAGTAGATCTTGTCGCAGGGGACGTTGGTCAGAGCCTCGACAAGTACCACACACTCGCACTCCTCGGTCATCGGTGCGTAGCTGCTGTCGATGGCGGCAATCTCCTCGATATCAAAGAATTTGTGTACGACAATATCCTCGATGTAGACATCACCCTCGGTGGCTGCTGTTGCGCGGAACGTGTGTGTGAAGAGGTGTGAACTGGGCAGACCCTCGTCGCAACCGAAGGCTATCACGGTGTACTCCTGCTCGGGCATCAGAGGCATGAGCTGCTCGCTGAACTCACCTCGGAATATTGCGGGCTGGTAGAACTCGATGATGGTCTGCATGGCCTCCATCTCATCTTCGGGCAGACTCTTAAACTCGCTGCCACGGATCATAATAGCGGCATAGGGCTCGTTGCTCGAGGGCTTGAGGGTCATCTGGGCGGTGTAGGGGGTGATATCATCTACCACAATCTCGATGGTCATATCCGAGAGCAGGTTATCGCCTGTGGTGAAGTGTGCCAGCGTAGGCTCCGAGCAGAGCATGGGCAGCTGCTCATCGCTCAGGGCGAATACCGCAATCATATAGCTCATGTTGGGCTCCAGGCGTGAGCTGTGCTGGGTGGTGCCCTGCATGCAGAAGCTCTCGGGGGCGATGCCCTCCTCGTTGATCCACTGATTGAAGGTGTTGTATGTCTGGTAGCGAAGCATGTTTATCTGCTCCTGACTCATCGTCTGGTTGGGTAGAACGTAGCTGGGGTCGTGGCCGGGCACTACTTTGGCATAGTAGAGACCATCGTATTGGCCGGGGTCGATGCTGAAGTTGGCTGTGTTGCCACTTGTTGTAACCTCCACCGCGAAGTCCACGTCGACCATGGCGGGCGAGGAGGTCCTAATTGAGGTGTAGCAGATGTCGGTCGTAATGTCGTAGTAGTCGCCCTCGAACTCAACGCCATAGCAGTAGAGTATATACTCCGTGGCGGGTTTGAGGTTGTAGGCCTGGTAGTCGCGCTTGTCGCCACTTACGAGCCAGCCCACCGACGAGAGAAAATCATAGAGCTGCATCTCATACTGTTCGGCCATCTGACGGAAGTACATGTGGTCGTCATCCAGAAGCTCCTGGGCGGTGTCTATGCCTCTATCGTCGAAATACTTTCGCTCGGTGATGAAGGCTATGTACTCCATCTCTTTGACCTCGGGCAGTATATCTACTGTTATGGTTGTGTAGGTTGTCTCTATGCCATCGAAGGTAAATGCCTTGGGCTTCGATGGGGTGGGTGACTGTGGCTCCTTTGCACACGATGCAAACAGAGTGACAAGGAGCATGGCTGCGATGCTTCGCATGATGTGAATAGTTCTCATTGATGTATCATTTCTTATAACGACACAAAAATACGAAAAAATCGCTGTTTGAGCCATGTCGAGGCTATTTTTTTTGATGTTAGGCGAACAGCGACACACTTTTTTTGGTAACTTTGCGTGAAATTGTTTCCCAAACAAAACTAAGTGAGAACGATGAACGAGAACTACGAAGCCGATATTCGCAGTAGTGTGGACGAACTGTTTGCCTACCTTGCGGAGCGCAATACCGAAGAGGAGTTGGCGCGAATAAGAGCCGGTTATGAGCTCGCTGCCGAGGCCCACCGCAGCCAGAAGCGCAAGAGTGGCGAACCCTTTATTATGCACCCTATCGCCGTGGCCTCTATCGTGGCCCGTGAGCTGGAGCTCGGCGACAACCCCATTATCTCCGCCTTTCTGCACGATGTAGTCGAGGATACGGACTACACCATCGAGGATATACGTTCGCGCTTTGGTGACGACGTAGCCTTTCTGGTGGGCACGGTGACCAAGCAGCATAAGGAGCGATACAAGCACTCGAAGCAGGTGGATAACTATCGCCAGATTCTCGAGTCGGTGCACTTCGATATCCGAGCTCTGCTGATCAAGCTTGCCGACCGTCTGCACAACATGCGCACGTTGAGCAGCATGCGTGCCGATAAGCAGATGAAGATAGCCGGAGAGACCGACTACTTCTATGCTCCGCTTGCCAACCGCCTCGGCCTCTACCACATCAAGACCGAGCTGGAGAACCTCTCGTTCCGCTACCGTTGTCCCAAGGACTTTGCACAGATCGAGAGCATGCTACGCGAAGAGCGTGAGGCCGACCGCCCACGTCTGGAGCGCTTCGTGGATAAGATATCGGAGATATTGACCCGCGAGGGCATAGAGGCCCGCTGCGAGATACGCTACCGTAATCCGTATAGCGTATGGCGCAAGATGCAGGCCAAGGGCAGTGACTTAAAGCATGTCGACGACAAACACTACATCCGCATCATCTATCCCAATAGCGACAGCTACTCGGAGAAGGGCATGAGCCTGCGCATCTACTCCATCCTCACCGATAACTTCAAGGAGCGTCCCGGCAGCGTGTCGAACTATATCAACGCCCCCAAGGAGAATGGCTACCAGAGCTTCCATGTCAAGCTGCTTGCCGAGCAGGGTATATGGGAGGAGGTGCATATCTCGTCGGAGCGCATGGTGCGCAACTCGCGTCTGGGTTGTGCTGCGGAGTGCACCGAGGAGAATGTTACGCTGTGGCTCAATAAGTTCAAGGCCGTCTTGCAGGATGTTGCCGAGGATAATCCCGATATGGAGTTTATGGATGGCGTGACTTCGTCGTTCTATAATGATGATATTATGGTCTTTACGCCCAAGGGACGTGGCGTTATCCTCCCGAAGGGTGCCACGGCTCTGGACTTCGCCTTTGAGATACACTCCAAGGTTGGCGAGAAGGCCGAGTATGCCCGTATCAACGGCAAGCTGATGTCAGTGTGTACGACGTTGCACCGTGGCGATTGTGTCGAGATAGGCACTGCCGAGGATGCCAAGCCCGGCATGGACTGGATCGAGCATGTCTCAACCTACCGCGCCAAGCGTTACCTGCGCAACTACATGGCTAACCTGCCACGTCTGGAGTACGACCGTTGCGAGGCGTGCCACCCGCTGCCCGGTGACGAGGTTATAGGCTTCCGCAACGGCGAGGGCAACATCACTCTGCATAAGCGCAACTGCCCCTCGGCCATACGTCTTGCCTCGCAGCACGGCGACTCTATCGTATCGGTGCAGTTTGAGGAGAACTCCAACTTCCTCTATCCGGTGCGTATCCGCATCCGAGGCATCGACCGCTACCACCTTATGAGCGATCTTATCGACTGCATCACCGATCGTCTGCACCTCACCATGAGCGGCCTCTCGACCGAGAACATAGACCGCATTGCTGTCTGCACCATCGACTTTGCGGTGCACTCGGTCTATGAGCTTCAGTCGGCTATGGAGAGTATCGCCCGAATACCCGGAATTGACGAGGTCTATCGCCTCGATATATAGCAGAACCTAAACCTGTTGAGGGTGTTATATGCTTCGCTGTGGGTCGCCACAACGACATATAACACCCTCTTTTTTTATGGTTTGATAATAAATTATCACTTCGTTGCGTTTATTTCGAGTAAAAAATGTATCTTTGCCCGATAATATGCGTAAAATTTTCAACATATCACTGCTTGCCCTTCTGCTTATGGCAAATGGCTGTGGCCGTCTGGGTGACTATATCCACAGCGACGATGTGGACAATGTTGTGGCCAAGGTCGACGATGTGGTGCTCACTCGCGATGCTGTCAAGGCCGATATGCCCACAGGGTTGAGTGCCGCCGATAGTGCTACGTTTGTGCGTATGTACATCGACAACTGGCTGCTTACGCGCCTTAAGATGCGCCGTGCCGAGGAGGTGCTCTCGTCATCATCCAAGGAGATTGACCGTCTGGTTGAGGGTTACCGTCAGTCGCTTATCATGCGTCGTTTGGATCAGTACTATATCGACAATGCCATCGACGTGGAGATTACCGACCAGCAGATAGCAGCCTACCATCGTGCCAATAGTGCCGCCTTCCGCCTCGACCACAACAAGTTGCGCGGTGTGGTGGTTAAGACTCCGCGCTCGTTCCGCAATACCACTACCTTGCAGACAGCCCTGCGTGCCGTGCCCAAGAAGGGTGTTGCCGAGGTGGCTGCTCTTGCCGAGAAGCACTCGTTGCAGCTTGTTGACATGACCTCGGAGTGGGTGTCGTTCTCGGACTTTTTGAGCAACCTGCCCACCGAGCGTTCACGCTCGTATGACTACCTGTTGTCGCGTGAGGGTGTGCAGCAGATGAGTGCCGACGATGCCGTCTTCTACCTGCTCATCACCGACATCGCCCGCAAGGGTGAGGTGGCCCCCTTGGAGTGTGTGCGAGAGGATATACGTCGCAGACTCTACAACGAGCGTAGAACCGATGTTGTGAAGGGCTACGAGGCCGAGCTCAAGCGTGAGGCAGTGCTCGAGGGACGTATCGTGGTGGTGGACTCGGCGATGATGCACTCGTTGAGCTATCGACCCGCCGACAAGCCCGCCTCGGTAGCCGAGGTCAAGGCCGTCGAGGAGAGCATCACCGAGGATGATCCTCTGGTTGGTCAGGCCGAGTAATGCGCTACGCACAAAACAGAAAACGAAACTAAACTTATGATACGAAAGACACTTTTAGCGGTAGTTGCCGCACTGATATTTTTTGGAGTTGACCATGGCGTGGCGCAACAGCGTCGCCAGGTTATGCTCGACAAGGTCGTAGCCGTTGTGGGTGGCTCGTCTATCCTCCACTCGGATGTTGAGGCCTATGCCAAGGAGCTCGTCGAGCAGCGTCGACAGATGGGCTACACGTCAGACCGTGACCCCATGAACGAGGCTTTGGAGGCACTCATGCAGCAGAAGCTGCTCTATAACCAGGCCCTGATCGACTCTATCGATGTCAATACCTCGGATATATCGTCGCGCATCGAGAACTACCTCCAGATGCTCATCACCGAGGCGGGAGGCATCGCCGAGCTCGAGGCCAAGGAGCACATGCCCATCTTCACCTATCGTGAGATGTTGCGCCAGAGATACGAGGAGCAGACCTATGCACAGTCTATGCAGAGCCATGTTGTGAGCAAGGTCACAATCGTGCCGGGTGAGGTTGAGCGTTTCTATAACGATATCGACAAGGATAGTCTGCCCATCATCGGTGAGCAGTATGTATATGCGCAGATCACCAAGTTCCCCTCGTCGTTGAAGGAGGCGCAGCAGCGTACCAAGGAGCGTCTGCTGGATATGCGCGAGCGTGTCATCACGGGCAAGACCAAGTTCTCGGTGTTGGCACGCATGTACTCTGTCGATGGCTCGGCACTGCATGGTGGCGAGATGGAGCCTGCCCCCTCGTCGATGTATGTACGCCCCTTTGCCGAGGCTCTGGAGAAGCTCAAGCCCGGTCAGGTGTCGGAGATTGTCGAGACCGAGTTCGGTTTTCATATCATCGAGCTTATCGACAAGAAGGGTGAGCTGTACCACTGCCGCCACATTGTTCTGCGACCCACATTCACCCGCGAGGAGCTTATGGAGCCTTCGCGCGAGCTGGACAGCATAGCCAACCTTATCCGCAAGGACTCGATGACCTTCGATGAGGCTGCTCTGAAGTTCTCGGACGATGCGACCTCGAAGTACAATGGCGGTATAGTGTCGAACCACGATATCTTGGCTCGTCAGGGTGTCTACGATGGAGCTCGTCTTACGGCCACCCGCTTCCTCAAGGAGGACTTCGGTCAGCAGGGTGGTAAGTCGCTCGACGACTATAGCGCGCTTATGCGCCTCAAGGTGGGCGAGGTGTCAAACTCGTTCCAGACCACCGACCTTATGGGTAACTACATGAGCAAGATCGTCAAGCTCGTGGAGATCATCCCTGCCCACACCGCCTCGCTTGTCGACGACTATATACGTCTGGAGGAGATGGCCCTGCAGCAGAAGCAGATGAAGGTCTTTAACGAGTGGCTGTCGGAGAAGATCAAGTCTATGTATGTCTATGTAGATCCCGACTACCGCAGCGATGAGTTCGAGAATAAGAATTGGATCAAGTAGAGGTCGTATGAGTCGTAGGATAACCACCATCGTTGTGCTTATGCTTGTCGCCGGCGCGTTTCTCTACGCTGCCAGTGGCCGTATGCGTGTCGTCTACCATGAGCTGTCGGAGGTCTCGGCCGTGAGCACCACACCGCCCCAGAGCCGTAGCACAAAGTCGGAGCGTCGCATGGTAGATATGATTGCCGACGACTCCTACTTCATCGACCGTGGCGACTCAACGATCTTTATCCTTGTCGGCAACTTTGCGGCCCACCACAACGGTGCCGTTATCCTTGCCGATAGTGCCGTGCGCTACTCGAACCAGAGCTTCGAGTGTTTCGGCAATGTGCTTATCAATCAGAACGAGACCTATGTCTACGGCGACCGTGCCGAGTACAACCACAATAACAGCCGTGCCACGGTCTTCTCCGATCTTGTCAAGGTCGTGGATGGCGATGCTGTGATGTACACCTACCACTGCACCTTCGACACCTACGACGAGGTGGGCGAGTTCTATGGCGGCTGCTATGTGGAGAAGGGCGAGAACCTCATGGAGTCGGAGCGTGGCTACTACAACACCAAGACCCATGACCTGATAGCGGTACGCAATGTTGAGATGCGCAACGACACCTACCAGATGACCGGTGACTCGGTGATATTCAACACCCAGAGCGAGGATGCCCGTTACTTCCGCAATACCAATATCTGGAACGACAAGGATGAGTACCTCTATGCCGATGATGGCGAGTATACGAAGCTTACCGACCTGCACCACCTTAAGCGTAATGCCTATATCCTCACCCCCGAGCGCGAGATCTGGGGCGATACGTTGAAGTACTACCGCACCGACGAGCATATCATCGGTATGGGCAACCTTCAGGTTGACGATACCACCGAGAAGGTGCTCGGCTTTGCCGACTATGGCGAGTGGTGGCAGGAGCCGGGTAACGCCTTCTTTACGCGTCGTCCCTCGATGATCAACTACGACCCGTCGCTCACCGACTCGATATACCTCTCTGCTGACACGGTATGGTTGTACACCATCTCGGCTGCGCCCAAGACGGACTCGCTGCCAGCCCGAGCCGACAGCCTTGCCCAAGCCGATAGGGATGTAGCAGCCCGAGCCGATAGTACGGCGATGGCCCAAAGTGCCCCCTCGGAGCTAAAGGAGAGTGCTCCCACTGCCGAGGAGATGTCACCTGCCGAGCAGAGCGATAAGCCCACCGCCTCGCACGAGCAGCGACGTCGCGATACAGGCTCTCAAACCTCGGAGCAGGCCCCTCGTCAGTCGAAGAGCGAGGCGACACATACGAAGGGCGCAGAGGGCGCAACGAGCACAGCGGGTACAGACGAGGCAGCAAGCCGACAGCGTCATGATGTCGACTCATTGCAACATGATACGCTACCCGAGCGACTGCAACTCGACAGCGTGATGCGCGATACGATGGCCATTGACACCCTTGCCGACAGCCTATCTCAAGATAGTGTCAAGGTACTAACAGCCAAGCAGCTTAAGTACCGAGCCAAGTTGGCTAAACGTGCCGAGCGCGACTCGTTGCGTGCCATAAAGCGTGCTGTGCGCGACTCGCTCGACTCGATTAAGCAGCATAAGAGGGACTCTATCCGCCACATCCGTGACTCTATACTTCAAATCAAGATAGATACCATCATTGCTCGTCGTAAGGCGCGTAGTGCCGAGTTTGCCGACCAGGAGAAGGAGCGCATGGAGCGTATCAAGCAGAAGGCCGAGGAGCGTCGCCGTCGCAAGATCGACAAGGCCAAGGCTCGAGCTCTGAGGCGTGGCAAGGAGTACACTGGCGAGGAGTATACCATCGACAGCATCACGCGCGACAGCCTGCCCGAGCGACCCGTACGCCCCGATAGTACAAGTCGTGATACCTTGGCGCAGGATAGCCTCGTGCGTGACTCGTTGGACTCGCTCGACTCATTGGCTAACATCACACCTCCCATACCGGCCGATAGTGTCTATCGCATGATTAAGGCCTATCGCAACGTGCGTATGTTCCGCACGGCGTCGCAGCTGCGCAGTGACTCGCTGGTGACACTCAACACCGACTCGGTGATCCGCATCTTCCGCGACCCGATACTCTGGAACGAGAACAACCAGATTATGTCCGACTCGATGTACATCTACACCTTCGATCAAGCTATCGAGCGTGCCCACTTCATGGGCGATCCGTTCATCGGCATGGAGATCGACACGGCCTACTATAACCAGGTGCGTGGCAAGGATATGGTGGCCTACTTCGAGGATGGTAATGTCGTGCGTAACGATGTCGACGGCAATGCACAGACCATCTACTACATGCAGGAAGAGGAGGGCTCGAAGGAGGTGTCTGCCTTCACCTATATCGAGAGTTCGGGTATATCGTTCTACTTCGATGATGGTGAGATATATCAGATCACCTATCGTCAGAACCCCGACTACTCGCTCTATCCCATGTCGATGATACCCGAGACACAGGATAAGTTCCTGCCCGACTTCAAGTGGTGCGACACGCTGCGTCCTACGCGCGAGAGCATCTGTGACAGGGAGATACGACCCTCACGCCGTGAGGATGCATCGGTGCGAAGCAAACCTACGTTCCCCATCACCGAGCGCATCAACTACGAGCGTCGCAGACTTGTCGAGAACCGCATGTGGGTAGACCGCCTCGATGAGCTCACACCCGAGGTTGTCGAGTGGCGTAACTCACGTCCGTCATACCAAAAACGTAAGTAACAATGAGACGACTTTATAGGGCTTTGGCCGTAGCCCTGCTTCTTATGGTGCCGGCAGTTGTGTCGGCACAGTCTGATATGCCCTCCACGGGGTGTGATCCCCATCGCACGCGCCTTGTGCCCTATGCAACGGCCGAGGCTGCTGCGGAGCGCGCCATGACACGCCAGCGATATATGCAGCCTATTGTTGAGTGGACCGAGGCCGATGATGGCGTGTTGCGTGGCGAGTACACCTTCCCCTTCTCATGGTTAGAGCGACACGTTCTGTTGCGTGTTGAGCATGTCGGCGTACCCTACGAGGTGTGGATCAATGGCAAGCATGCCGGAGGCTCGGCCAATGGTTTTGCTGCGGCCGAGTACAATATTACGAAGCTCTCGCGTGAGGATAAGAACCGTGTGGAGTTGCGTCTGATAGCCAACGATAAGGTTCGCTCTATCGAGAACTTCGACCGCGGTGGCGCACCGCAGCCCACAGCCTATGTTATCTCGCAGCCTCGCGTGCGTGTGCGCGATATATCATATCGTACCACGCTTGGCAAGGGCGGTGTTGTCAATGTAGACTTTAGCGCGGTGATGCAGAACCAGACCCTCGGCGCGAAGCAGTCTACGCTCTATTATGAACTATATCTCAACGACACCATTCGTCTGGGTGGTGGCCACCGTGACGTGGCACTCGGCATGCATGGTGTCGACACCATGCGCTTTGGCTCGCCTGTGCCCGACTCGGTGCTGTGGAGTGCTGCTAGCCCCACACGTTTGAGCCTCCGTCTGAAGAATCGCATAGCGGGGCGTGATGTCGAGCACTACGACCTGCCCTTGGCACTGCGACAGCTGGAGTGGAGAGAGGGTAAACTCCTTATAAATGGCTCTGAACAGTCGGTGGAGTGGTATTGCGTGTCGCCCGTCATCTCTGTTGAGGAGTTGCACCGAATCTACGACGAGGGATACCGCACCCTGCGTTTTACGGCCGGTGCTATCACCGATGAGCTGCTCGAGGAGTGCGACCGTTTGGGCCTCTATGTCGCCGTCACAGCCCCCATAAACTCATCGTCGGCGGGCAAGTCGCGCAAGCGTGGTGGCAACCCCTCGAACAACCCCAAGTGGCGTGCCGACTATGTTGAGCGTACGTTGCAGATGGCCCATACCACCAAACGCCATCCGTCAGTTGTTGCATACTTCCTCGCCGATGATAGTGCCAATGGCATCTGTCTTTACGAGAGCTATCTGGCTTTGAAGGCTGTTGCGGGCGATAGGGCAGTATTCTACGATGGTGGCGAGTGGAATAGCGATAGGTAGTATAGCGGTGGCTTGCCGAAACAGGTAATGATGCAAAAAGTGGTGCTTTTTGCATCATTACCTGTTTATTCAACTTCAAGTGGGGATGGCTAATTTACTTTTTAGTCATCCCCGCTATCTGTTTTAGGTGTTGTCTGTCGCTATAACTCGTAGAGCGTAGTTCGATTATCATCCGCCCAGCTTATCTCGCCGCCCTCGAAGCTGACATACCAGCTATCTATCTCCGATGCAGCGTATGGCGAGGTGTAGGGCTGATGTGCGAGGGGCACTACAACCTCATTGTTGGCATCTATAACGCCATACTTGCCATCCTTGCCCGCGAGGAACATGCCGGGGTAACTGTCCAGAGGCTTCAGAGCCTGGTAGTTGCCACTTATTGCCTTGCCCTCGGTGTCGATGAGGTGCCAGCCCGTGTTGTCCTTCACCGCCGCAGTACCACACGAGAAGTTCGTTGCATACTCAAAGCGGCTGTCAAATACCGGCTGAAGGTCGCTATTGACATATCCGTAGCTCTTGTCGGGGTACTCCACAAGTATACAACCATTGGCGATAGGCTCCATGCGACGGTACTCGTTTGTCGAGAGTATCTTCATGGCGTTAAGGTCGATAACGCAGAACGATGCTCCGTCGTTTGACTCGCCAAAGATAACGTCACCAAAGATGTTAACCATGTTGTAGCTCTTGAAGTTGAGGTGTGACACCGTGGCCGCGCGGTTGATGATGTTGGTTATACGGCTGCCCGTGCACTCGTAGTAGCGGTAGTTGGCCGTGAGGTGCTTGAAGCCGCCAAAGATGGTGCCAAGGTGGTTGCCCTTGCTGTCGTAGAGGCGTTTCTGCCAATGATCATCGGTGTTGTCGAGGTGTACCTTCTCGGTGAACCATGCAGTGTCCCAATTGATGTTCGTATCTACATCCGTGCCGGTGCGGTACTGCTTGTTGGTGTCGCGACTACGACCGTTGTAGTCATACTCGTTGTAGGTGTATATCTCGCTCTCGCAGTAGTCGTTGCTCTCCACCCAGATGTTGCTTACGCAGGCTATGCGGTCGTTCAGAAGGCCTATGGTGAGGAAGTTAGGTGCTATCAGTTCGCTGCCATCGCTCTTTAATACGCCCCACTTGCCGTTGAGCGACACCACCGCCACGTCACGGTCACGACGGAAGTCGTATGGTAGGTCGGAGTTGTTGCTCGGCTGCGGGAAGTACATCATCGTGGCGCAGTCGTACTTGGGCTCCACGACGAGCTCGCCCTTGAGGTTGAGGTATCCCACCTTGCCCTCGCTGTTGCGGAAGCGTATCATTGTCACGCTGTCGAAGTCCTCGGTGAGTATCAGGTAGTGGTGACGCTCCACCATCGTGCGCAGGAAACGTGTGTAGTTGCGGTCGTAGCCGTAACGCTGTACATACTCGATCATGGCTGCCAGATCGGCACTCTCCAACACGTTGAGTGCCTCGATGCGACGCTGGGCATCTGCCGCCTGTGTGGTCGTGGGGTAGTACTCGATGAATGCCACGAGCGATGCTCGGCTATCCTCCACCGTGGGGTACTCCTTGTCGGCCATCAGCTGCTTGAGGCTCTCCATACCTTCGTAGTCGGGGTATGTCGCCACAAACCACTTCATATCATCTATCACGCCCGCGTTCACTACGCGCGTGTAGCGGTGCTCCATCAGCCTCTGCTCGACGTTTGCCACCTCGTGGTAGTCGGGGTAGTTGGCTATAAACTGCTCCATGGTGGCCTCATCGCTTGTGGCCATCGCATCGTTGTAGTAGAGCAGTGTGCGTCGTGCCACCACGTCTACGGCAAACTCCGACTCGGCATACTCCTCCATAAATCGGTCGTACTCGGCTATCGTGTTGGCCTCGCATACGTTGTTGTAAACGCGCTTCAGCAGCAGTGCCTCCAGTAGCTCAATGTCGCTGTGTGGTGCTGTGCGGGCACTTGCCATGTAGCGACGGTATAGCTCCTCGTTGTCACACTCTATGACATAACCCATCGAGGCCTGCTCGGCGCGTGCAATGAAGGTGTCGAGGGTGCAGTTACAACTCTTGAGTGCCCTCTCCAGGTGCGACGAGGAGCGTATTGCGTCGAGGTTTTCGACCAGCAGTGCATAGCCCTCGACCTTAAGTTCGCCGTTTGTGATCTCCATGTTGTACATAATGGCCTTTGCCAGGGCACACATCTCGGGCATCTCCTCATGTACCTTGGGGCTTATCTTGTCGTACTTCTCGCGGGCCTTCATATATTCGTTGTCTAACACGCTCTTCAGTACGGCGCGAGGGTTTTGGGCATACGACAATGATGTTGCCATCAGCAACGCTGCAATAAGCAAAACTCTTCTCATGTTATTTGGGTTTATCTATTATTTTCCACTCAAAGGTATAAATTATTTTCACTACTTGCAAGTAAATACATCTATATGTGCTCCACGAAACGGCTATTTTTATCAATAATTTTCGGCTGATGGTGCTTCGCGGTGGCGTGGCGTGGCGATGTGCAAAAAAAATGGTGAGAAAAGAAAAATTTTGTTTAGGTTGTAATTTTCGGTGTATCAATGCGTTAACTCCATGATGTATCTTTGCTGTAAAAAAATCTTAAAAAAAGTTCCAAAAATATTTGGTAGATTAGAAAAAGTGCCTTATCTTTGCACTCGCAATCGAAAAGGTTGTAAATGCCTCTTTAGCTCAGTTGGTAGAGCACGACACTCTTAATGTTGGGGTCCAGGGTTCGAGCCCCTGAGGGGGTACAACAAAAGGTCCGATGGTTTTTCCATCGGATTTTTTTTTATACCCTCGGGCGAGAACCCTGAATGCGCCTCCCTTCCAGGGAGGTTGGGAGGGTGTAAACTAAACGAGCACATGACTGCCTACTGCAAGTAGCGCAGTCGAGCCCCTGAGGGGGTACAGAAAGCGAGAAACGAAATGTTTTCGCTTGTTTCGTATAAATATGCTTAGTTTGGCAGCGTTCTGTGGCGGAATTTGGGATCAGTCGTAAATTTCGGTGGGGATTGAAGAAAATAAGCCCTAAATCGCTATATTTTTTGTTTTATCAATGGTAATGATTACCTTTGCAGTATAAACAAAAAAAACCCGGATTCATCACCAGCATCTAATATCTGGGAGAGGAACACCCGGGACTGCGTTGCAAATATACAAACAAAAATTATGCAAACCAAATATTTTTTCGAAAAAGTTTTCTCAAATGAAAGAATGGGTCGTTATTATGCGGCTCATCCCAATGATGAAAACAAGGCAATTGTACACTATCAATCTAATATAGAATTGTCAAGTTCTTTTTATGCTTGCTTATCTGTATTTGAGGTTGCGCTTAGAAATTCGCTGAATAGAGAGTTGATAGCAAAGTTCGGTCGCGATGACTGGTATCGTGTAATACCATCTACACAAGGTCTTAATGGACTGAATTTTTATATTACAGAGGCGCAACGACATATTAGCAACAGAGGGGAGATTGTTACAGCATCGAAGATTGTCGCTGAATTAACATTCGGTTTTTGGGTATCATTGATGAATAGTCAGTATGAGAGAGTGTTGTGGCATGACTTAAGAAGAGCATTCCCTTATATGCCTAAAGCACTGAAGCAGCGCAAGAATGTATCTGCACCATTGAATAATTTTAGGGCATTTAGAAATCGTGTTTTTCACAATGAGCCAATCTGTTGGAGTAAAGCATATATAGATAATATGCACAAAGAAATATTGCAGGTGTTGTATTGGATTAACAAGGATATCCCTACATGGCTTAAAGAATTTGATACGGTTGATGAGGTTTTAGAGATGATCTCCAAGAGACTTGGTTGGCAGTAATACAACAAGTAAATAAGGTTTTTTAATATAGGTTTGCGAAGTTAGACACGATTTAGACAAAAAATCGAAACCTATAGCAAACCATGTCCACGGATTATTCGTTTTACGCCCTTCTGTGCGGGTATATGCCACGCCTTGAGGGGGTACAGAAAGCGAGAAACGAAAGTTTCTCGCTTTTTTGTTTTGTGTGGTTTTGGCAAGGGCTATGCCCTATGTAGTAATGTCCTACTGACTGCGCGGAGGATAGGAAGAGACAGGACTAAATAGGAAGAGATAGGACGGAATAGGGATAGTACACTGCTACTGGGTAAATGTCGGCTGCGTTATCCTATCCAGTCCCATTAAGTCCTATCAAATCCCATCAAATCCCATCAAATCCCATCAAATCCCATCAAATCCTATCAAATCCTATCAAGTCCTACTGACTGCGCAAAATAGCCCGGAAAGGGGTGGGTGGTTGGCTGTGGAGTGTTACTATAAAGATATAGCCCTGCGCAGGGCAGGGCTATAATCTAAAAATCGGTAATTAATATGATTCTCGGACACAACGCACTGAGTTCCCGTCGCCGCGAAAGCTGAGGTCTGCGGGGTAGACAATGCCATTGGAGTTCAAGCTCAAGTTGTATGCGAGGTGGGTGCTGCTCGGATTAGGAAAAGCAGACCAGCAATAGCCGCCCTCTCCGACACTGAACAACGACCCACTATCGTGGCTACGATAGCCAACAGCAGGATACCACGCTGTTGTCTCGCCATCGGCAAGAGTCCAGTATATTCCGCGATTTGTATCGTCACCCGTATACTTGACATTTGCTGTTGCCCAGAAACCATTCTCTCCACCATCAGGTACACGGTAACCGACTGGACAAGGGTCATACATTGTCTTCTTTGACTCCATCCAACGCTTTGTATAGTCATCATCAGAAGCACCCATTCCTGTGCACCATTCGCTTGAACCAGAACCAATATAGGTCATAGGGTTCTCTTCGGCATAGTCAACAGTTTGGGAATTTTGAATTGTGGTCCAACTACCTGTCGATGCAGCGAGGGTTGTTCCCGATATTGCGCAAGTGCCCATAAATGGGTCTTTGCGTCCCCATTGATAGAGCAAACCAAATGCGCCTACATCGCCAGGAGTAGCCGATGTAGCACCGAGGTTACGATCCATCATTGTACCTGCATTATTTGGATAAACATGGTCGTTCCATCCCTCCTCCGAGCACCAGATATGCCAAGACCAGAGGATTACATCCTTTGAGTTGCGAACTGCAATCGAGGCGTTACCATTGCCAAAGAGCTCTGGTGTAGAGAAATAGACATAACCATTCTTATAACCAACAGCTGTAACAAGGTCGCCAACATTAGGAGCTACATCAGTACCGAACGACTCCCAAAGCACCTCGGTCTTCTTGACATTGCCTACGGACATGTCGGAGTTACCCTGTACTGCCTTGAACTTATAGTTGCCGGCCGCCTTCACAAGGTAGCAGTTGGCAGTACCCTCGCCGGAGAGGTCGGTATAGGTCGAGAGGTCGATACCATCGTCCTCGCCACCCTCGTTGCCCGAGTCATCGCCACCGGTGCCACCACCGATATTATTCCAGTCCTCAACCTCGCAGCCAATCTCCACCTTGATAGCGGTGGTCGAGGCGTTCAACACTGCGGTATAGGTGTACGAGACACCCGGCTTGAAGTTGAACATATCCTCCAAAAGGTACGACACGCTCTTCGAGTTAATCTCCAACAGAGGTACCGATGTCTCGAGCATCTGCGGAACGACGATGGCCTCATACACTACGGCATCGCCCTCGGCAAAGGTGCGAACGCCGAGGTTGCGCATCTTGATAGACTTGGCACCTGCATAGGGGTCCTTAACAACAGAGCCGTTGTCAAGCGAGAGACGCGCATCGGCAACCGTAGAGTGGAGGTGTACGGTAGCATCGGCAGGGAGTGAGCCCACATACTCTTCGCCCGCCATAATCTTTACGACAAGGCGGCTCATAGAGTGCTGCATCTGCAATGATACTGCGCCATCGGCCTGCGACACACCCGCAGCCTTGGCCCAGAGCAGGTCAGAGGCCTCGTAAGCACCCTCGGCATCCTGGTCGGTAGCCACCGAGAATGGCTGTGCCTCGACATCGACAACTTCGTCGATATAGGGGTAGTAGGCATATACATCGCTCTTGCCCTCGCCCCAATATATTGGTCGCTCGGTGTCCCATGCCGAGCCATCGAACATCATAGCCTCGTTGTTGGCACGGTTACCCGAGAGCTGAAGCGGTGCTGCGGTCTCGGCATCGACATAGTCGACAACATAGAGTCCTACCATATCCTCGGCCTCGAATAGACCGTCGGCCACGCGTGTGTGGGCATAGGGGCTCATAATGTTGAAAGACATCGTATTGCTTGAAGAGACCTTCACACTCTCATGCTCCTGACTACAGCCTGCCAAGCCAAGAGCGAGAGCCGACACTATGCATAATATATCTCTTGTTTTCATACTTGTATCCTCCCATTAAAACTTATTCTTGTTAAACTTCGGTTTCTCACCCATAAACTTGGGCTCGCGCTGGTCAAACTGCGACGTTGCGCCCATGCTGATGCTCTCCCATGCAGGGGCTGCAAGGGTCGAGGTCGAGGGCAACGACTCGTGGTCGAGAGCCTTGAACGCCTCGTAAGAGTACTCCTCGCCCGCATACTTCATAATACGCTTAACCATCGACTCGCGCGAGATGGCGTTGTAGTAGGCGATGTTGTTGTTCATACACGATGTCGCCTCCGAGCGATATACACCGCGAGTGTGCATATATGCTCCCTCGTAGACATCGACAACATTCGAGAACTGCGGGTCGTAAATCATGTGGGCCCATGGCACATCCTGCATACCTCCCGTAAGCGAGATATTGGTGTAGAAGCCGTAAGCCTTCATCTGGTTGATCGCTTCGACATGTCCGCAGCAGGGACAACTGCACGACTGGATAAAGGCGTTGTGGTAGATATACTCATCTGCCAACTTACCGAAGCCGTGGCCACCGGCCTCGTGGTGTATCAAGCCCTGGAAGTCGTAGGGTGCGGGGTCGTTGCTCATGGGCACAACAGCCACTGCCGAGCCATCGCCCCACATATAGCACAAACCGCTATACTCTGCGCTGTTCTCCACCAAGATAACGAGTGTTGTTGCAACATCGTCGTTGATAGGAGCCACGCAAGCACCCGAGAATACGGTGTCGAAGTCGGGTGAAACACCCTCATTCAAGGTGTACTGCGAGCCAAAGCGGGCCTCACGGATGGTGTTGACCGTGCCCATACCGCTATCGGCCGACATACCGAATACGGTATAGACATTGAAGTAGTCCTTGTAGGTCAGGTATGGCTCGATATCGAAGAAGTAGGTGTAGGCATCCTGCATAGCCTTCAGATACTTACCCTCGGCGATATCCTTGGCATCGAAGCAGTCACCCATCACAACGATATTTACGCCATTACCCACGCCCTTCTCCTGAAGCGTGATAAGGTCGCCATCGCCATACTGGTAGTCGTACTGCTCAACGGTCATACGGGCGCGATACTCCTTGCCATCGAGCAGGAATACCACCTCGCCACCACGACCTGCGTGGGTGCTCTCCACGACTGTGCCGTTGGAGTTAACCGTTCCCGTAGTGAAGGTGCCTACATCGCCTGCGGCCATCTCGTTGACGGTGATAGTAACATCTGTTTTACCTGTGCCCGAAGAGGGGGTGACGGTTACCCACTCGGGTGCAGACTCTACCGACCAGGCCTCGCCTGCAGGTGCACGCAGCACAAAGCTCTTTGAGTGCTCATCGTTGAGTGTGCGGAGCAGGTTGCGCGAGATAGAGAAGTCGCGGTGTGCCTCGATACGCTTAAACTCGCTCCAGCCCGATGCAAACTGATACTTCTTAATAGACTCCTCAGGTACCTCAATAGTGAAGTTGTCTTTTGCTACGCCATCGAAAGAGTTGGATGCAATAGTGGGCGGGTTCTTTGCCTTGCAGACAATCGAGGATACATAGTAGCAGTATGCAAATGCCTGCGACTCAATAACCTCGACATCCTTATGGAGCACGATACCCTCGATATTCCTACATTCATAGAATAAGCCCGATGGGATAGCTACAACATTTTCAGGTATCTCAACCACACCGCTCAATCGCCAGCAACCCTCGAATACATTAGAGCCAAGCGAGATAAGTTCCTCAGGTAGAACAAGTGTGCCGTTGAACTCTGTCCATCCAAATGCCCGTTCTCCAATCGTGGTAACAGTTGAAGGAATATTTAACTCACCCTTGAAGTTTGTACCGTAAAATGCCCATGACTGAATCTCTGTCAAACCCATAGGCAGGGTGAGGTTCCCAGTGAAACCGCATGACAAAAATGCATTATTCATAATAACCTTTATTCCTTTTGGAATTGTCAAAGAGCCTGTCAGACCATAACAACTGCTAAATGCCTGACTACCGATATACTCCAAGCCCTCTGGCAGTGCGAGGTTACCCTTGATAGCAGAGTCGCTGAATGCACTATTTCCAATTCGCTTTAATGAGGCGGGGAGTGAAATCTCGCACATCAATGATGTACAACCATAGAATGCACCATATATATCACCCGAACAAGAAGCGCCATAGTCGTCATCTTGACCTCCGCCTATAACCTCCAAGGTAGAAGGGAACTGAATATTGGTAATTTTTGTTCCATTGAAGCCCGAAACATATTTCAAGCCCTCCGGTAACTGAAGCGTACCTGTAAGAGAGGTGTTACCAAATGCGTCTATCGCAATAGCTTCCAATTTATCTGGAAGCACACACTTGATAAGGGTTTTTTTACCGCTAAATGCATTACATGGGATCAGGTAAACACCATCAATCTTACTCTCTACCTCCTTAAGGTTAAGGCGCATAAGCGAGGTCATCTTATCTCGCATAAACTCATAGTCGGCTTTACCAATCTCACCTGTAAGCTTCAAGTTCTTAATGGCGGTAACATCCATCTCCAAGCGGTCAACCATAGTCTTCTCCAAGCGACCGGCCTCGGGCGAGTGAACAACAACATACTCGCGAGCATCGTCCTCGTGTGAGACATTATCGGCCTCCCACGGCATGATGCTGACACCAACAAGCTCGACCTCGTAGTCGCCCGTATTGGCAACCTTGTTGACACTCAAGTCAAAGGTGGTAATCTTGCCGGCAACATAGTCGGTATCCTCGGAACGTACAAAGTGTCGAGGATGACCGTCGATGGTGACAACCAAGACATTATCGCCCGCAACAACCCTCTGCGGAACAACAATAGCGCGGAAATCACCATTGTCGTTGGCAGGAATGATGCCATCCAACGGCATATCGCCCTCGGGGGTAACTACGCCCGTAGAGAGGTCGATAGTAGACTTGCGGATGGTGCTGGTAACCAAAACCTCCCTCTTAACAGAGGCATACTCCGCCTCGTCGGCCCAACCCTCACCCTGAAGGAAGCGTACACGAACAGAGGACATCTTGTGCTGGAAGTTGAGGTTGATGCGCGAAGCTGTGGGTGCGATATTCTCGGCCTTGGCCCACAGAAAATCACTCGCCTCGTATGTACCAAGTTGACCATTCTGTGCGGCGGTGCGCTGATCCTTTGCTACCTCAAAGGGGTAGTCATAGATAGAGGTGGGCTCGGCATAGGGGTAGTAACCGTAGAAGTCGACGTGAGTGTCGTCATCCTTGTAGTAGAGGTCGTACTCCGATGACCATGTGCCATCCTCGCCAAGCTTGAACTGTACGTTGTCGGCATGGTTGTCCTCGACAAGAAGCTCGCCGGGGGTCTCGCCATCGTAGTTGACAAGATAGATGCCCACAACATCACCGGTGCAGAAACCACTGTCGTCGACACGAGTGTAGTCGTGCTGTTCAATATTACCCTCTATCTCAACCTTGTGAGATATACCCGGTTCGGGCAGAGGATAGACCTCCAAACCCAAATCATCGGTGACACAGCCCACGGAGAGTAGTGCTGCACAACCGAGAGTAAATAGTGCTCTTGTTTTCATGTGTGTGTTATTTTAAGTTAATGTTTGTTTACTAAATGGAGCCTTCGACATTCTCACCACTGCCCCAACCATCGACGCCCATGCCGGCACTCGATGAGGCAAGTGTGAGCTCGCGGGTCATGCTCTTGTACTTGTTGCGAGTAAAGGTGAGGGTGCTGCCAACCTCGAAGCTCTGCTCGCCACCATAGTAGCCACTGACAGTGACGGTGAAACCGCTCTTCATCGTAATGGGAGGTACAACAAACCAAAATACGGTGGCCTCGGCCTCGCTATCGCCGATAACTACACCGCCATCGCCACAATGAAGCGTCACAGTGTTGCCCGAACCACTCATAGTGCAGGTGGGGTTGCCACCATAGACAGGGACAATGGATGCGGCGCCCGTGATGGCCTCGCCACTGTTGGTGGTGAGCTTGATGGAGCCAACGGTCTGATTGTCACCGTAGAGAAGTACGCGCAGGAATGAGCCTACGTTGCGGAAACGAAGGTCAAAGTCGTCGAGGTCGGCAGTGACGGCAACCATGGGATTGGCACCTAAACCAACCGAGCCCTCAACATAGTTCTGCGTAGTGGGGAAGGTGTACTGGATGTAGTCGGGACTGCCATACTTGTACTTGGTCGACGAGCTGTAGGGGTATATGGCATAGTAGCGGTCGAGGTCGTTGCCCGCGCCGAAGCCCTGGCTGACAAACTCGAAATAGCCTGCATTATCGCCATCCTCACCCACAAAAGTGTACTTCTTGTTGAGTGTGAGACCCTCAAAAAGAGTGATGTAGTCACCGGCATTCCAGAGCAGACGTATCTGCTCGTCAAGGTAGGTACGCGACTCGTCGCTATCGTCGATAATGCCTACGAAGCGGTGCTCCGCAGTGGGTTTATCGACAACATCTACGGTCGGCATGTCGCACGAAACAAACAGCATCAGCGCGACAACGGAGAGTAACATTCTCATAATCTTACACATTTAGAGATTCTGATCTTCATCGGGCTCTGGGTTCTCCAGTGAGGAGCTGACGCAGATGCCCTCCTCGACAGCAATGTTCATAACCTCAACTTCGGGCGTGAGGTAAGCCTCATACTCTCTCTTCATAGTCTATGTTTTTATTTAGTTAATAATTTTCTGTTCTTCGGGCCATATGCCCTATCAGGTTGTTAAAAGTTGTCGTCCTCGGAGCTATATGCCGTTGGGGAATATACGCAAAGGAGACACCTGACCCATTTAGGTCGAGTGTCTCCCGATTTTATGCATAACCAATGTGGGTAAATCTTACGAAATACCCCCCCCTATGGCTAATGTGTTGATAATCAATATGTTATGATTGAATAGCATTTTTTATATATACTCTGTATATATTCGCTCGTTACAAAGTTAATAATTTTTGCGGAAAAAGCGAAGGGTTGGGGCAAAAATGTAGCTCGAGCGCAACGGTGGCAGCAGGACAAAACAAAACGGGGATGACTATAAGTAGAATAGTCATCCCCGCTGTTATATAGTGGTCTATCAGAGTGCCATCAGTATCAGCATCTGTGCCGTGAGCACTCGCAGGAACATCACAACGGGGTAGACCGTGGCGTAGCTCACCGCAGGCATGTCGTTACCCGATGATGCGCTGGCAAAGCCCAGTGCAGGGGGATCGGTCATACCGCCCGACATAAGACCCATAAGCGTGTAGTAGTTGACCTTGAACTTAAGGCGTGCCAGCGTGGCAACAAGCACCAGAGGCAACACGGTGATGATAAGGCCGTAGCCCACCCACTTATAACCGCCATTGATGATAGCATCCACAAAGCCGTCACCGGCACCAATGCCCACAGCTGCGAGGAACATCGCAAGGCCTATCTCGCGGAGCATCAGGTTGGCACTCATGGTGGTATATGTCACAAGGCCGAAGTGGGGGCCAAAGCGACCCAGCAGCAGAGCGATGATCAGGGGGCCACCTGCCAGACCGAGCTTCACGGGCTGGGGTATGTTCATCAGGGGCAGTGAGCCGAGCAGTACACCGAGGGCTATACCTATGAATATAGGCAGTAGGTTGGGGTGGTCGAGCTTCTTGAGCGAGTTGCCGAGCACCTTCTCCGATGCGGCTACCGCAGCCTCGGGGCCTACGACCATCACCTTGTCGCCCACCTGCAACTCCATACCCGGGTAGGGTATGAGGTCGACACCGGCACGGTTTACGCGGGTGATGTTGATGCCGTAGCGTGTGCGCAGGCGCAGATCCGAGAACTTCTTGCCGTTGATCTCCTCGCGTGTGATAAGGATGCGACGCGATACGAGGGGTGTCGACTGCATAGCCGTTGCGCCCCACTCGTCGGCGGTCATCTCCACGGGCTCACCAAAGAAGGCGAGGATGGCGTCGCGGTCGTCGTCGGTGCAGATGACGCGCAGGCGGTCACCGGCATTGAGCGTGCAGTTGCCGTCGGCCATGATGATCTCACCCGAGGGGTGCATGATGCGTGATACCACAAACTGGCGACCTATGAGCGCATGTGCCAGGGCTATGGTCTTACCCTCGAGCATCTTGTTGTTGAAGAGCACCGAGTAGCGGTGGGGTAGCTGTGCCTCGTTGCTCATGGCAGCCAGGCCCTCATCCTCCTTCTTGAGGTCTACACGCAGCACAAAGCGCATGAAGATCATCGTGAGGATGATGCCTATCACACCCAGGGGGTATGCCACGGCGTAGCCGAGCGATATCGTCGGGTCGTCGATGCCCGTAGAGTCTGTGTATGCCTGTTGTGCGGCACCCAGACCGGGGGTGTTTGTCACGGCACCCGACATCACACCCACCATCGTGGGCAGGGGCTCACCCGTGATAATGTGAATGACGTATGTTGTGACACCGCCGAGCAACACTATCAGCGAGGCGAGGCCTATGAGCTTCAGACCGCCACTCTTGAGTGACGAGAAGAAGCCGGGGCCAACCTGAAGACCAATCGAGAATACGAAGAGTATGAGGCCGAACTCCTTGATGAAGTGCAGCACCTCGGGGTCGCACTTGAGGCCGAAGTGGCCGAGGGCGATACCTGTGAAGAGTATCCACGTCATACCAAACGAGATACCCTTGATCTTGATACGGCTGAGGAATATACCCACAGCGATCACAATAGCCAGAAGAAAGACGGTATGGGCTATGGAGTAGTGTCCCGGTGTGCCCATCACCACATCTTTGAGCCAGTTGAAATTCATGTAAAAGAGGGTGTTTTGAGTTAGTAAAATATTCTGGCGCAAAGATAGTCAAAAAATATAAAGCAACGACTCTCTTTCATAAAAGATGGTATAAAGGTTTTGAAATTATGTCACTTTTGCCCCTTTATGATGTGTCGAACGCAGGTTGTGGTATACTCCTCGCCCCCTCCTTATATCAATCATATAGTAATCCTTGTATCTCTATCTATCGTCCTTTTTTTAAAACTCTGAAGTGGGTTGTTTTTCCTTAATTTATACTGCAAAAACGGGCCTTGATAGATTTTTTCTTTTCAGCGTTTTGTAAACATTTCATTATCAACATATAACAAGTGGCGTGTGATAGATTTTTTTTGGCCGAAAATTTGGTGATGCCACATTTTTTTCCGAACTTTGCAGTAGCTATTACCCCCCAAAACATACATACGCTGTGCTAAAAGCCATCACTGCTCTACAAGTAGTGCCGGTATATTGAAAACTATATATAAACACAATAAAATAAGTGTCAACTTTAATTTAATATAACCATGAAAAAGATTTTACTTATCTTGGTTTCAGTGCTCTGTTTCGCATGTGAGTATGATTGTGAGAGAGAGTACTGCAAAATATCAGTCTATTATGCAAACGAGTCATCATACATCGTGGATATTGATGATATCAATTGGCAAATAGTCGATAATCCGGATGATAACAGATGTTCTGGAAGAGGGCAACACGAGTTAACTCTCAAACCAAATGAGAAGCTTAAACTCTTCGACGGTTCATTAGCATGTTCAACAGACAATGCCGACATAAACCCCATGATGGAGTTGTTTCTGCCCGCTTCGGCGATAATCACAATCGGAGAACGCTATCAAGTGACAAGCGATAATGATAGGCTCGAAGGCGAGGATTTAGCACGTCAGTTGGCCTTATGGCATATTGACAACTATACGGCGAAGAGAGTTGGTGACCAATGGACACTCACCTACACCTTCACCGATGCGGACTACGAGTATGCCGTGGAGCACGGCCAGAGGGTAACCGAGGAGTAGTACATAAAATTGGCCAAGCGCACTTAATAACTACTTAAGCATATACGAATAAACATTAATCTTATGAAGCGCAGTTTATTAAAACTATTATTCGCAGTTGTTACACTGGGAGTACTTGTGTCATGCAGCAAGGTAGAGGGTGATGCATATATGGGTTTTACCTATATCTTTAAGAATAACTCAACGCATACCATCCATGTAAAAGACTTAAACAACGAAACCATATCCTTTGAGATGTCAGGGTACGACAATGCTAATGGCATTATGCTGCAACCCGGCGAAGAGAGGGTTGCTTACTCTACAATTACCTCTGTCTTAAGCCCCATAACAGACAGCGTTATCGAAAATGCCAAGAATGATTATTGGAAATATTTGGCCGATACGGCAGTTGTAATATTTGACGATAGCTATCTTGTAGAACACGACCGCCGCGATAATGAGGGTGAACACGAAATCACTGATAGTGAGAACTACACTCTCGAACGACATGAGCGTCCAGGGTGGAATTGCACCTACACCTTCACCGATGCGGACTACGAGTATGCCGTGGAGAATGGGCAGAGGGTAACCGAGGAGTAGCACATAAAATTGGGTAGAGGCACTGACTTTTGCAAGCCGACACCAAATGAACTGATGGTTATAACAATATTTTTATGAAGATTATGAAACGTCTACTATTTTTTCTGCTTTCAACTATGTTGATGGTATCATGCAAACAGTATTATGATGCCATAGCTTCAGTGGATATTAAATATGAGAACAAAACAAAGTATAACATAGAAATCACTGACTTGGAATGGCGTGGGGCACAATACATTGAGTACGATAAATACGAGAACAACATCACTCTAACGCCCGGAAGCTGTCATCGAGGCGCACAGATGCATTTTATGACAAACGAGCCTCTATCATCAAGGCCTTCAGGCACTTCATATTATCCAAGCGCAGCTACAATTTGGTTTAATGGCGAGTATGTCGTAAGAATTGAGGCAGATGCTAACACAAAGGAAGATGCAACAATAGCATCCCTAATAAATCCTGCAAACTATAAAGATAAGGTAAACGGTAAGTTCGGTTGGACACTCACCTACACCTTCACCGATGCAGACTACGAGTATGCCGTGGAGAATGGGCAGAGGGTAACCGAGGAGTAGAACTAATGCTATAACAGCAAAATAGTAGGCCGATTTTTCGGCCTACTATTTTATTGTTATGATGTTGGATATTAGAGCTTCAGCTTTGCGCTAACCTTCTCCAACATATCCTTGGTCATCGACTCAAGATCCCACTGGGGCTTCCATCCCCACTCCTCGCGAGCGCAAGTGTCGTCGAGTGAGTTGGGCCAGCTGCGCGAGATAACATCCTTAACGGGGTCTACGTTGTACTCCATCTGGAAACCGGGAACGTGACGCTCGACAACCTCGCGGATGATCTCGGGAGTGAAGCTCATCGCAGCGATGTTGAACGAGT